>CAZZLH010000005.1:15009-58466 GCA_964654815.1 uncultured Actinomycetes bacterium
TTAGCTATTGGATTAGCTTTTAAGGCGGAACTTTCTTTGATTAAAAGAATGAGCCAGTGATATTGATACCTAGCTCTGCGCCATTTGCCACAAGTGCGAAGATGATTAGCGCAGCACCGGCAAGTGAGAGATCCTTGAAGAAGCTGATGGTCTCATTCATCTTTGCAGTTGGGTCGCTCTCTTTCCAGAAGTTATGCATCATAAATGCAGTCGGAATTAGGAAGAGTGCGATTAGTAGCGCTCCTAGATCGGCATAGATACCAAGGGCGACGAAGATGCCGCCAGCTAGGATCATCAAACCAGAGAGAAGTACTGAGAGTTTCGCAGCAGGCACCTTCTTGTACTTGGCATATCCAGTCATCGCATCCAACTTGGTTAGATGGCTAATTCCTGAGTTGATGAAGATAAGTGCGAAGAGGATTTGGCCTATAGCCAGTATTGCGTTCAAGTTTTGCTCCTTTGTTTTTACAATCTACGCCAGTAGGTTACTAGATAGTTGAACTTTCAACTATTTTCACCCCGGCTTTCGCCCTGGCGTGTCGCAAGGAGTGGACAGTTGTCTGACCCTAGGACTATCTTTCGAACAAATGTTCGAAAAAAGAGATGAGAACCCAGCCCCACATCTGGTCTTAACCGATGGCAGCGCCCCCATCGAGTTCACCTATCGTGGCAAGCGCTTTCGTATCCATAACATCATCACTCGCTGGTGTGAGGCAGGTGGTTGGTGGAATCGGATTAGCGATGGCATCTACCGACCAGACGATAAGGCTCGAGCTATCTGGCGCGTTGAGGCGGCGCCCATCGGATCGGTTACCACCTTTGAGTTAGAGCGCGATGAGACCACAGGTAAATGGCTAATTCGCGTGATTTAGTTTAAAACTCCATGTTCATTCACCTCTCCTGCGCTAGCGCCTTCTCATTTAAATATGGCACCACTTCGCCGCGAGATCTAATTGCTCGCGCCAGCCAACAAGGTGCGCCAGCTTTGGCGATCACAGATCGCGATTCACTAGGTGGCGTCATACGTTTTGCGCAAGCTGCCCAAGAGTTTGGGATTGCGCCGATAGTTGGAATCAATCTTGCGCTACAGGATTCGCGGGTGACTTTATTGGCGCAATCAGATGGTGGTTGGCGCTCGCTCTGCAGATTACTTACCGAACTTCGCCCTGATCGCAATCCACCTATATTGCATATAGAGCGAATTAAGATGTTGCAGCGCTATACCAGCAATCTGATTCTCTTACATGGCTCGGAATCCGAGATCGCCAAATTGTTAGTAAAGCACCGAAGCGATCTGGCGCTCGCTGAATTCAATAAATATCGCCCCTATTTCTCGGATTCAGTTATCGAATGCGTATCGCATTTAGTAGCAGGGGATGGGCCAAGGTCCACCAACCATGCCGCCAGAATGCTGGGTTTTGCCAGAGATCACGACCTGCCTGCAATCATCACCAATGCGGTGCGGATGCTAGAACCTAGCGATGGGCCGATTGCGGATATCTTGGACTCGGCCCGCAAA
Organism: uncultured Actinomycetes bacterium; assembly: GCA_964654815.1. Lineage (GTDB taxonomy): Bacteria > Actinomycetota > Actinomycetes > Nanopelagicales > Nanopelagicaceae > ZLKRG08. The sequence goes on from CAZZLH010000005.1 coordinate 16,529, forward strand.
TTAGTCCCATTGCATCCGCGCCATGTCGAACAGAGAAATCGCGAGGCCTATTTAAAAGATAGCGCTGCGATGCATTTATTAGCCGATGAGATCTCACGAGCTGCGGGGGAGAGAAATGGCAGGCAATTACTTCGCGCTACACAAAGAATCGCAGAACGGTGCATCCTCTCGTCACAGGAGTTCGGTTTAGGTGGCATCGAATTACCCGAACCGGAGGTGGTTGGGGCGAGTAATCAGCAGGAGATGCGCGCTTTGCTTCGCAGTAGATGTGAATCTGGGCTTAATTGGCGCTATTCCAATACCTCGGATCTCACCAAAGCCCGAACTCGACTCGATGATGAGTTGGCCACCGTCGCAACCCTTGGCTATGAGAGTTATTTTTTGACCGTTGCAGATGTCGCAGATTTAGCGCGCCAAGCTGGGATCAGAGTTGCCGCAAGAGGTAGTGGCGCTGGATCTTTGATCTGCCATCTGCTTGGTATCTCCGGCGTTGATCCAATCCGTTACGGCTTACTGATGGAGCGTTTCTGTTCGCCACTTCGGCGCGCGCTTCCCGATATTGATATCGATGTTGAATCAGCTAGAAGGCTAGAGATCTACGATCTGGTTTTTAAAAAATATCAACATCGCACTGCGACTGTTGCAATGCTCGATACCTATCGCGCAAGGCATGCAATTCGTGACACCGGGGCTGCGCTTGGCATGTCGCAGAGCGAGATAGATCTGATTGCCAAGAGCCTGCCACACATAAGAGCGCGCAATATCTCTAAGGCGCTAGCTAGCTTGCCTGAATTGCGGAATTTGAATCTAAACACTCCGCTAGCTGCGATGGTCATCAAATTAGCGGAGCAGCTTGATGGTTTGCCACGAAATTTAGCTATGCATCCATGTGCGGTGGTGCTTAGCAATAACACCCTGCCTGACCGCGCACCAATGCTGATAAATGCCAGCGGATATTCCATGGTGGAGTTTGATAAAGATGATGTCGAGGCGATTGGGTTACTTAAATTGGATATTCTCGGTGTTCGGATGCAATCTGCGATCGCCTATGCGATCTCTGAAGTCGAACGCACCGAGGGGCGGGCGCTCGATCTGGAATCTGTGCCACTTGATGATCCAGATACCTTCAAATTGATTCAAAGCACTAAGACCATCGGTCTCTTTCAAATCGAATCACCTGGACAGCGCGAGTTGATCGGCAAACTACAACCAGATTGCTTCGAAGATCTGATTATTGATATCTCCTTATTTAGACCAGGACCGGTAAAGAGCGACATGATCACTCCATTTTTAAATGCCCGACATGGTTTTAGCGCACCACAATTGATCCATCCCGATTTACATAGCGTATTGGCGCAGACCGAGGGAGTGGTGGTTTTTCACGAACAGGTAATTCAGATCATCTCGATCATGACCGGAATCTCATACGCCGAAGCCGACGAGAAGCGGCGCGAATTAGGCGATTTCTCCAAACAGCAGGAGATCTGCGATTGGTTCTACCAACGCGCCAATCGATACCCGCGCCAAGTGGTTGATCAGATCTGGGAGGTATTGCGCGCCTTCGCCTCCTTTGGATTTTGCAAAGCTCATGCTGCGGCCTTTGCGCTACCTACTTATCAATCAGCCTGGCTTAAGACCCATCATCCTGCGCCATTTATCGCTGGGCTCTTAACCCACGATCCAGGTATGTATCCCAAGCGTTTGGTGCTGGATGAGGCCAGACAGATGGGAATCGAGATTCGCCCAGTGGATGTAAATAAATCTGCCGCAACATATAAAGTCGAATCAGGCGCGATTCGATTGGCCTTTAGCGATCTCTCTGGCATCTCATCTGCAGAGATCGAAAATATCGTAACCGCTCAGCCCTATTTGGATCTAGCGGATTTTGTCCGAAGAGCTAGCGCCAGTTATCCGACCACCGAGAAGCTGATCATGATTGGCGCCTTTGATGATCTATATCTAAACGGCAACGCTCAAGTAAATCGCCGAGATTTATTGCTGCATTTAGCTGAGATAAATCGTTCCCCAGCTGCGGCTCTACCTGGTGCGCAATTAACTCTCGCTTTCCAGGCGCCGGATCTTAAAGTTAGCGGGCTACCCAATCTGAGTTTGGCTGAGAAGGTAGGCAAAGAGGTCGAGCATTTGGGGATGGAGGTAAGTTCCCATCTACTTAAATTTTATGGCGCTTTCTTAAATAAAATCGGTGCAATCAGATCGGTGGATCTACTAAAGCAACGCTCTGGCGCCAGCATCTTGGTCGCTGGGGTGAAAGTCGCTCTACAACAGCCACCAGTTCGCTCAGGAAGGCGTGTCATCTTTCTATCGATCGATGATGGTTATGGTTGTAGCGATGCCACTTTCTTTACCGACACCCATGAAGAGTTTGCTGAGACCTTATTTAAATCCAATCTACTTTTGGTACGTGGGGTAGTGCGTCGCACCGGACCGCGCGGAGTATCGATTCGCGCAACCGGCGCCTGGGATCTAGCTGGCGCCTACGAAAGTTTCACCGCAAAACTTGGCGAAAAACCAGAAAAGATCAGCGAGAAAAGTAGCCTCATCTCATGAGTTCGTCCTCAATCATCCATTGCGACATGGATGCTTTCTATGCATCGGTGGCCGAACTCGATGATCCATCACTTCGGGGAAAGGCGGTGGTGGTCGGCGCTGGCATTCGCGGCGTAGTGCTTAGCGCGAATTATGCGGCGCGAAAATATGGCATTCGAGCTGCGATGCCAGTTGGCAGAGCGCGAAGATTGGCACCAAATGCGATCTTCGTATCGCCTGACCATCATCGCTACTCTGAGATATCAGCGCAGGTCATGCAGATATTCGAATCATTTACCCCGCTAGTTGAGCCGCTCTCGCTAGATGAGGCATTCCTCGATGTGACAGGCGCTAAGCGCCTCTTAGGTACACCCCGCGAAATAGGCCAAGCAATTCGAAGGCGAGTGCAGAGCGAATGTGGGATCACCTGTTCGGTGGGTATTGCTTCAAATAAATTCATCGCCAAATTGGCCTCTGGTCATTGCAAGCCAAATGGCCTACTGGAGATTCCAGATGATCGAATCATAAATTTCCTACATCCACTTCCGGTATCAGATCTCTGGGGGGTTGGACCAAAGACCGCTGAGCAGTTGCAGAAGTTGGGACTTAAGACGATCAGCGATATCGCAAATACTCCGCTCGAAACCCTTAAGCGTGCGCTTGGCGATGCCACCGGCCACCACTTATATGAATTATCTTGGGGGCGCGATGAGCGAGATGTAATACCCGATGAGCCAGATCAATCAATCAGCGCAGTCGAGACTTTCGCTTACGATACTGAAGACCACGAATTTATCTTGGCTGAATACTTACGTTTAACAGAGAAGGCCAGCGCAAGATTGCGCGAACGAGAGCTATATGCCAAGACGATTTCTATAAAGGTGCGCTTTGCGGATTTCACCACCATAACGCGCTCAAAGACCCTGCCATTACCCATTAGCTCAACTCATGAGATTTACCAGGTGGTCCGTGAACTATTTCTGGCGCTTAAATTAGATCGTGCAAAGTTACGACTCGTGGGCGTCTCGCTTGAGAACCTGCGTGAAGAGGCGCCACAGCAGTTGATGCTCGGCCAACGCGATAAAGGCTGGCGAGAGGCTGAGAGCGCGGTGGATCGGGCCAGCGCTCGCTTTGGCGATAGGTCGGTCCGACCTGCGAGGTTATTTAGAAAGCGGCGCGAGCGCGAGGTGGGCAGAGCAGGTGGCGCCGCTGATGATGAGGGCGAAATTTGAAGTAATGCCCCAAAAATTAACCAAAATGACATTTGTGTGAGTTGAAGGTTTCGGAAGCGGGCTAGTAAATTGCGGGCATGGCCCTTTCCGATCGCGAAAAGAAGATTATTGAGGAGATGGAGCGCGCGCTCCAAGCAGAAGATCCTCGCCTAGTCGCGACCATGGAGCGTCGTCGCCCCAGCTTGGTATTGAACATTCTGGCCATGGTATTTGGCATTGCCCTCTTACTTGGTGGAGTTATCGCAAAGTTAGAGATCTTGGGCATTGTTGGATTCTTGGTTGCGCTCGCAGGTGTAGCGACAATCAGATTACGACCACAGAACCTATCGCTTGGCATGAAGCGTCCTAAGGGCGGAAAGATGCAAGAGCGCTGGGATCGCCGCAACCAGCAGTAAATCAAAGTTGGTTGCGATGTCCATATTAAAAATCGCTGCCGAATTTATCGGTACCACTTTTCTCTTGATGGCCATTGTGGGTACTGGTTTCATGGCTGAGAATCTCACTGATGTAGTTGCGATCCAGCTGATTATGAATGCAATGAGTGCGGCCTTGATGCTTTTCGTGATCATTTCGCTATTTGCAGAGATTAGCGGGGCACATTTCAATCCGTTGGTAACCCTTTATCAGCTTTATCGTGGAGAAATTAGCGCCAGCATCGCAGCAAGTTATGTAATCGCTCAAGCTCTGGGAGCTCTCTTGGGCACGGTCCTTGCCAATTTGATGTTTGCCGCACCTGCAGTTGAAATTTCGCAAACCAATCGCTCTAGTTTGGGCCTATTTTTAGCGGAGATTGTGGCGACTTTTGGCCTGCTGCTAGTGATTGGATTGAAGCCGAATCAGAGCAGATTCCTAGTGCCCGCCTGGATAGCAAGCGCATATTTCTTTACCTCTTCGACCTCTTTTGCCAACCCTGCGGTAACTTTCGGGCGGGTATTTACAGATTCCTTTGCCGGTATTGCGCCAGGTTCGGTCTTGGGATTTTTAGGTGCGCAAGTAATTGCACTTATGTTTGTGGCTCTGATTTTGCCTAGAATGAATTCCTAGATCACCAAATAGTGCAAATAGATATTACAAATAGTAGGAGGTCACCGTAGAAATGGAATCAAAGAACAGTAATCAACCAACGGTCCTCTTCGTCTGTGTTCACAATGCGGGGCGCTCTCAGATGGCAGCCGGATATATGCAGCATTTATCTCAAGGCAGAGTCCGAGTGCTCTCTGCTGGTTCGGCTCCGAAAGATTCCATCAATCCAATCGCAGTCCAAGTAATGGCTGAAGAGGGGATTGATATCGCAAATAATCAGCCAAAAGTTTTGACAACCGAAGCAGTCAAAGAATCTGATGTCGTAATCACCATGGGTTGCGGTGATACCTGTCCTTTCTTCCCTGGAAAGCGGTATGAAGATTGGGTTTTAGATGATCCTGCAGGGCAAGATATCGAGACCGTCCGTCGGATACGCGATGAAATAAGGCAGCGCGTATCTAATTTGCTAAGCGAGATCCTTTAGTAAATCGACTAACTAAGTTCTCAAAAGGACCTTGGCGATATTTAGCAATCCAGAAACTTGCAAAGCGAAGCTGCAGTAACCAAATCGCAATTCCCATCAGAAAAACCAGCCAAATATCTATGCTTTGGAAAAGACCGAGTCCCCAGTTGCCAAAAATTAAAGTGAGAATAAGCGATTGCATCAGGTAAGTAGTTAGAGACATCTGACCAGCATTTCTCATGCCCTCAAACCAGCCAGGTCTTTGTTTTAACAATCTAAGGATCGAGCCAACATAAGCCATGCTAAGTAATGGTGCCGCCGTAAAAGAGATGATTATGGTTAATATGAAAAGCCCCTCAGAGACTTTGGGCTGATGCTCATTCCATAGAAAAACTGCGGCGCATGCTAATTGGATTGGCAGCCCAATTAGATAGCCAATCTTCATCATCTTTGACGTGCTCTGCTCTCTACTCCAAATTCCTGAATCAAGATTTAAAGCGCTGGCTCTTGCCGCCCTTAAACCGACTAGGAAAGCGATAAATGCAAAGCCACCTTGCACCAAGATTCCGGAACCAAAAAAGCCTAAGGCCCACAACTCGGCACGAGGCGCCAGAGACTCAAGATAGTTGCCGCTTAACATGACTTTATCTAAATCTGGGGTGTTTACGATGAATGACTCAGGATCCACCTGCTCCGCAAAATAGGTGAGTGCGGCTATTGCGGTCAGCATTACTGCAAAGAAAAGATAGAGCAGAATCGCCCAGATTTTAAGAGTGCGATCTTTTCGGAATAAGAAGGGGATAAATAGGAGTCCGAATAAACCATAGGCAAAGAGGATGTCGCCATGCCAGAGGAAAGTGAAATGTAGGGCTCCCAGCAGAATGAGCAGAAAACATCTCTTAACCCATCGCTTTCGATTAGCTCGCTCACCTTTAACGATGTAATGGGAGCTATAACCGTATAAAAAAGAGAAGAGAAGATAGAACTTCCCCTGAAATAGCGCCACCATTATGAAAGTTGCGATGCTATTTGCGCTACCAGAGACCCATTGACCACGGGCACCTTCGTCACTACTTACAGCCAAAAAAGGGATATTGACCAACAAAATTCCCAAGAGGGCAAAACCTCTCAAAGCATCAGGTGCTAAATCGCGTAGCGCTCTACTCTCTTGGGTGAGGTCTGACACTTGAAATTCCCATTCCCTTGAATTTCCCATGACTATTCACGAGATGCTTCTCGCGATTTATTCAAAATCGCAGTGTCAGAATTCTATTTGCTTCGCCATCGCTCCAAGGTAGGGATCTGTTTTAGCGCCATCTGACGCATCACAAAACCTGCGTGATCTTTCCGAAGCGCTCCATCCACGATTTCAATCATCTGATCTACGGTGCACTCAGGATCTAAAAACTCACCATTTAGATAACAAAGCGAGCACCACTTCTCGCTCTTGCTGCCATCGCGCTCAATGCCACGACAATCGCCCACCTTGCTGGTCATAAGGGGCATCCCGCAGCTCTGGCATTGCTTCATAGCCCAGATTGAAATCTGCCAAGCTCGCATTGAACTCAAAGTCGCCTAGAGCCTTGCCCTCAATTCTCTGGCAGGGCCAACACCAGGGAGCTAGTCGATTGAGCTAGCCCGGTGGGGCGAGGTGGGGAGGCGGTGGGGGTTAAGTGGGGTTAGGTGGTTGAAAAAGGGGAAAAGTGGAGTAAAGTGGGGAATTATTAGGTGACCAGGGGAAGGGGGCCTAAGCGATGTTCTTGGGAACCCACGAACCAAAGCTTGATGAGAAGGGCCGCTTGATCCTTCCCGCGAAATTTCGCGATGAACTCTCTTCAGGATTGGTGATCACCAAAGGTCAAGAGCGTTGCCTCTATGTCTTTCCACAATCGGAATTTGCCAATATCACTGAGACTTTAAGAAAAGCACCGGTAACTCAAAAATCTGCTCGCGATTATTCACGCGTCATGTTCGCCGGTGCCCATGATGAAATTCCTGATCGCCAAGGTCGCGTCACGATTCCTGCAAGTCTTCGCGAATATGCAAGTTTAGAAAAAGAGTGTGTCGTCATCGGTGCCAATACTCGCGTCGAGATTTGGGACTCCAAAGCATGGCGTGAATACCTCTCTGATCGGGAAAAGAATTTCGCTGATGTCTCTGAGGAGGTATTCCCGGGACTCTTTTAATTTCTAACTGTTGTGGCCACTGCCTTCCTTGTTCTGACTTCACTTCCCCGAAGCCAGAGCCTGATCCGTAGGACGGCAGTGACCAGAGCAGTTAGCAGTAAAGCGAAATAGCAGTGAATATTTAAGCAAAAGCAGCAGCAGAAGTGGTTACGAGCAAGTGCAGGAAAGGGGAAGTGAAGATGCATATATCTGTCGCCTTAGATAGATGTATTGAATTGCTCTCTCCAGCAATCGCTCAATCGGCCACTCCAATTTTCGTTGATGCCACATTGGGATTTGGCGGCCATTCAGAGGCGCTCCTTAATAAGTTCCCGAATTTGACTGTGATTGGAATTGATCGCGATTTATCTGCTATTTCTAAAGCTGGATCGCGATTGGCAACCTTTGGAAATCGAGTACACCTAGCTCACTCAGTTTTTGACCGTTTCAATGAAGTGGTCAAGTCTTTCGGCTATTCACATATTGATGCAGCCTTATTCGATTTAGGCGTCTCATCTATGCAGCTAGATGAAGCAGAGCGCGGCTTTTCCTATTCACAAGATGCGCCACTTGATATGAGAATGGATCAATCCCAGGGAATTACCGCTGAGGAGATAGTTAACACCTGGTCCCATGCCGAGCTGACCAAGATTTTGCGAGTTTACGGCGAGGAGAAATTCGCGCCACGTATCGCCGATTTCATCATCCGAGAGCGTGAGGTTGCGCCGATAACAACCACCGGTTTCCTGGCAGCGCTAGTAAAGAGCGCCATCCCAGCAGCGGCAAGACGCACCGGAGGTAACCCGGCAAAGCGAACCTTCCAAGCCATTCGCATTGCGGTCAACAATGAACTAGCACTTATCGAAAGTGCTCTGCCACAAGCCCTGGATTTGTTAAATGTCGGAGGGCGTTTGGTGGTGCTCTCGTTCCAATCTTTGGAAGATCGAATCGTTAAAGATATTTTCAATAAAGCTACACAATCTAGCTCTCCAAAACATCTGCCAGTCGAGTTACCTGAAGCAGCCGCTAAATTCAAATTAGTTGCAAAAGGTGAAGCAGCGAGTGATACCGAAATCGCCGCAAATTCTCGTGCGCAGTCGGTTCGAATTCGTGCAGTCGAAAGGGTGGCAGCGTAAATGGCCCTTCCGGTAGTTGCCCCTGCAATAAATAAAACCAAACAGGTAATTGCACAAACCTCTCAGCGCGCCATTTTGCGCCTAGTTCCTGAATTTGAGACCGGTAAGCCAATCACAAATCGCTCCATGAGCATCTTGGTCACCTTCGCCTTGATTCTTATTGCGCTTTCAATGTTTGTGATCTCATCGCTCTCCACTCAGGACGCCTTCACTTTGGCTAAATTGCAGCGAGAGGCGCAGACGCTAAGCGATCAAAGGGATGCGATAAATCGTCAGATTGCCTATAAAAGTTCGCCAGGTGTTCTAGCCGCGGAAGCGACTAAATTAGGTATGAAGCCAAATAGCCAGCCTAGGTTCATAGATATTTCGGGTGCTAATAATGGCTAGCGCGCTATTTCAAAAGAGATTGATGACTTTGATCATCATTTTTTTAACTGCCATGTCTGGCTTAGTTATCAGGTTGCTGGATGTCCAAGCGGTAAACGCTAGCGATTACACCGTCCGGGCAGAGAATGAGCTGTACCGAGTTAATGTATCGCTGGCACCAAGGGGCGAGATTACCGATGTAAATGGCGTGCCCTTTGCGCGCAGTGTCAGCGCAGTGAACGTGGTCGTAGATCAGACCATGGTAGTTAATCCAGAAAAGGCTGCGCAGATCGCGGCACCAATCTTGAAAATGACCACAGCAGAGGTACGGGCCAAAATATCGGGCAGTAAGCGCTGGTACTTAGTGGCAAGGAACGCCACTCCAGCACAATGGAACAATTTGAAGGACGCCTTCGCAGCATATAACGATTCGTTGAGCAAGAAGGAGTTCAATCAAAGAATCGTTGGTTTCTTCGCCGAACGAAACTACACCAGGGAATATCCCGCTGGCTCATTGATTGCCTCACTAGTTGGTTTTGTAAATCAGGAAGGCGTTGGTGCAGCTGGTATTGAATCGAGCCTTAATTCCATCATTAAAGGCCAAGATGGAAAGTACGTATACGCCAATGGTTATGCGGCGCAGATCCCTGGTACCCAACAGCAAATTGTTCAGGCCAAGGCAGGCACCTCTATCAGATTGACGATTGATCGCGATATTCAATATGTAGCGCAAGCGGCGATCGCTAAGGCGGTTAAGGATTCAAATGCTGCAGGTGGCACGGTAATCGTGATGGATCCAAAAACTGGCCACATTTTGGCTCATGCGACCGCTCCAACTTTTGATCCAAATAAGCCAGTCAAATTATCGGACGTGCATAACTCGTCAGTTCAAGAGGTCTATGAACCTGGCTCCACCGGCAAAGTGATGACTTTAGCTGCCGCAATAGAAGAGAAATTAGTTACTCCGACAACAGTATTTACTGTTCCTTATAAGTTAAAGACAAGATATGCCACATTCAAAGATCACGAACCTCACCCAATCCAAAGATTGACCACTGCGGGAATTTTGGCAGTCTCGAGTAACACCGGAACTATTCAAATTGGTGAAAAATTAAGTGATCAGAAATTTTATGACTATTTAAGGGCTTTTGGGGTTGGCTCATCTACAAATTCAGGGTTGCCGGGTGAATCGGCAGGTTTGATAAATCCGCCTAAAAATTGGAGCGGAACTTCAAAGCCAACCATGACTTTTGGCCAGGGTTACTCGGTTACCGCCATGCAAGCCACATCTATCTTTGCCACGATTGCAAATGATGGCGTTCGTGTCGAACCAACAGTAATTGCCGGAACTGCTGATAGCAGTGGCCATTACACGCCGGCGGGAAATCGAAAGAGTACAAGGGTAATTAGCGCAGAGACTGCGCGAACCATGCGTCTAATGATGGAGAGCGTGGTGAGTGCAAATGGCACAGCGCCAAGCGCTGCAATACCTGGCTACAGAGTTGCAGGAAAGACCGGCACTGCAGAGCGGGTGGATCCACGCACTGGTAGATATAGCGGATACACCGCATCATTCATTGGTTTCGCTCCTGCGGATCAACCGAAATATGTAATTAGCGTGACGATTCAAGCACCAAAAGGTATGCATTGGGGTGGTGTGCTTGGCGGACCAGTCTTCCGACAAGTGATGAGCTATGTTCTTGAGAGCAGACAGGTTCCGCCCACAAATACTAAAGTTGTGCCGCTGCCACTAAACGCAAGCCAAATTCCAAAGGCAACTCAATGATTCGGCCAGTAAATGCTCCTTCAGTGAGTTTTGCTGGCATTGCCAAATTACTGGGCGTTGATTTTGACCAAGATTTCGAAGTCTCTGGCATCTCAAACAATGCTTCAGAAATCGAGACTGGAGATATATTTGTAGCGCTTCAAGGCGCCAAACATCACGGAATTGATTTCCTGTCCGAGGCAATTGCAAAGGGTGCAATTGCGGTAATAACTGATGAAGTTGGCATCGGCAAACTTGCGCCAAGCGAAGTTATCTCTCTACCGGTACTAAAAGTAAATGATCCGAGGCAATTGATGGGCTTAATTGCGGCAGAGATCCACGACAACCCAATGCCCAATATCTTCACAGTGGGAATCACTGGCACTAATGGCAAGACCACGGTAACCACGTTACTTCACCAAATTTGGCAATTAGCTGGATGGGATAGCGGGCTTGTTGGCACCGTAAATACCCAAATAAATGGCGAAATCTTCCCTTCATCACACACCACGCCTGATGCCGCTTCCTTGCAAGCCTTGATGGCAGCTATGCGGGAGCGCCATGTCAGGGCGGTAGCGATTGAAGTCTCTAGTCATGCCTTGGCACAACATCGCACATCTGGGGCTCATTTCAGTGTGGCCGGGTTTACGAATCTGACACAAGATCATCTTGATTTTCATGGCTCCATGGAGAATTACTTCTCTGCCAAGGCAAAACTCTTTGAATATGGCTTGAGTGACTTAGCAGTCATAAATGTAGACGATAAATTTGGCCAAAAATTAGCCGATAGCGTGAATATCCCAGTTGTCAGAATTTCTCGTAGCAATAAAGCAGATTGGCGCTACGAAGAAATAACTGAATTCGGCGCTTCAACCCAAATAAAGATTCGCGGCAGAGATGGTGTCTTGATCGAGGGGCGAACCACTCTTATCGGTGATTACAATCTAGATAATTTATTGATGGCGGTTGCGATCGCCGTGATTAGCGGAGTGGATCCAATTGAGATCTCAGCAAATCTACATAAATATCAAGGAGCACCAGGTAGGTTTGAGCGTATAGATGTGGGCCAGAAATTCACGGCATTTGTAGATTATGCCCACACGCCAGATGCGGTAACGAATGTGCTAAGCAGCGCTCGAAAACTAGCGCAACTTAGCAAAGGCAAACTGATAGCAGTTTTAGGTTGTGGCGGGGATAGAGATCGCAGCAAGAGGCCATTGATGGGCAGAGCCTTGATTGCCGCGGATTACCCAATATTTACCAGTGATAATCCTCGCTCTGAGAATCCCGAGGAAATTCTGGCTGAGATGGTAGCGGGTATATCTCATCGCGGTGAGGTCATAATTGATCGCAAGGCCGCAATCGCCCGAGCGATTTCACTTGCTAAACCAGGTGATGTAGTCGCAATTTTGGGCAAAGGCCATGAGATCGGCCAAGAGATAAATGGCATCAAACAACCATTTGATGATCGCAAAGTTTTAGCCGAGGCGATTGCAGGTGTTCGATGATCCGAATGAAGGCCTCACAGATTGCACAAATAGTCGATGGGACTCTTAACGTGGAAGGCGCTAGAGAGATTTGGCTGGCGCCTGTTTTTGATTCGCGCAAAGCGACCGCCGGTACCTTCTTCCTAGCGTTGATTGGACAGAACGCTGATGGCCATGACTTTGTCTCTGATGCGATCAGCAATGGGGCGGAATTCGCGCTGGTTTCCAAGAAAGTAGCCCAACCACATATCCAGGTAGATGATGTATTGGTGGCACTTGGCAAATTAGCTTCATATGTGCGAAATCAACTACCGGAATTGAAAGTGATTGGAATTACCGGCTCACAAGGCAAGACCACCACCAAAGATTTGCTGCAGCATATTCTCGAAGGAGTGGCGCCCACAGTTGCGCCAGAGAATTCCTTTAACAATGAGTTAGGTGCGCCTTTGAATCTGTTGCGCTGCGATGAATCTACCAAATATTGCATTGCTGAGCTCGGGGCAAGGCATATAGGTGATATCAAGAATCTAGCCAGCATCGTAAGACCTGATATTGGTGTGGTCTTACGTGTGGGCACGGCACATATCTCGGAGTTTGGTAGCTCCGAAGGTATTGCTAAAGCTAAACGCGAATTAATCGAAGCGCTACCAACCGATGGCATCGCGGTACTTGGTTTGTATGACGAATACACGCCAAAGATGTCAGAGGGCTTTGCCGGCAGGGTAATCACATTCGGAGAGCAGAGCGGCGCAAATGTTAGGGCTACCGATATAGAAATCCGCGAGGGTTGCCCCCATTTTGATCTCGTAAACGGCGAGGGTCGAGTTTCGGTGGGCATGCGATTGGTCGGTGCACACCAAGTAGCTAACGCCTTGGCGGCGGCAGCTGTAGCGACAGCACTTGGTATTTCAAATGATCACATTGCGACCGCTCTCTCTACTGCAGAGAATCGAAGTAAGTGGCGGATGGAGTTACATGAATTGCCAGGCTTATTAGTGATCAACGATGCTTACAATGCAAATCCCGAATCGATGGAGGCTGCGCTCTTCGCCCTGCGCCTATTTGCGCAGGAGCGAGGCGGAGCAGCCTGGGCATTCTTAGGAAAAATGCATGAACTCGGCGAGTTTTCTAGCCAAGGTCACCAGAAGATTGGCACGCTTGCCCGAGATTTAGCCATCGACCACTTGGTAACGATAAATGCCCCAGAGTACGGAGAAACTCGTTTGAATTTCGCGGATTGGGAGAGTGCGATCTCTTTGAGTGAACAATTTGCACCAGGTGATGTCGTATTGGTCAAAGCCTCCAGAGCTGAAGGTCTAGAACGATTAGCCGAAGCATTAATAGAGAACTGGGGTAAACGGTGAAAGAGATTCTCCTTGCTGGAATATTCGCACTTATCTTTAGTCTCTTCGGCACCCCGGCGCTCATTAAAGTTTTAGCTCGCAATGGATATGGCCAGATGATTCGTGATGACGGTCCGCAAAGCCATCATTCAAAACGTGGCACGCCCACAATGGGAGGCATAGCCATAATCTTTGCAGCCATCGCCGGATACGTTTTGGCCCATTTGCTTCTGGGTATTCCATTTAGCGCCTCGGCAATATTGGTGATAGCTCTCTTCACTGGACTCGGTTTGGTGGGATTTATCGATGACTATCTGAAGGTGGTAAAGCAGCGCAGCCTTGGATTGAATAGCAAACAGAAGATTATTGGCCAAATCCTCGTGGCAGGGTTATTCGGATATTTCGGAACCAAATTTCCTGATGGCGATGGACTTACCCCAATCTCAATGAACCTTTCCTTCTTGAGAGATACCTCAATTAAATTCAGCATCGCATTGCTAATAATCTGGGTGGTTCTGATGGTTACGGCCACAAGTAATGGAGTAAATCTCACCGATGGACTTGATGGATTAGCAACCGGCGCCTCTGTGATGGCTTTCTTGGCATTTGTTTTAATTGGTGTTTGGCAATTTGGTCAATCCTGTTCAGAGAATCTGACCAAGAATTGTTATGTGGTTCGTGATCCATTAGACCTAGCGGTATTAGCGGCAGCTCTGGCAGCGGCATGTACCGGTTTTCTCTGGTGGAATACTTCACCAGCAAAAATTTTCATGGGCGACACCGGATCCTTAGCCTTAGGTGGCGCACTTGCAGGTTTAGCAATCTCGATGCGGACCCAATTGTTGTTAATTGCGCTAGGTGGAATCTTCGTAGTGATCACGCTATCTGTGATTATTCAAGTGCTCTATTTCAAATTAAGTGGTGGCAAACGGGTATTTCGTATGGCTCCGTTGCAACATCATTTTGAGTTGAAAGGCTGGGGTGAAGTCACCATAGTGGTGCGCTTTTGGATTATTGCGGGGCTCTCGGTGGCCGCTGGCTTGGGCCTCTTCTACGCCCAATGGGTAGCGCAGTAAGAGTAAATGCAGATGGAATTTGCGGGCAAAAGCGCTCTAATCCTAGGTGGGGGTGTAACCGGCAGAGCGGTCGCCAAAGTTTTAGAGGAGCTCGGCGCTTCAATAAAGGTTGCAGATGAAAAGCCAGTTACCGATTTTGCTTCCCATCCAATTACCGATCTAACTAATTTAAATTACGACTTTGCTGTGGTCTCACCGGGCTGGAGACCGGATCATCCTCTAATTAAAGCTTTAGAGAAGGCCGAAATAATGATCACCAGCGAACTCGATCTCGCTTGGCAGCTCCACAACTTACATAGCCCCAAGCAACGTTGGGTGGCAATCACTGGAACTAATGGAAAGACCACAACCACCGAGTTAACCGCTGCCATGCTAAATGCTGCAGGCATCTCTGCTATTGCGTGTGGCAATGTTGGCACCACGGTGATTGAATCAATGTTGCGAGATGAATCTTTTGAAGTGTTGGTTATTGAACTCTCTAGTTTCCAGATACATTGGATGAGCGAGCCAGAATTTGTCGCAGTAGCGCTTTTGAATATCGCTGATGATCACAGAGATTGGCATGGCTCATTTGAGGCTTACGTCAAAGCGAAGGTAAAACTGCTAACCCATACCGACCTAGCAATTATCAATGGGCAGGACCAGAACTTAGTTGGAGCGGTCAGTTATTGGAGCGGGAAAAAGATCTACTTTGGCCTAGATACTCCAGCGGCGGGTCAACTTGGGTTGGTTGAGGAGTTGTTAATAGATCGGGCATTTGTCTCGGACGCAAATGAGGCGGGCGAAATATGTGAGCTAAGCGAGGTTCAACCCACAGTGCCCCATGCTGTGGCAAATACTCTGGCAGCTGCTGGTTTGGCGCGAGCAGTCGGTGCAGAATTGTCATCGATTAGATCCGCTATCAAAGGTTTTACTCCAGGCCGTCACCGCATCGAATTGATATTGGAGCGAGATGGCATCAAGTGGATAAATGATTCGAAAGCCACCAATCCACATGCAGCTCAAGCTTCATTATTAGCAAGTCCAAATGCGATTTGGATTGCTGGTGGCTTGGCCAAGGGTGCGGAATTTGGAGATTTGATCGCCAAATGTAAATCACGGATCAAATTCGCCATTTTAATCGGTGCTGACCGAGAGTTGATTGCCAAGGAATTGGACTTAGCGCAGATTGATTATGTGCGAGTGGATGGGCCTGATGTTATGGCAGCGGCAGTGCGCAAAGCTCGAGAGATTGCCATGCCTGGGGATGTTGTTTTGCTCGCGCCAGCATGTGCTTCGATGGATCAATTTAAGAATTACTCAGATAGAGGAGATCAGTTTGCCGCTGCCGTTAGGGAGCTCGCCTAATGTTTTCTAGCGCGCGAAACACCTTTTACACCTTCCTTATCCTCTCGATTGGAATAGTGATCTTCGGCGATGTGATGGTCTTTTCTGCTGCGCAAGTTACGGGGCTGACAGATAGCGGATCCTCATTTGCCATTAGTTGGAAGCAGTTTTTTGTAACCCTGGTAGGAATTCCAGCAGCTCTTCTCGCAGCCAAGTTGCCACTGAAATCGGCTAAATATTTGGCGCGAAAGGGTTTGATACTTGCAATTGCGATTATGTCTCTCTTGATTCCATTCGGTATCACTATTAATGGAAACACCAACTGGATTTCCTTTGGCGGAATTGAGTTTCAGCCAAGTGAATTCGCAAAAGTTGCTTTGATAATTTGGGCTGCATTTGTAATAGAAAAGTACCTAAAGAATCCCAAATTAATCTTCACCATCTTGTTTACAGGTTTCGCCATAATTTTGGCCATCGTGATCTTTGGTCAAGATCTAGGTTCTGCGGTTGTAATGGGACTAATCTTGGGAGCCTTGCTATTTCTCTCTGGAGCAGCACTCTCCAGGATCGCGCTTCTTGGTGGATTCGGATTTATTGCGGTTGCGGTATTGATCTTGGCTCAGCCATATCGCATCGCAAGATTCACCGCCTTTCTGCATCCTTTCGCAGAAGATATTTATAAGAATGCAGGCTGGCAACCAGCTCATAGTTTGATGGCATTAGCAAGTGGTGGTTTCTTTGGTGCCGGTCTAGGCGCCAGTAAGCAGAAGTGGGGCAATTTAGCGGAGGCGCACACTGACTTCATCTTTGCGGTAATTGGTGAGGAGTTGGGATTATTCGGAACCATCTCCATATTGGTTGCGTTATCTCTCTTGGTTTATGCCATCTTTAAAATCTCACTTACCACGAATGATATTTTCAGTAGATATGTAGGTCTTGGAATCGGTTCCTGGATTGCGATTCAATCAATCATCAACCTAGCCTCTGCCACCAGCTTAATTCCGGTAGTTGGAGTTACCCTGCCGTTTATCTCCTATGGTGGTTCATCATTACTAGCATTGATGAGCGCACTAGGTTTTATTGGTGGCATCGCACTTAGAAATCCCGAAGTGGCTAATTCAATACGTTTTAATTTAAATTTTAAGCTGAACTTAAAGCCAAGCAATCAGCCAAATATTGATGACGATGCTTCGGTTAGGAGAGCCAAGCGATAATGAATCGGATTCTCTTTGCCGGTGGTGGTACTGCAGGGCATATTGAGCCGGCATGGGCTACCAGTGAAGTTTGGCGCCACCGCCATCCAGGAGATGAGGTCGCCTTTCTTGGCACCAAGAGTGGCCAAGAAGTGCTCCTAATACCAGATCGAGGTGGCAGATTATTCATCATCCCTAAAGTTGTTGCGCCCAGAAAATTCTCATTGTCGCTCTTTGCCTTTCCCTTTCAATTGATTAATTCGGTTGCAAAAACCTTGAGAGTAGTAAAGCAATTTGATGTGGTGGTTGGTTTTGGTGGCTATGTTGCAGCATCGGCGTATATTGCTGCAGTACTTCTAAGGAAACCTATCGTGATTCACGAGCAGAATGCCAAGGTAGGTTTGGCTAACAAATTTGGTGCGATTTTCACTAAAGAGATATGTGTGGCTTACTCAAATGCAGTGAACGAGTTGCGCGGCGCAAAATTGGTTGGTAATCCCCTTAAAGCAGAGATCGTAGATGCGGCTGAGCAATCACGATCCGATTGGTCAATAAGTCGAGCTGCCGCCAAAGCGCGACTTGGTATCACCAAACCTTTAGTGCTGATTTTAGGCGGCTCTTCTGGCGCGTTAGCCATAAACAAGGTAATAGCAGAATTCCTACAAGATCGTAATTTCACCCCGGGTTTTTCCATCATCCATTCGCTGGGTCGGGACCATCAAATTCCTCAAGGAAGCGATGTTTACCGGCCGACCAAATATATTGACGATATGGCAACTGCATTATTGGCGGCTGATCTGGTTATCTCACGTAGTGGCGCGATAGCTACCTCCGAGATCGCGGCGTTAGCCAAATTTGCCCTCTTTATTCCCTTGCCCATCGGCAATGGCGAGCAAGAGTTGAACGCCAAGGAACTTGTGAACGCGGGATACGCCGAATTGATCCAACAGGAAGATTTCACTGCAACGTGGTTGGCGGCGAATTTAACGAGGTTACTTGAAAAGGGAAATTCACCCCGGAATATGGCGCCATTTGGTACCCCGTTACATGCGGCGGAAGAGATTGCTGATTGCATTGAGAGAGTGGTGCAATGAAGCTCTCCGAATTAAAGGGCAAAAGGGTCCACTTCATCGGAATTGGTGGCTCAGGAATGAGCGGTATCGCGCGAATTGCGATCTCGCAAGGAATGAAAGTTTCTGGCTCAGATGCTTCGGATTCTTCCGTACTTGCTGCACTTCGAGCTCTTGGCGCGGAGATTTTTCTTGGTCACAGCGCTTCGAATATTGCTGGCGCTGAAGTGATCATTTATTCGAATGCGATCAAGCCTGAAAATCCAGAGCGGATCGCAGCATCTGCTCTGGGAGTGCCTGAAATGCCCCGTGCGGTCGCGTTAGCTCTAATGATGTCTGATTCCATTTCAATCGCAGTTGCCGGAACCCACGGAAAGACTACGACCTCTTCAATGGCCACTGTAGCTTTGCAGAGCGCAGGCGTTGATCCCTCATTTGCAATTGGCGGAGTACTTAAATCCTCTGGATCCAATGCCCATCGCGGTAGCGGCAAGTACTTTATCGCCGAGGCTGATGAATCTGATGGTTCGTTTGTAGCATATAAACCACACGCTGCGATCATTACAAATGTCGAGTGGGAACATGTTGATTACTTCTCAAGTGAAGCAGAGGTTTTTCAAGCATTCTCTGATTTCGTAAAAACCATCACTGGTTTCTTGGTCTACTGCGCTGACGATGCTGGCGCTATCAAGGTTGCCACGACTGCGAGGTGTAAAACCATAAGTTATGGCAAGTCCGAAGGTGCGGCACTTCGAATCGATCAAATCGCACTTAGCGCTGGCGGCTCTAGTGCGCGGGTGCTTTGGAATGGCGCCAAGGTAGGCACCTTGGAGCTCTCCGTACCTGGCGAACACAACCTGCTAAATGCTGCAGCGGTGATCGCCATGGGTCTTGAGTTAGGTCTGCCAATTACTACATTGCTGGATGGATTAGTGAAATTCCATGGCGCTGGTAGGCGTTTTGAATTAAAGGGAAGCGTCAACGGAATTCGGGTAATCGACGATTACGGACATCATCCAACCGAGATCATGGTTACTTTGGCTGCGGCAAGGCGCTACGTAGGCGGCGGCAGGTTGTTGGTTATTTTCCAACCGCATCGATATTCGCGTACGCAGGCATTTACCGCGCAATTCGCCAAAGCACTTTCGTCGGCAGATCTACTCTGGTTGTTAGAAGTTTATGCGGCAAGTGAACAGCCTATAAGCGGAGTATCAAGTCTCAACATCGCAAGATTATTGGATAATGCAAAGTTCGAGCCAAACTTCATAGCTGTTACCCAACAAGTTACATCCGTTGCAAAGCCAGGTGATGTGATTCTAACTTTGGGAGCGGGTGATGTCAGTTCACTCGGTCCATTGATTTTGGATGAGTTGAAAGAAGCCCAGGTAAGTGGTTCGTAAGCGCGAATTAGCCATTGGCGTTTCGATTTTAATTATTGCCACACTCGCATTTCTCCTCGGTTGGACCAATCTTTTTACAGTACGAGCGATAGCGGTTACAGGTTCCCCGAACTCTGCAGTCACTGCTGAGGTACTTCGGATTTCACAGATAGAGACTGGGGCGAAGTTAGCGCGCTTAGAACCTAAAAAGATCGCCACACGCTTACTTTCGGAGAGGCTCAATTGGGTAGAGCGAGCAGATATCTCACGAAATTGGCTTACCAGAAAGGTGGAGATAACCCTTAAAGCCCGTAGTGCGCTTGCGGTCATCCAATCGGGCAATTCATCTGTAATTAAATTCGTGGACCAATCCGGAGCAATATTTGAGCTACCCGAGGAGATTCGAAGTGGAGTTAAGACTGATCTCATTGCGATAAGTGGAAATAGCGATGCAGCGCGGGCGGCTGGAATCGCCCTTTATGAAGGATTACCCCGCGACTTAAGTGGCAAGGTCATAAAGGTGGTGGCAACCAGTCAGAGCAACTTCCAATTACTTCAAGGTGATGGCCTGCGAATCGTTTGGGGTAGCGCGGCTGATACATCGCTAAAGGTGCGGATTTATAAGGCTTTAATTGCACTTCCCGAAAACGCAAAAATCAAATACATGGACTTGAGTAATCCGATCAAACCAACAGTGAAGTGATTCTTGTCGGAAAATTCAGTCGGATAATCGGTAAATAGTTGTTATTGGTTAATGCGTGTCGGTAATTGATTACTCACCCTAGTGGCCCTAATTTTCCGCCACCAATTAGGTACGAGTTGTAACCCTAAAGTATAGGTTTACATATCGAGAGGGAGATCATGGCGGCACCGCAGAACTATTTAGCAGTCATCAAGGTAGTTGGAATTGGTGGCGGTGGAGTTAACGCAGTTAATCGCATGATCGAAGCTGGATTAAAGGGCGTTGAATTCATCGCAGTTAATACTGATTCACAACAATTATTAATGAGCGATGCAGATGTCAAACTTGATATCGGAAGAAAGATAACCAGAGGTTTGGGTGCAGGTGCTGCGCCAGAAGTTGGCAGAGATGCCGCTTTAGATAACGTTGATGAAATCGAAGAAGCGCTGCGCGGTGCAGATATGGTTTTCATTACCGCTGGCGAAGGTGGCGGTACCGGCACAGGCGGTGCACCTATCGTGGCAAAGATTGCACGCGAACTTGGAGCCTTGACTGTCGGTGTGGTCACTAAACCATTTTCATTCGAAGGAAAATTGCGCACGACTCAAGCGGATGCTGGTATAGAAGCGCTTCGCTCTGAGGTAGATACTTTAATTGTCATTCCAAATGATCGCTTACTTGCAATCTCAGATCGCACCATCAGCGCAATAGATGCATTTAAAAGCGCAGACCAAGTTCTGCTCTCTGGTGTCCAAGGCATTACCGAATTGATCACTCAACCTGGGTTGATCAATCTAGATTTTGCAGATGTTAAGGCGGTTATGACGGGAGCAGGAGCGGCTTTGATGGGAATTGGTTCAGCGCGTGGTGAGAACCGCGCGATTCGCGCCGCTGAACTTGCCATCTCATCGCCACTGCTTGAGGCATCAATTGATGGTGCGATGGGAATTCTACTTTCGGTGGCAGGTGGCAGTGATCTTGGTTTATTTGAAATAAATGAGGCCTGCCAATTGGTACAGGATGCTGCTCACCCAGATTCTAAATTCATCTTCGGCACTGTTATCGATGATGCTCTAGGTGACGAGGTGCGAATTACCGTAATCGCCGCAGGATTTGATGGTGGCCAGCCCAAGAAGATCGAGCGCCCAGTGATTTCAACCAATGAGATCTCCGGCAATGCCGATCCGGTGCGGCAGAACGATCCATTGCAGGTAGCTATGGAGATTTCCGATCCCACCCCGCGCCGCCGCGTCTCTTTTGAAGAATTAATCGCAGAGGATGAGATCGACGTTCCTGACTTCATGAAATAGCGGCTATGCCGTTTATCTTCACCAATCGAGTTGGGGGAGTAAGTAGTGCTCCCTTCGATTCCGCAAATCTAGGCGATCATGTAGGTGATGATCCCTTCGACGTTGTCACAAATCGCGAGACCTTGGCTCGACAAATCGAAAAACCGATTGCATTTATGAGCCAAGTCCATGGCGATACCGTGGTGCTGATTGAAGATAGCTCAAGCCATCCAACCTGCGATGCCTTGATCACAACGCATAAGAATCTAGCCCTAGCAGTATTAGTGGCCGACTGCATTCCATTGCTCTTGAAATCAGATGTTGCAGTAGCGGCTGTTCATGTAGGGCGAAAAGGATTGATGAATGGCATTGCCCGTAAGAGTATTGAGGCTATGAGAGATTTGGGCGCTGAAGTTATCCATTCTTATATCGGTCCATATATTTGCGGAAATTGCTACGAGGTTTCGGAGGAGATCTTCCGAGAGGTTGTTGATCAACATCCGAATGCAGATTCTTCTGCTGCAACTCAGAGATTTACCCTAGACATTGGCGCTGGATTAAAGCGAGAGTTGAGAGATACGGTCTTGCTTGACCTATCAAGTTGCGTTTTGGAGGATCCGAACAGCTTCTCCTATAGAAGAGATGGCATCACAGGTCGTCAGGCAGGTGTGATTTGGCTTTAACAGATAGGCGCCAGGAATTAGCGGGTAATTTGGCTGCGATCAGAGCGACCATACCCAGTGAAGTTCACTTAATAGTGGTGACCAAAACTTTTCCGTTGAGTGATGTTCAGATCCTCCATGAATTAGGCGTCTCTGAATTCGGTGAAAATCGCGATCAAGAGGGGAGAGGAAAAGCCCCGCATGTCCCAGGTAAGTGGCATTTCCAAGGTCAGCTACAGAGCAATAAACTCAATTCAATCTGCAATTGGGCTGATGTGATTCAAACCATTGATTCAACTCGATATGTTGAATTGGTCGGAAAGGCTGCGCGAAATCACGAAAAGCAAATGGAAGTTTTTATACAAGTCTCTTTAGAGGACCAAACAGCTGAACATCGAGGTGGCGCTAGACCAGAGCTTCTCAATCAGATCGCTGATGCGATACTGATTGAGCCAAACTTGAAATTGCAAGGTTTGATGGCGGTTGCGCCCTTAGGGGAGAAGCCGCAGGCGGCATTTGAGCGATTGGCCAAGATTAGAGCGCAATTCCAGGCTAACTATCCTGCACCATTTCTTTCGGCTGGTATGAGCGGGGATTATTTGACTGCAATCTCATTTGGCGCGACACATGTTCGAATAGGCTCCTCAATACTCGGCTCTCGCGATCTGGCTATTTAAAATTATCCCTATGTCGAATTTGAAAAAACTAGGAAATTTTCTCGGTCTGACTGACGACCTCGAGAGTGAAGAGATTAGCCGTGAAGCAGAGGCGCCTAAAGTAAGAGTTCGTGAGTCCCGCAGCTTTGCAGCGGTGCCATCAACTCCTACACCAGAGGCTGCACCAACTCAAACACAGATCTTTACAGTCAATCCACGTTCCTATAACGAAGTGCGCGTAATCGGCGAACGTTATCGCGAAGGCAATACGGTTCTTATGAATCTTACTGACATGGGAAATGACGAACGCAAACGCCTAGTTGATTTTGCAAGCGGATTGGTATTTGGCCATCGTGGCACCATTGAAAAGGTAACCGATAAGGTCTTCTTGCTCTCGCCGCCTAATGTGACAGTCTCGGCCGATGTGAAGACTGCCGCTGCGGAGGCAAGCTTCTTCAATCAAAGCTGATGCTCGGCATCTGGATTGCGCGTTTCTTACAGGTTTTCATCTTCGCCTTATTTGCTCGCTTGATTCTTGATTATGTAAGGATGTTCAAACCATCATGGAGTCCAAAGGGTCTGATGCTCTGGTTTGCGGAGAGCGTTTATACCTTTACCGATCCGCCACTTAGATTTTTCCGGCGCTTTATACCGCCATTGCGATTAGGTGGCATCGCGCTAGATCTATCGTTCATTGTGCTTTTCTTTGCAGTGCAAATATTGCAACAGATCGTGCTCTTTTACCTCTGATTGACCTTAAATCTTCTTAAGATCTCTTTGGCTCAATCGCTTTTTGATTAGAGCGATTAGGCCTTAGCAAGATTGAAGGTAAACCCTAATTCCGTATCGCAGAGCAATGAGGCATCTTGTTTCATATCAATTGCGAGAACTTCACGCTTGATATGCTCGAGCGCTTCTATGACCGCTGGGGCAACCTCAGCGTTGCCATTCCAAGTTATGTTTATGCGATCTGAGATATCAAACCCAGCGCTCTTACGACCTTCTTGAAGCGCCCGGATCACCTCTCGCACATTGCCAGCATTTATCAAGGCTTGGGTCAAGGTGAGGTCTAGTGCGACAGATTCACCGGCATTGCTTGCCACGGACCAGCCACTCTTTGGTTGTTCTGTGATCACCAAATCGTCAACTGCAATCTCAAAGCTCCCAAGTTTTGCGCTTCCTTGGCTACGGACTTTTGCCACCAACTCTGCTGGCTCTGCCGAT
Source organism: uncultured Actinomycetes bacterium (assembly GCA_964654815.1). Lineage (GTDB taxonomy): Bacteria > Actinomycetota > Actinomycetes > Nanopelagicales > Nanopelagicaceae > ZLKRG08. The sequence goes on from CAZZLH010000005.1 coordinate 40,613, forward strand.
GCGATCAATTTGGCAGCTTCCTGAACTGCGCCACCATATTTAGCACCAAGCGAACGGAAATTTGCCTTAACCGAAACGCTCACTAAGTCACCAGATGCATTGGCGATATCTTCTAGCTCTTGGACATTTAGCTCATCGGCGATCTGCTCGCGCATATCACTTGGCAGATTGGCCCAACCGCCGGCGGCAATGAGCGCTCTACTTAGGGGTTGGCGAATTTTGACTGAGGATTCGGCACGTGCGGCACGACCCAATTCGACAATTCTTCTAGTCAAAGCAACTTGTTGGCGCAATTGTGAATCGACCAACGAGGCATCGATCTCTGGCCATGAGGTCAAGTGGACCGATATTGCTGTATCGGACTCGACCGGTTTGATCAATTCTTGCCAGACATGTTCGGTTATGAAAGGAACCATCGGTGACATAAGTTGGGTCAAGACCTTCAAGCACTCATGTAATGTGGCAAGGGCAGCTGGATCGCCATCCCAGAAGCGCCTTCTACTACGACGCACATACCAATTTGAAAGGTCATCAATGAAGGTGGCAAGTAATTTACCTGCGCTCTGTGAATCAAAATTGGCATATGCCGCATCAACCTCTTTGATAAGCATTTGGAGCTCTGAGAGTATCCAACGGTCCATGATGGGGCGGCTGATTTGCTTGGGAGCTTCTGCTGATCCGTAATCGAAATTGGATGCTCGGGCATAGAGCGACATGAAAGAGATGGTGTTCCAGTAAGTAAGCAGCGTCTTTCTAACTACCTCTTGAATTGCATCATGGCCTACGCGCCTTGCCGCCCATGGTGAACCGGCAGCCAACATAAACCAACGGACCGCATCTGCACCGTGTTGGTCCATCAAGGCCATAGGTTCCAAGACATTGCCTAAATGCTTTGACATTTTGCGACCATCTTTATCCAAGATATGACCCAAACAGAGCACTGTTTTGTACGAGGATTGATCAAAAACCAAGGTGCCTATGGTCATCAAGGTGTAGAACCAACCTCGGGTCTGATCAATTGCCTCGCAGATGAAATCTGCAGGATAAGAGGCTTTGAATTTCTCTTCAGATCCAGGTTTATGTGGATAACCCCATTGGGCAAATGGCATCGCGCCTGAGTCGTACCAACAATCGATTACCTCAGGCACTCGGACCATCTCTGCCTTGCATTCAGCACATGGGAATTTGATGTCATCGACAAATGGGCGATGCGGATCCAAATTAGAGAGATCTTGGCCGGCAAGCGCTCCTAATTCTTTTAATGATCCGATGGCGATCTCATGTTTTGATTCACAACGCCAGATTGGAAGAGGCGTGCCCCAATAGCGATTTCTCGATAGCGCCCAATCAATATTGTTATTTAACCAATCGCCATAGCGTCCGGTTTTGATGGTTTCGGGATGCCAATCCGTTTTGGCATTCTCTCGTAGGAGCGCATCCTTTATAGAGGTAGTGCGGATGTACCAAGATGGTTGAGCGTAGTAAATCAGCGCAGTATGGCAACGCCAGCAATGAGGGTATTGATGTTCGTATGGCTGATGCTTGTAGAGCAATCCTCGAGATTTGAGTTCTTTGACGATTGGCTTATCGGCATCTTTGAAGAATAGGCCACCTACTAAATTTAGCGCTTTCTCAAAATGTCCATCAGGAGTTACGGGATTTACGGTAGGTAGGTTGTAAGCGCGGCAGGTCTTTAGGTCATCTGCGCCAAATGCCGGCGCTTGGTGAACCAAGCCTGATCCATCTTCAGTCGTTACATAATCGGCAAGCACCACAAAATGTGAATCTGGAATCTCGACCACATCAAAGGGTCTCTGATATTTGGTGTGCTCTAGATCCTTGCCAGAGTAACTTTTGATTACCTCGGTCTTGCCATCTAACTTTGCAAGTAGCGGTTCGGCTACAACCAAGACCTCAGTGTCATCATCATTGGAAACTCTGACAGCCAGGTAGGTAACTTCAGGGTTTACCGCAACGGCGGTGTTTGAGATCAAAGTCCATGGCGTGGTAGTCCAAACTAATAGTGAGGCATTTAGTGACTTCAGCTCTCCATCCAAAACTGGAAAGCGCACATAAACTGATGGGTCGGTAACCGTTTCGTATCCTTGGGAAATCTCATGATCAGAAAGTCCGGTGCCACAGCGTGGGCAATATGGCGCTACGCGATGATCTTGAACTAAAAGTCCCTTCTGCCAAACTTCTTTAAGGCTCCACCAGACAGATTCCACATACTCCGGCGACATAGTCCAATACGCCTCATCAAAATCCACCCAGAAACCCATGCGATTTGTCATTGCGGTAAAGGCATCCACATGCCGCTGTACTGACTCTTTACATTTTTCATTGAACTGTGCGATTCCAAATTTTTCAATATCGCCTTTGCCTGAGAATCCCAACTCTTTCTCAACCGCGATCTCTACCGGTAAACCATGGCAATCCCAGCCAGCTTTTCTAACTACTTGATGTCCCTTCATGGTTTGATATCGAGGGAAGACATCTTTAAATACGCGAGCCTCAATGTGGTGAGTACCTGGCATGCCATTTGCAGTTGGCGGACCTTCGTAAAAAGTCCAACTGCTCTGACCTTCATGAGCCTTCACGCTCTGATGGAAGATCGCATTACTCTCCCAAAATGAGAGCACCTCGCGCTCCATCTTTGGGAGGTCAATCGAGGCCGGAATCGCTCGGTAGCCGGTCATCTGGCGATTCTAAGACAGCCCAATAGAGCGCGCCTAATTGGATAATTACCCTCAAGGTAAATTAAAGTTTCGCCCCTCATGGCTAAAGTAGCGAAAAAGACGGGCAAACAATCAGCCAAAAAAACGGCTAAAAAATCGGTCAAGTCGGTCAAGAAGGTAACCAGCAAGAAAAAAGCGACCAAAAAAGTAGCGAAGAAACCCGCTACGAAAAAGGCGAGTAAGCCTGCTAAGAAAGTCGCCGCAAAACCAACCAAGGCGGCAAAACCGGCTAAGCCAGCTAAACCCGTTAAGCCAATTAAGAAAATTGATAGCAACATCAAGACCTCAGCGATCGTTGGATCCAAAGCAACTTTGAAAGTTGATACCAAGAATCAAACGGTTCAAGTTGCTATGGCATCTACTCAAGCGCCAGAGGCGGTAATTGAAGAGAAACGCCTCATGATGCCACCGCCTCCGCCTCCCAAGAAGAGTGGCAAACAAGTTCATCTAAAGCCAATCAAAGCTGCACCTGCACCATTAGTAATCAATGATGCAGAGTCATGGAGCGCCGCGGAATTGAAGGCGATGCGTACTGCGCTAGCAAAAGATTTGGAGCGATTGAAGATTGATTTAGCGAAGGTCGAGTCAGAAATGGATTCGTTGATCCAAGATGGTGGCGAAGGCGCAGGTGATGACCAAGCGGATGCCGGAAATAAGACCTTCGAGCGCGAACATGAGATGTCACTATTAATCAACGCACGCGACATGGTGATTCAGACCGAACGCGCTATCAATCGAATTGATAATAAGACTTATGGAGTCTGTGAAGTTTGCAATAATCAAATCGGTAAGGCTCGCCTCGAAGTATTTCCTCGTGCGACACTCTGCATGTCTTGCAAGCAGAAGGAAGAGCGTCGTTAACCCCGAATTTAGATCGATGTCTAAGACCAGGATTCGCACCCAACATTGGAAGGTGACCTTCATCGGGGCCTGGTTAGTTTGGTTAGCGGATTATTTAACAAAGCAATGGGCGTTAGCTGCGCTACCTGGGAAAAAAATCGAAGTGCTCGGAACTCTCTTGCAATTGGAGCTAACTTTTAACAAAGGTGCGGCATTTGGAATTGGCGACCAAAGCGGCCACACCGGAGGCGTTCTGCTTGGGCTTTTTGCAATTGGCGCATCAGGTTTTGTCATTTACTTCGCTCCTTTTCTTACCAGCAAGAGCTGGTCTTACGTCTTTGCGCTCCTACTAGGCGGCGCGATGGGTAATTTAAGTGATCGAATATTCAATCAACCTGGCCTCTTGCGTGGCGCGGTAACTGATTGGCTCAAGTTGCCTAATTGGCCCAACTTCAACTTGGCCGATAGCGCGATTGTTTGTGCGGCAGTGATCGCAGTGGTGCTCTCTATAAAGAACGTGGTGCCGATAGAGCAACGCACCAAGCAGCCGTGATGTTTAGTTATCACGTATTGTCATGACTAAGAGCCATTTTGAAGAATATTTGGACAACAGGGGCTAAGTAGATGCGCGAACTTCGTAGCGTTGAAATACCGGCAGATTTTGCAGAGGAGCGAATTGATAGCGCATTAGCGCAAATCTTGGGTTTATCTCGCAATGTAATCGCTCGGTTACTCGAAGCAGATGAGGTCAAATTGGGCCACAGAGTTCTGACCAAATCTGATCGCGTCCAAAGTGGACAGATAATCTCCGTCTTGCTTCCCGAACCACCTTCGGACGTTGCCATACCACCAACTCCAATAGATAGCCTTGAGATTGTTTATCAAGATACTGATCTAGTTATAGTCAACAAACCTGTCGGTTGTGCGGCACATCCCAGCCCTGGATGGAATGGACCAACCGTAATTGGCGCGCTAGTTGCTGCAGGTATTCCTCTTACCTCAAGTGGGCCTGCTGAAAGACAAGGAATTGTCCAACGCCTTGATGTCGGAACAAGTGGCTTGATGATGGTTGCCAAGACCGATGAGGCTTACTTGAGACTTAAAGATATGTTTCGAAACAGAAGTATTAAAAAGATCTACCATGCCTTAGCGCAAGGTCATATTGAGCCGCCAATCGGAACAATTGATGCGCCGATTGATAGGCACCCTAAAGATGATTACAAGATGGCGGTAGTTACAGATGGTAAAGCCAGCATCACTCATTACGAGGTCATTGAACATTTCCGAGCAGTTTCATTACTGCAGTTGGAGTTAGAGACTGGGCGTACTCATCAGATTAGAGTTCATATGTCGGCGATACGCCATCCTTTAGTTGGTGATTTGACTTATGGCGCGGATCCAAATCTCGCCAGAGAGATCGGCGTGGATCGACCATGGCTACATGCGACCGCTCTGGAGTTCTCCCACCCCATCTCCGGCCTGCCCATATCGGTTGTGGCAAAGTACCCGCGCGACCTCTCTGACTCATTAACGCGTCTGCGTGGCTCTGACCTGTCGCAGGGCGGTAAGGACTAATCTCCAGCCTCGTGCGCACTAATTCCCACAATCAATCCCAAAATCGATCATCAGATTCTTTCGCGCACCTACATGTTCATACCGAGTACTCGATGCTGGATGGCGCAGCTCGAATCGCAGATCTCGTAAAGGAAGTTGCGGCACAAGAGATGCCCGCAATTGCGATAACAGATCATGGCAATCTCTTTGGAGCATTTGAATTTTACAAACAGGCCAAGAAGGCAGGAGTTAAGCCCATCATTGGCTTGGAGGCTTACGTTGCACCTGAAACTCGTTTTGATAAGCGGAGAGTTAAGTGGGCCGAAGGTGGCGAGGATGATGTATCAGGAGGCGGCGCCTACACCCACATGACCTTACTTGCGGAGAATCAAGAGGGTTTGTCAAATCTTTACCGCTTGGCTTCGCTATCTTCTTTGGAAGGTTTCTATTACAAACCGAGAATTGACCGCGAACTTTTAAATAAATACGGCAGAGGATTGATCGGAACTACAGGTTGCGCAGGCGGTGAAATCCAAACTCGACTTCGCATGGGCAATTACCAGGAAGCGATCAAGGCAGCCAGCGAATTTCGAGATATTTTCGGAGCGGAAAATTTCTTTGTTGAGTTGATGGATCATGACATTGAAATCGAAAGAAGAGTCAAGAGTGATTTACTCAAACTGGCAAATGAGTTAAAAATCCCATTACTTGCCACCAATGATCTCCACTACACCTACCGCGAAGATGCCCCTGCTCATGAGGCTCTGCTCTGTGTGCAATCTGGTTCGACTTTGGCTGATCCGAAACGATTCAAATTCGAGGGCGATCAGTACTACCTAAAGAGCCCGGCAGAGATGCGGCAACTATTTAAAGATTTGCCAGAGGCATGCGATAACACTCTCCTAATCGCAGAGCGAGTTGAGGTTAAATTGCGTGAAGGCGAGAATTTATTGCCCAAATTCCCGGTGCCCGATGGTGAGAGCGAAGATAGTTGGCTGGTAAAAGAGGCGCAGGCGGGCCTCTCTCGGGTACTCAATGGGAAAATCCCGGATAAGTATCAGCAGCGACTCGATTTCGAATTGGAAGTCATGAAGAAGATGGGTTTTCCTGGTTACTTCCTAGTTGTGGCAGATCTAGTTGCTTACGCCAAGCGATCTGGCATTCGAGTCGGCCCAGGTAGAGGTTCGGCAGCGGGATCTTTGGTTGCTTACTCCTTGGGCATCACAGGTTTAGATCCCATCGAACACGGTCTCTTGTTTGAGCGATTCCTCAACCCAGAACGTATCTCGATGCCCGACATCGATCTAGATTTTGACGAGCGTCGTCGAAGCGAGATGATCAAATACGCCACCGAAAAATATGGCGAAGATCGCGTCGCTCAGATCATCACATACGGAACCATCAAGTCTAAGCAATCAATCAAAGATTCTTCGCGCGTGCTCGGCTATCCATATGCGGTAGGAGAGAAACTAACTAAAGCTTTGCCACCATCAATCATGGGCAAAGATATTTCGTTAGCTGGGGTTTTCGACCCGAAAGATCCTAGGTATCAGGAGGCAAGTGAATTCAGATCTCTATATGAATCTGATCCGGACTTGAAGCGCGTAGTTGATACCGCAAGGGGCTTGGAGGGATTGAAGCGCCAGTGGGGTGTTCATGCAGCTGGTGTTATCTTGTCACGCGAACCACTTCTTGATGTGATTCCGATTCATCGCCGGGAAAATGATGGTGCGATCATCACCCAATTTGATATGGGCGCCTGTGAAGCCACTGGACTTTTAAAAATGGATTTCTTAGGGCTTAGAAATCTCTCCGTTCTAGATGATGCGATTTTGAATATCAAGGCCAATCGAGGCATCGATGTAGTTTTAGAGGAACTTACACTTGATGATAAGAAAACCTATGAGTTGTTGGCAAGAGGTGAGACGCTTGGTGTCTTCCAACTAGACGGCGGACCGATGCGCTCTCTGCTTAAGTCCATGGCGCCAGATCATTTCGGAGATATCTCTGCCGTTATTGCGCTTTATCGACCTGGACCGATGGGCGAAAATGCGCACAATAACTATGCCGATAGGAAGAATGGTCGTAAAGCCATCGAACCTATACATCCGGATTTGGCAGCGCCACTAGCTGAGATTTTGGATGACACCTTTGGCCTAATTGTTTATCAGGAACAAGTATTGGCGATCGCGCAGAAGGTTGCAGGTTTCTCACTAGGACGCGCAGATTTACTGCGTAAAGCCATGGGTAAGAAGAATAAAGAGATTCTTGATAAGGAGTACATCCCGTTCGCTGAGGGAATGCGGAAAAATGGCTTTAAAGAGAATGTAATCAACCGGCTCTGGGAGACCTTGATTCCATTCTCGGATTACGCCTTCAATCGAGCTCATTCCGCGGGCTATGGATTGGTCTCTTATTGGACTGCATATCTAAAGGCCAATTACCCAACCGAGTACATGGCAGCCTTGTTGACCTCGGTCCGAGACGATAAAGATAAGTCTGCGCTTTACCTATCCGAATGTCGGCGTATGGGAATCAAGGTATTGCCGCCCGATGTAAATGAATCAAATGTTGAATATACGCCGCGCGGTTCAGATATTCGCTTTGGACTAGCCGCAATCAGAAATGTCGGTGAGGGGGTAGTCAATCTCATCAAAGAGGCTAGGGAGGTAAAAGGTCGATTCCAATCTTTTGGTGATTTCCTTGCCAAAGTTGACGGCTCTGTTTGTAACAAGAAAACCATCGAATCTCTTATAAAAGCTGGTGCCTTTGATTCTCTTGGTGCAACCAGAAAGGGATTAATTGCGGTGCATTTAACTGCAATTGATTCGGTGTCAGAATCCAAACGTGCAGAGGCGATTGGCCAATTTGATTTATTTGCTGCACCTGCATCTAGCTCCGATGGTGGCGGATTCTCCACTATCACCTCAGTAGATTTAGATATTCCGACTGAAGAATGGGATAAGGCGACATTACTTAACTATGAACGTGAGATGTTAGGGCTTTATGTTTCTGATCATCCATTACTTGGAGTCGAAAGCATCCTGCGCTCGGCATCGGATATAAGTATCTCCGAGTTGGCCGATGCCGAAGTTGGAGCCGATAGATTTGTAACCATCGCAGGATTGATCACTAGCGTGCAGCGCAAGGTTTCGCGGCAAGGCGCATCTTGGGCGATTGTCACGATAGAGGATTTAGAAGGTGCCATTGAAGCGATGTTCTTCTCTAATACTTATAACCAATATGGAATGAGTTTGGTTGAAGATCGAGTAGTCAAAGTAAGAGGCAAGGTGGATTGGCGAGACGAACAGATGCGCTTCACTGCGATGGAATTGAGCGCGATAGATATTGCAGCTGGACCGGTTGGCCCATTCACCGTTGCTGCAACATCAAATCAATTAACCGCGCCAGTGATCGAGCGGATTAAAGAGGTATTTCGCACCCATCCAGGTAAGCGCGAGGTGCAACTGGTAGTCACAGATCAAGGCAAGACCACGACCCATAAGTTGGGTTTTCAAATCACCTCTTCGCCAAGTTTGCATGCGGATCTAAAGGAGATTCTTGGTCCAGATTGTGTGAGGAATTGAAGAAAGTTAATCAGCTACGAACTCAAAATATACTCAAGTAGAATTGGGTGGTGATTCGCCGATTAGATTTACGAGGAATTCATCTAAGTAAATCCGAGTACAACCAGAAGCTACCTCGCGCTGCCTTAGATGTTGCAGCAGCGATGGAGCGCATAAAGCCGATTCTAGATACGGTACGTAATGGCAATCAGTTGGATTTGATCAATTTAAATAAGCAGTTTGATGGCATATCACCAGAGCAGATTCGCGTTCCGCAAATTGAGTTAGATAAAGCATTAAATGAACTTGCTCCTGAGATTCGTAGCGCACTTGAGATCGCAGCGGAGCGAATTCGCAAGGTTCATCAAGACCAAGTAAGAGTTAGCAAGGTTTCAAATTTAGGACCAGGAGCTACGGTCACCGAGAGATGGATACCGGTAGATCGAGTTGGCCTCTATGTTCCAGGTGGTAGAGCGGTATATCCATCTAGCGTCTTGATGAATGTGATTCCGGCACAAATTGCAGAGGTGCCTTCGATTGCCGTCGCTTCACCTCCGCAAGTTGACAATGGCGGTTGGCCCAACAAAACCATCTTGGCAACATGCGCTCTACTTGGTATCAATGAGGTCTATGCAATTGGCGGCGCACAAGCGGTTGCGCTCTTTGCATATGGCATGGATGGCGTCTGTGACAAATGCGATCTAGTCACGGGTCCAGGAAATATTTATGTGGCTGCAGCCAAACGGGCGTTACGCGGAATTATTGGAATTGATTCAGAAGCTGGCCCTACTGAGATTGCGATCTTGGCCGATCAAAGCGCAATCCCTTCAGATGTCGCAACCGATCTAATTAGCCAGGCCGAACATGATGTGATTGCCGCGGCAGTCTTGGTCACCGACTCAATTGAGTTGGCTGACGCAGTAGAGGCAGAATTAAAGGTGCGAGCCTTAATTACCAAACACTCCGAAAGAATCAAGACCGCGTTAACTGGTGAGCAATCTGCCATTGTCATTGTCGATGATATGGCTCATGGCTTAGAGGTAGTGAATGCATACGCGGCAGAGCATCTTGAGATTCAAACCAAGAGCGCCGATCAAGATGCAAAGCTGATAAGAAACGCAGGCGCTGTCTTCATTGGCCGCTATGCACCGGTATCGCTAGGTGATTACGCAGCTGGCTCTAATCACGTGCTACCCACGGGCGGGTGCGCCTGCCACTCCTCAGGACTATCGGTACAGAGTTTCTTGCGGGGTTTACATTTTGTGCAATATGACCAGCGCGCATTTGAAGCTATCGCGGAGACTGTAATAACTCTGGCAAATGCGGAAGATCTGCCAGCCCACGCAGAGGCGATCGCTGCCAGGTTACAAAATGCCAACGGTACTAACGGTGCAAAAGGATGAGTGCTAAGACCGATGAGTAATTGGCCTAGTTGGTTGCCGCTTCGGGAGCAATTGCAACCATTGACTCCTTACGGCGCGCCTCAATTACCCGCAACGGCGCGGATGAACACCAACGAGAACCCTTATGGTCCAAGCAAGGAATTAGCTGCCGCAATCGCCAAGCGAATAGGTGAGGTAGCGCAGAGTTTAAATAGATACCCAGATCGCGATGCCATGAAATTACGAATTGGTTTGGCGGAATTTCTTAACAAACAGAGCGGCACGAATTTGGGTGCTCCCAACATTTGGGTGGCAAATGGAAGTAATGAGATTTTGCAATCTATCTTCTTGGCATTTGGCAGTCGTGCCGCCCTTGGCTTTCTGCCTTCCTATTCAATGCACCCATTGATTGGAAAAGTCGCAAATGTTGAATGGGTCTCGGGCAGTAGGAATTCCGACTTCTCATTTGATATGGCTAGTGCACTTGTGCAAATCGCCCAGACCAAACCAGCGCTTACTTTCATCACTACGCCCAATAACCCAACTGGAAGCGCGATTTCCATCATTGAGATCGAGACATTGGCAAGTGCCACAGCAAAGATACAAGGGCTGTTGGTCGTAGATGAGGCCTATGCGGAATTTTCCAGTCAGCCCTCGGCAATCACGTTGATTGAAAAATATCCCAATATTCTGGTGAGTCGGACGATGTCTAAAGCATTCGCATTTGCGGGCGTAAGGCTTGGTTATTTAGCAGCAGAGAAACATGTCGTAGATGCGTTGCAGCTGGTGAGGTTGCCATATCACCTCTCGACTCTCACTCAGGCAGCGGCAGAGGTCGCGTTAGATTTTCAAGGGGAGTTACTTTCAGAAGTGCGCCGGATCGCAGAAGATCGCGATCGATTGATAGTGCAATTGCAAGAGCTCGGTCTAAAAGTGGTTCCCTCTGATGCAAATTTCATTCTCTTCACTGGCTTTTCTGGTAGCTCACATGAACTATGGCAAAAGTTATTAGCTGAAGGGGTTTTGATTCGAGATGTAGGATTGGCCGGGTATTTGAGAGTTACGGTTGGCAATGAGGCCGAGAATCAAGCGTTCATAAAGGCTTTGAAAGGCGCGCTATGAGAAGAGCACGGGTACAACGCACCACCAAAGAATCATCGGTATTGGTTGAGTTAAACCTTGACGGCACTGGGCAAGTTGATGTCAGCACCGGTGTTCCATTCTTCGATCACATGATGAGCCAGTTGGGCAAACACTCTGGTTTTGATTTAACTATTAAGTCGACCGGTGATGTCGAAGTAGATTCCCACCATACAGTTGAAGATACCGCTCTGGCTTTTGGCCAAGCCCTGCGTGAGGCGTTAGGGGAGAAGGTAGGTATCCGTAGATTTGGTGATGCCTTGGTGCCCATTGATGAGAGTCTCACACAAGTTGCAGTTGATCTATCCGGTAGGCCTTATTTAGTCTATCGACAACCAGAGATAGTGGAGTTGATCGGAACTTTTGATACCACATTGGGAAAGCACATCTGGGAATCGATAGTTGCAGAGGCTCGGATCGCGATTCATATTAGAGTGCTAGAAGGGCGAAATGCGCACCATGTATTTGAATCTCAATTCAAAGCGGTAGCTCGTGCCTTACGAGATGCGACAAAACTAGATGGTGTAGCTGGAATTCCATCCACTAAGGGCAAACTTTGATCGCAATTCTTGACTACGGGTCAGGAAATTTAAGATCGGCGCTGCGCGCTTTTGAAACCACTGGTAAGTCTGTGGTTCTGACCTCTGACCCAAAAGAAGCAATCGCCTGCGATGCGCTGGTGGTACCAGGCGTTGGAGCATTTGGTTCATGTATGTCTGGTTTGCAACAAGTCAATGGCGCAGAGATCATCAAAACCAGAATTTCACAGAATAAACCGATATTGGGAATCTGTGTTGGTATGCAGATTCTCTTTGATAGTGGAGAAGAGCAAGGCAAATTTCCGGGAGTTGGTCTTTTGCGTGGTGTAGTCAAGCAACTCGATGCCCCGATTTTGCCTCACATGGGATGGAACACCCTGCGCATTGAGGGAGAATCCAACTTATTTAAAGGTATCGAAAAAGAGCGCTTCTACTTCGTCCATTCCTATGCTGTGAAGTATGCCGCTAATGATGCAGTTAAGGATCCCGTTACAGGCGCAACGACTGCTGCGGCATTTACTAATTACCATGGTGAATTTCTCGCGGCAATCGAAGCGGGGCCAATTACCGCCACGCAATTTCACCCAGAAAAGAGCGGGGAAGCTGGACTGCAATTAATCAAGAATTGGGTGGAAAATTTATGATTTCAAAAGGATTTGATGAACCCGATAAGCCAAATAGATTAGAGCTGCTACCTGCGGTTGATGTAAAGAATGGCAGAGCAGTTCGTTTGGTCCAAGGCGAATTAGGCAGTGAGACAAATTATGGCTCGCCACTTGAGGCGGCTCTGGACTTTCAGCGCGCAGGTGCAGAGTGGATTCACTTGGTAGATCTTGATGCTGCATTTGGCACTGGCAGCAACTCCGAATTACTGGCCGAGGTAGTAGGGAAATTAGATATCAAGGTCGAGCTATCTGGTGGAATCAGGGACGATGCATCGCTAAAGCGTGCCCTTGCCACTGGTTGTCGCCGAGTGAACTTAGGTACTGCGGCCCTGGAAAATCCAGATTGGACCGCAAAGGTGATTTCTGATTTTGGTGACCAGATCGCAGTTGGTTTAGATGTTAGAGGTCGCACCCTTGCCGCACGTGGTTGGACCAAAGAAGGCGGAGATCTCTTCGAAACAATTGAGAGATTGAATCGAGATGGCTGCGCTCGTTATGTGGTTACCGATGTTACAAAAGATGGAACTTTGCAAGGACCGAATTTGGACTTGCTTGAGAAAGTATGTGCCGCAACCAGCGCGCCAGTAATTGCTTCAGGCGGCATCGCATCCCTAGCTGATTTAAAAGCGCTTCGTGCTTTGGTAGGAATTGGCGTTGAAGGTGCAATCATGGGCAAGGCGCTCTATGCCGGTGCATTTACTTTAGAAGCGGCGCTTGAGGTCGCAAATTCATGACACTGGCAATTCGCATAATCCCTTGCCTTGATGTAACTGCGGGTCGAGTAGTCAAAGGCGTTAATTTTCTGGATTTGGTAGATGCTGGCGATCCAGTTGAGATGGCAGAAATCTACAACAGAGAAGGTGCGGACGAGTTAACTTTTCTAGATATCTCAGCTAGCAGCGATAACCGAGAGACCACAATCGAAATGGTGCGAAGTACCGCAGAAAAGGTATTTATCCCATTAACGGTAGGTGGTGGCATCAGAAGCGTTGAAGATGTGGACCGATTGCTTCGTGCCGGAGCAGATAAGGTCAGCATAAATACCGCAGCGATAAAGGCGCCGAAATTGATATCCGAAATCGCAAATCAATTTGGTTCGCAAGTTCTAGTTCTGTCAGTAGATGCCCGCCGGAGAGATGATCATTTTGAAGTTACTACTCATGGCGGGCGTGAATCAACTGGAATTGATGCATTGGAATGGATCAAAGAAGCTTCTAATTTAGGCGTTGGGGAGATCTTGCTCAATTCAATGGATGCAGATGGCACACAAAGTGGCTATGACTTAGAGATGCTCGAGGCAGTTAGGAGAATCTGTCGAGTGCCATTGATTGCATCTGGTGGTGCCGGAGAACTCGAAGATTTTGCCCGAGCGTTAGATGTTGGCGCTGATGCGCTTCTTGCTGCGAGCATATTTCATTTTGGCAAATATCGGATTGGTGAAGTGAAAGATTATCTAGCCAAGCGCGGATATACCGTGCGCGAGAGTCGAGCAGGGTAAGGCAGGATTAGCCCATGTCGATTCAACAGATACCCCAACCAATCCGAGAGGCGTTAGCCAAAGGATTAATTGCGGCTATCGCTCAGGAAGCAAACTCTGGCGAGGTGCTCATGTTGGCTTGGATGAATGAAGCTGCTTTATTGCAGACCATCAAAACTAAGCGGGCTACCTATTTCAGTAGAAGTCGAGCTGAGCTCTGGGTTAAGGGTGAAACATCAGGAAATTTCCAAGAGGTTCTTGCTCTGCATTTTGATTGTGATGCAGATGCGGTTTTATTGAAGGTAAAGCAACATGGCTCGGCCTGTCACACTGGCGAAAAGAGCTGTTTCCATAATGAAATCTGAGAGTCAGATGAACCGGGATACCTTTCGCGAATTCGCTAAGCAATACAACGTCATACCTGTCACTCGAAAATTGTTGGCAGATGGTGAGACTCCAATAGGCATTTATCGCAAACTTGCAAAATCAAAACCAAATACATTTCTCTTGGAGTCAGCCGAACATGGTGGTGTTTGGTCTCGTTACTCATTCATTGGCGTGACTTCCGAAGCTACGCTTACCGAACGCGATGGCAAGGTATTCTGGCGTGGGGTCATGCCAGCAGGGGCGCCATCTGGCGTAGATCCACTCACCGCGCTAAGGCAAGCATCTGCGCACTTGCGTTCCCCCCAACTTCCGGGGCTACCTTCTTTAACCGGTGGTTTAGTGGGTTATTTGGGTTATGACTCGGTACGCCGATTAGAGAAGCTGCCTAATATTGCAAGAGATGATCTGCAGATCCCTGAGTTGGAATTCATGCTGACCTCAGATTTAGCAGTTATGGATCACTCTGAAGGGACCATCACACTTATCGCCAATGTCATAAATTGGGATGGCAGCGACGAACGCGTGGATGAGGTTTATGAATTAGCGTTAAAACGCCTCGATCAGATGCAAGCTGATCTGCAGGCTCCATTGGCTGGAAATTTTGCTTATGTTGATACCGAACAAAAACCGGCAAATGTTGAATATCAGAGGAATTTCACCGAATCTGAATTTATCGCCAAAGTCTCACAGATCAAAGAAGAGATAAAGGCGGGCGAAGCCTTTCAAGTAGTGATTTCGCAGCGATTTGCCGCAGATTGCCATGCAGATGCCATCGATGTCTATCGAATGCTACGTCTGCACAATCCCAGTCCATACATGTATTTCTTGCGTTTTGAGGATGGATTAGATGTGGTCGGATCAAGTCCAGAAGCGCTGGTCAAAGTTACAGATGGCGATGTGATGGTGCATCCAATCGCAGGCACCCGGCGTAGAGCTAATACACCAGAGCAAGATGAGAAATTGGCACAAGAGTTGCTTGCTGATCCCAAGGAGAGAGCCGAGCATTTGATGCTTGTGGATTTAGGTCGTAATGATTTAGGCCGCGTATGCCAATCAGGAAGCGTCGAGGTGGTTGAGTTCATGAACATTGAGCGTTTCTCGCATGTGATGCATATCGTTTCGACGGTCACCGGAAAACTATCAACCCAAAAATCTCCAATAGACGCGCTTTTTGCCACCTTTCCCGCCGGCACGCTCTCTGGCGCGCCCAAGCCAAGAGCCATGGAGATCATCGAAGAACTCGAACCCAATAGGCGAGGACTCTATGGCGGCGCACTTGGTTATTTAGATTTTCGTGGCAATATCGATACCTGCATAGTTATCAGAACTGCGGTCCTTAAAAATGGCAAGGCTTACGTTCAAGCTGGTGCGGGAATAGTCGCAGACTCTGATGCCGTAGCGGAGAATCAAGAGTGTATAAATAAAGCCGCTGCGGTCTTAGGGGCGATTTATGCGGCAAATAATCTTCAGGTAGCAAAGTGAGCCAATTGTGAAAGAGATAGTTGCTTTTGGTTTAACCACGGTGCTCTCTCTAGCGCTAATTCTTTTTGTGGGTAGTAGACGTAAGAAATCAACTCGTTACGAGCGAGGCGCATATCAAGAAGGCGATTGGCAGAAATTAGATCGCGGAATCGATCCCAGCGAATGAGCGCTCTCGATTCAATTATTGAAGGCGTGAGAGAGGATCTGGCTCTTCGCCGACTTCCTCTTGGCAAGATAAGAGAGATGATGGATAGCGCACCAACTCCTCTTACGCCCAATTTTCCAAGCGAATCAATGTCGGTAATCGCCGAGATCAAGCGAAGCTCTCCAAGTAAAGGCCATCTCGCCGAGATTACCGAACCTGCCAAGTTAGCTAGCCAATATCAGGAGGCGGGCGCAGCTGCGGTCAGCGTACTAACCGAGAAGCGTCGATTCAACGGTTCGTTGGAGGATTTTGCGGCAGTACGTAAGGAGATTTCTCTACCGATGCTACGTAAAGATTTCATGGTTGATGAATATCAATTCTATGAGGCTAGAGCATACGGAGCCGATTTGATTCTGTTAATTGTTGCTGCGCTATCAAAATCACAATTGCATGACTATTTCGAATTGAGTCGCGAGCTTGGTATGAAAGCCTTAATTGAGGTTCATACTCATGACGAGCTCGAACGCGCGATGGAACTTAATCCAGAGATAATTGGGGTAAATTCCCGTAACCTAAAATCTCTAGAAGTCGATACCAACGTCTTTAGGGATTTGATACCAAGGATCCCCAATGACCTAACTAGAGTCGCGGAATCCGGAATTTCAAGTCGTAATGATGTGGAGCTGGCGCAATCCGCTGGTGCAAATGTGATTTTGGTCGGTGAGGCCTTAGTCAAGGCGGGGGATCCTCGCTCTAGCCTAAAAACCCTGCTCGGCCAAAATTGAAGCGCTAGTAGGATTCGCGACATGGAATTCGATGGCCACTTTGGACAGTACGGCGGTCGATTTGTGCCGGAAGCTCTCATACCTGCGCTAGATGAATTAGCTTCGGTTTATCACGAAGCAAAGAACGATCCCTTATTTCAACTTGAGTTGTCCGAACTACACCGAACCTATTCCGGAAGACCTTCAATTCTCACTGAAGCAAAGAGATTCGCTCAGTACTGCGGTGGTGCACGGATTCTGCTTAAGCGCGAGGATCTAAACCACACCGGTTCTCACAAGATAAATAATGTTTTGGGCCAAGCCCTATTAACCAAGAAGATGGGTAAGCCTCGAATCATTGCTGAGACCGGCGCCGGCCAACATGGGGTTGCTTCAGCCACTGCAGCGGCGCTTTTAGGTCTTGAATGTGTGGTCTATATGGGCGAAGAGGACACCAAACGCCAATCCTTAAATGTTGCCCGAATGAAATTACTTGGCGCCGAAGTGGTGCCAGTTACCACCGGTTCGCGAACTTTAAAAGATGCAATCAATGAAGCGATGCGTGACTGGGTTACCAATGTAGATACGACTCACTATCTATTAGGCACTGTTGCTGGACCGCATCCTTTCCCTGAGATGGTGCGAGATTTCCATAAGATCATCGGAGAAGAATCGCGCGCACAAGTTCTAGAGCTCACCGGTCGCTTACCAGATGCAGTACTAGCCTGCGTCGGCGGTGGTTCCAATGCCATCGGAATCTTTCATAGATTCATAACTGATGAGAGCGTTCGATTGATTGGCCTAGAAGCTGGCGGAGAGGGAATCGAGACTGGACGTCATGCCTCAACTATCTCTGGCGGAAGCGTTGGAGTTTTACATGGCACTCGCACCTACGTTTTACAAGATGCGAATGGCCAGACAGTTGAGTCGCACTCGATTAGCGCTGGCTTGGATTATCCAGGCGTAGGTCCAGAACATGCAATCCTTAATGACACTGGTCGCGCAGAGTATTTATCTATCACCGACGCCGAAGCGATGGAGGCATTCTCGCTTCTTTCAAAGAGTGAGGGAATTATCCCGGCAATCGAAACGGCACATGCCTTGGCCGGTGCGATGAAGGTGGGGCCAGAACTCGGCCCAGATGGAATTATTTTGATAAATCTCTCCGGCCGTGG
>CAZZLH010000005.1:58566-62468 GCA_964654815.1 uncultured Actinomycetes bacterium
GCAGGATTCCCAACTATCGAAGGTGCCAAAGAGATTATTAAGGCGATGGTCGATGGCGGAGTAGATGCCATTGAAGTTGGTTTTCCGTACAGCGATCCCATAATGGATGGTCCGACGATCCAGAGCGCAGCTGATAAAGCGTTGGCAAATGGCACCACAGCAAAGGATGTACTGGATACTCTGAGCTTTGCTGCCAACTTGGTGCCATCAGTAGTGATGAGTTACTGGAATCCCATCGAGCGATATGGCGCGGCAGAATTTGCTAAGGATCTTCAGGCAGCAGGGGGAAGCGGAGTAATTACCCCTGATCTAACCGTCGAAGAGGCCACCCCATGGCTTGAGGCATGTCGAGTCAATCAGATCAACCCAATATTTGTGGTCGCGCCAAGTAGCAATAGTGAACGTCTTACCAAAGTGGTTAAGAGTTGTGGGGGATTTGTCTACGCCGCTTCACTTATGGGTGTTACTGGCGCTCGAGCCAAAGTCTCCACCGCTGCAAGCGAGTTAGTCGAAAGAGTCAGAAATTTGACCGATCTTCCAGTCTCGGTTGGCTTGGGTGTATCCAACGCAACACAGGCTAAGGATGTCGCTAACTATGCCGATGGCGTTATCGTTGGCAGCGCTTTCATCGATGCAGTGCAGAAGGCGCCAGATTTAAAGAGCGGTTTAGCCGCAGTTAAAGAATTAGCGCGAGATTTAAAGGCTGGTATTTCATGAAGTGGTTCGGACTCGTTGCCCGATTGGTACTGGGTGGTGTGCTCTTGGTCGCTGGTTGGTTGAAAGCATTCGAATTTGATAAAGCTCAGATGGCGGTAAGGGCCTACGAAGTATTGCCAATTCCAGTGGCGAATGTCTTGGGTGTAACGCTTCCTTGGTTTGAGATCGGAATCGCATTTCTATTGATCTTAGGTGTTGCAGTTCGCCAGGCCGCCCTTGCATCTGGGATCTTGATGCTGGTCTTTATCGCTGCGATCACGCAGGCAGGGTTAAGAGGGTTATCAATTGATTGCGGTTGCTTTGGCGGCGGTGGATCCGTAGAGCCGGGCCAGACCAAGTACTTACAGGAGATTGCCCGCGATATCGTCTTCTTTTTGCTCGCCGCATATCTCTATCGCTACCCTGATACCAAGTTTGCGTTAGAGCGCTCTGGGGCAGCAGCTTCAGAGGATTCCAAGGACGAGCCAAATACTCAGCAAGAGAATCAATAGATGGATAAAGGGAAGAGACAACAATGACTCCAGATAAGAACTCCGGAAGCGGTAAGAATAAGAAGAAGAAAGATAATGTCACGCGCAACTTGGTGATTGGCATGGTCTCGCTGGTAGTTATAGTCGGAGTTACCGTCTCATTCACCTCAAATAAATCCAAGGAGAGCGCCGTAACCCCATCCTTGGTACAGAAATCAGAAGGTTATGGAATCGTCTTTAATAATGATCTTACCAACGTGCCAAAGATTGATATTTGGGAAGATTTCCAGTGCCCGGTCTGCCGCGATTTCGAGGCGATCAATGGCTCACAGATAAAGCAATGGATTGAGGAGAAGAAGGTGAAGGTGGTCTTCCACCCATTATCTTTCATTGGTGCGGAATCGGTGTTGATGGCAAATGCCGCAGCATGCGCGGCTGATGAAGGTAAATTCTTGCCTTATCACTTAGGTCTCTATGCCAGCCAAGCTAGCTCAGAGAATTCAGGTAAATGGAATACCACTACATTGGTGGGGCTTGGAATCGAGCTAAAGTTCAATAGCACCAAGTTTGCAGAGTGTGTTGGTAGCGGTAAGTACCAAGATTGGGTCAGAAATGTCGCGGCAGATGGTGCCAAGCGAAACGTGAACTCCACCCCAACAGTCTTTATCAATGGCAAAGAGATGGAGCGAACCAATGCCAATTACTTTAATGCGGAAGCATTTAAGAAATTGGTATTTGGGTAACCGATTAACTGCCAGAGCAAAAGCTCAATCAGCCTAGGCGGGTAGCGCTTGTTGTATAGATATATTCCAACGCCAAGTGCATCTCAGTTCGCTATTGGGCCTTTAACGATTCATGCCTATGCCTTATGCATCATGCTTGGAGTAGCGGTCGCTATTTGGCTGGGAGATAGGCGCTATCGAGCATTTGGCGGTCAAACCGGTTTGGTTAGTGATTTAGCGATTTGGGTAGTACCCGCTGGTGTAATTGGTGGTCGCATTTATCACGTTATCTCTTCGCCTCAATATTTCTTTGGTGCCAAAGGAAACCCAGGCGACATTGTAAAAATTTGGGAGGGTGGGCTAGGAATTTGGGGCGCCATCTCACTTGGCGCGGTAGTTGCGTATTGGCGATATCAGAAGCAAAGTCCGAATTTGCCCTTTGGATATTTCATGGATGCCTTGGCTCCAGGCTTGTTGATTGCACAGGGAATTGGTCGATTCGGAAATTGGTTTAACGGTGAGTTATTTGGAAAACCAACTTCTCTGCCTTGGGCGCTTGAGATTCCACGTTGGTTAAGGCCAGATGGCTATTTGGACTATGCCACCTTTCATCCCACATTTCTATATGAGGCTTTATGCAATTTTGCCCTTGCCTACATACTGATCAAATTAACTGGTAAGTATCCCGCGGGTAGCCTCTTTGCACTTTATGTAGCGGGTTATTGCAGCTATCGATTCTTTATTGAAGGTTTGAGAATCGATGAGGCGAATCTGTTCTTTGATCTTCGAGTCAATCAATTAGTTAGTATTTTTCTCGGTATCTTTGCTTTTTTTCGGTTCCGCGATCTTTCTCGCGGCAAAGGGCGAGATTAAAGCCGATTTGCTAGATTCGACAGGTAAGATTCCCTTATGCCGTTAAATGAAACGATGCGGCGCAATCAAGAGCATCGAGCACATCGTGCTGGGTGGCTTAGAGCCGCAGTCCTTGGCGTCAATGATGGCCTGGTCTCAACCTCTTCTTTGATGGTTGGTGTATCAGCCGCGATGCAGAGCGATTCCGTAATTTTGACCACCGGACTTGCCGGAATCGCTGCTGGCGCGCTCTCGATGGCAGTAGGCGAATATGTTTCAGTCCGTTCCCAAGTCGATATTGAAGAATCAGATCGAGTTTTAGAGGCAGATCAACATGCCACCAATCCAGAAGGTGAGTTCCTCGAGCTCGTGCAGATCTACATGAATCGTGGCTTGAGTGAAGATTTAGCAAAGCAAGTGGCTGAGCAGATGCATGCGCATAATGCGCTTGAGACGCATTTACGTGATGAGCTTGGACAATTCGAACATACCAAAGCGCGCCCAATCCAAGCATCGATTGCTTCTGCAATTAGTTTTACCTTGGGAGGTTTGATTCCTTTCGCAGGTTTTTACCTTCCAATGATTGATAGCAATGCCATGAGGATTACCGCCGTCACAGTCGTGGGCCTATCAATCGCGGGATTCATCAGCGCCAAGATTGCCGGCACCCATCTATTCAAGGCCACAGCCCGAGTAGTCCTTGGCGGTGTGCTCGGCATGGTGATCACCGGAGCCATCGGCGCATTTGCCCATGGAATCGGCCTATAAGAGAATTTTTTGCGACCAACTCTCTCATCTGGCTTACCTCTTCAAGGCCCTTCTTGATAGCCTTTTGCACTCAACGGGCCAAGGTCGTCCCTGCCAGATAGTTTCAAATCTAAAATCCTAAAAACAAAAATCTGGCCAAAGTTCATTACACAAAACGCAAAGTGGGGGCGCCTTGCTTTCTAATAACTATCCAAAGCCACAGGGTTTATATGACCCTGCAAATGAGCATGATGCTTGTGGCGTTGCGATGGTTGCTACCTTAAAGCGCGAAGCGCAACATGAGATCGTAAAAAAGGCGCTGCAGGCGCTTGAGAATATGGAGCATCGCGGCGCAACTGGCGCCGAACCAGACTCTGGCGACGGTGCAGGAATT
>CAZZLH010000006.1:0-15484 GCA_964654815.1 uncultured Actinomycetes bacterium
TAGAAATCCAAAATCTCATCTGCCTGCACTGGCAGTGGTAGCCAATTCAATAAATGCTCTAAGAAATATTCTCCCGCTGCGTTATTGGTGACTTTACTTTCCACCGAGAGAATCCCGAATTGATCCAGGTGATAATTGATCTGAATAGTTAATCCCGCAAATTTATCTTCAAAAGTTGCGGTGAATGAATCATTGCTAGCTTCGTGATTGGTTAATTGAAAACGATTGGCCACTGATCTGCCGCTTCGGTGTCCGCGCAGCGCCGGATGGCCTCGCCAACCACGGGAGTGCTCACGCAGCGCTAAATTGCGAGGATTCACATCTAAATCGCCATGTGCGATGGTCCGCCTGGTGGCAAGTAGCGAGTCATCGGTGACTTCCGATAGCTGCGCGCCCCAATGAGCGATCTCAACCGTCTCATCGACCAAGTTGAATACCAGCGAAACTCCGCCGTTTTTTAGGTGGATTAACACTTGCGAAGTTTAACTACTTAACTGCGCCTGCAGTTAGTCCTCTTATGAAATAGCGTTGCAAGCTAAAGAAGACCAAAAGCGGGATTGCCATCGAAACAAAGGAACCTGCAGCGACTGTCTGCCAACCCTCACCATACTGACCCAACATGGAGAGCAAGGTGTAAGTAAGAACCGGGTGCTCGTTTCCAATGAACACGAAAGCAATCAAATAATCGTTCCAGACCCATAGATATTGGAAAATCGCAAAAGATGCCAAAGCTGGCACCGAGATTGGTAGCACCAAACGCCAGAAGATCTTGTAATTGCTAGCGCCATCTACTCGCGCCGCCTCGATGAGAGCAACTGGAATTGACATCATGTAATTACGCAAGATGTAAACCGCAAGGGGCATCGCAAATGCAGAATGTACGAACCAAGCTGCAGCATATTGACCAGAGAGTTCGATGCCCGTTTTGGCCGTCACCGCCAAGAACATCTTAAGTATCGGGACTAGTGCAGCCTGTAGTGGAATCACCAACAAACCAATCAGAACAGAGAAGATGAATTCGCGACCCCGGAATTTCATGAAAGTAAAACCATATGCGGCATATGCGGCAAAAAGTAGAGGCAAGACCGTTGCGGGTAACGTCACTGCGATTGATGAGATAAAGCTCTGACCTAAATTGCGCGTGCCGAAAACACTTTCGTAGGCCTGTGTCGTCCAACCCGCAGTCGAGAAGTTAATGAAGGCATTCCACCAGCCCTGGCGTTGCCCTTCGGTGCTTTCGCGTAAAGAGACCACTAACAATCCAAAAGTCGGCAGAATCCATAGTAAAGAAGTAACTACCAGCACTAAATTGGAAATAACTCTGGTCTTACGTAAACCTCTTCCTGAGCCGCTCATCTACTAGCCTCCAGGCTTCGATAGTGGCGAATCTGGTAGACCATCACAGGCGCGATCACCAATACCAGTATCACCACGGTTGCCATAGCTTTTCCAGTATTTCCGTAAATGAAGTACTCCAGATAAAAGTTCTGTGCCAAAACATTGGTGCGGTAATTGCCGCCAGTCATCGCCAATACGATGTCAAAGATCTTCATGGCACCAATCAAAACTGTAATAAATACGGAGAGCGCAGTGCCCCAAATCTGCGGCAGAATGATGCGAAAGAAGGTCTGTTTGGAGTTAGCGCCATCTACCCGAGCCGCCTCAATAGTCTCTTCGGGCACTGCTTTTATAGCGGCCGATAGGAGCACCATGGCAAATCCAGCATTTAACCAGACGAAGATAACCATCAAGAAGATGCTATTTAATTTAAAACTCTCAATCTGTAACCAAGTTTGAGGGTTGCCTCCGAAAGCGGTCCAAATCGCATTCAATAAACCTGTTTGTTGCTGCCCCTCTGGCATATAAGAGTAGATATGACGCCAGATAGTTGCAGCCGAAACAAAAGAGATTGCCATCGGCATAAAGATGACAGATTTGTATATACGTTCTCCCTTTGGGCCAACATTGTTGGCAAACTGCGCGATTGCCAACCCAATTCCAACAACTGCAATCGGAACAATCGCGACCCAGAGTAAGTTGTTGACCAACATATTTCTGAACTCTGGATCACTAAATATTTCGCGGTAATTCTCAAAGCCGACCCAAGTTGTGGCACCCGAAATATCCTCTTTCATAAAAGAGAGTCGTATAGATTGCAAAGTTGGATAAATCAAAAACAAGCTGATTAGTAAGACCACTGGACCAATAAAGACCCAGGGCAATAGAGCTTTCTTAATTTTTTCTGGAAGGGCTTCAATAGTCTTGTTGGCAAGCCAATAGAGCACGATGGTAAAAGAGATACCAATAACTATCGCTTGAATTGCGACAATTACATCTTTCACTTCAGTTGTGCTCCTTGCGAAATATTTCTTTGAAAATGGATGGGAAAGTGGATATTAATTGAATCGGCGCCGACGGGAAACCCCGCCGACGCCGATTTTTCAACTATTGGTCGTATCTATCTGATCAGACCTTGTTCCATGAGGCATCAATCGCCTGGAACGCCTGCTTCATTGTCTTCTTGCCTGCGATCCAGTTGGTCAATTCCTTCCACTCTGTTGCGTTAACGATTGCTGGCGATAAGTCAGAACCGTCGAAACCGAATGCCTTAGCCGATGCCAATGTTTGGGCAATCGACTTAGTGATTGGGTTTGAATATAGAGATGATGGGAATGACTTATGAGCTGATAGATATGAAGGGTACTTGCTTAGCATGCCATTCTGACCAAGCTTGTCAGAAAGGATGAAGCCCATAACCTTCTTGGTTGCATCGTTGGTATTGAATGCTGCAGCCAAGTCTCCGCCACCTAGCACGCCATCAGTTGCGCCTGCTGGGGTTGGCAACTTGAAGACGCCAACGCGTGAGAAGTTATTAGCCTTGTATTCAGCCTTGATTGCATCTGGGAAGAAGTCGGTGATAAATGAGCCTTGACGCATCAAGAAACACTTGTTCTTTCCGGTATCAAATAGCGCTGCGGTATTTCCAAATGAAGTTGCAGCAATTGCCTTGCCGCCACCATTTACGTTGCCAGGAGTCAACATGACATCTGCAACCTTCATACCTGCTTTGTTTACTAGCGGAGAATCAAACTTGATCTGACCCTTCCACCACTTGTTGTATTGAGCAACGCCACCATAACGGAGTACGTACTCTTCCAACCAGTCAGTTGCAGCCCAACCGGTTGCACCGCCAGATTCAATACCGACGCACCATGGGAAGCCGAGCTTCTTTGACTTGATTGTGTTAACTAGAGCGTTGAGTTCTGCATCGGTCTTTGGAACTGATAATCCAGCTGCCTTGAAGTTGGCTGGGTTGTACCAAACAAGTGACTTTACGTTTGCAGAAACTGGAAGACCGTAAATCTTGCCGCCCTTGGCTGCGAGAGTGTCCCAACCCGGAACTAGGGTCTTCTGAATCGCAGGAAGATCAACAACTGTTGATAGTGGTTCTAGAACTGATGAATACTCTAGTAATCCACCTGGCTGTGGCCACATTGCGATATCTGGAGATTGACCAGCCTTAACCTTCACACGGATGTCGGTGTCAAAGGAATTTAGCTGGGTGTACTTAATTGTGATGCCATTTGCCGCACCGAATGAATCAAGCTCTGCTTGGAAACCTTCGGCCTGCGCACCACCGAAACCACCAAAGATGGTTACGGTATCTGCAGCTCTTGCAGATGGGACTACCGCTGCGGAAACCACAAGTGTGATAGCAGCAAGTACGCCTAATTTTTTCTTCATTAAGGATCCTTTCAAGGGGTATGCGAGACACTTGAGAGGCCTCGCACGATGCGCAAATTACCCACCACCAACTGGTAAAGAAATATTTTGGCGATAAAGACTCTGTAACGATTTACAGGCGACTTTTACATTTTTTTCAGGGTTTTTATTGGGTTTTTTGGCTAGGGCAGGCGCAGAACCGGGATGTCCGGGCCGACCTCAATCAGCGCGGTGGCGAATCGCCCATTTATTTCTAACTCGATCGAGCCGGCATCGAATATCGCCTTGATCTCAAGTGGCCCTGCGGCTGGGATGGAAAAGGTTTTTATCTGCCAGGGCCAGAGCTCGCCACGGTCTACTTCGATCTGGGAAGAGCCATCTTTTATTACTCGACGAAATTTAATCGCACCTTCTGGATATTCGAATTGAAATTCGTTAAAAGTTTCGGGAATCTTAAAACTCTCAGCTGGTGCAAGGAATTCCTGTTGCAACTTTCCATCAACAATGCTTAATTTGCGAGCGCTAGTCATCGAACCGTGCCAAGGGCTTCGTTCGATGTCATTGGCATATAACCAATTGTTCATCCAACCAATCGAAATTCGTTCTGGTGATTCATTGAAAGTGACGGTGGCATAGTAATCCGGGCCGTAATCCAAGTACTCACAATTACTCTCGGCTCCAAAATTAACTCCGTCAAATTCCCCAATGACGTAATGAACCCCAGTGCCGCCAGCGGCTCCACCAGGGCTAGTACTTAAAAAGAGCGCCCACTTACCATCGACTTGGAAGAGATCTGGGCATTCATACAAGTGATTTAGATTTGGAATTGAATAATCACTCAAGAACTCCCAATTTATTAGATCTTTTGAGGCAAAGAAGCAGATTTTTTCTTCCTTTGCTTTAACAACCACCATGATCCAATGTTCTTGGTACTTAAAGACTTTAGGGTCGCGAAATTCCGCTAGATTCAAATCTAATACTGGATTCTTCTCATATAGCTGCCAAGTCACTCCATCGTCATAGGAGAAGGCAAGGTGTTGGCTCTGATTACCCTCTTTATGTGCAGTATAAAAAGCTGCTAAGCGATTATTTTTCGCATCGAAAACCGCGCTACCGGAGAAGATCATGTGATCTGGTTGCTCTGGAATCGCAATCGGTAACTCCTCCCAATTCATTAAATCCTTTGATCTGGCATGGCCCCATGACATATGGCCCCATCTATTGCCGAAGGGGTTGTACTGAAAGAAGAGGTGGTAGTAACCAGCGTGGTAAATCAAGCCATTTGGATCATTCATCCAATTGGCTTTCGGCGTGAAATGTTTGGCTGGGCGGACTCTCATATTGAGCGTGAAAGTACCTTGATTCACGCTCCGATTGAATTTACTTTTCGTAACATTCAAATAAACATTTAAAGGTATTGGCCTGTAAATTTTCAGTTTAGTTACCTGTAGATAGGGTGTTCCCGTGACCAACCTATTCGATGCCCACTCGATTGTTACCACGCTAGGTCTAGCTGGAGTGCTCGGCATTATCTTTGCTGAGACCGGTTTATTAATCGGTTTATTCTTCCCAGGCGACTCGCTTTTATTTATCGCAGGAATCGCGGCATCACAATCGGCCGAGAAGGTTTTGGGTGCGCATTTGCCGGTTCTGCCTTTGATGATCGGTGCGCCAATTGCAGCAATCATCGGTTCGCAAGTCGGATATTGGTTTGGCAAGACTTTTGGTCGCAAATATTTCAATCGGCCCGAAGGCAGATTCTTCAATCAAAAGAGGGTGCAGGCTACTGAGAAGTGGTTAAATAAATATGGCACGGGCAAGGCTATGATCCTTGCGCGCTACGTGCCCTTTATTCGCACTTTAATAAATCCGCTGGCCGGAATCGTCCATGTGCCGCCACGAAAGTTCTTCTTATATAACGTGATTGGCGCGATAATTTGGACTCAATCGGTAATCGGTATTGGTATCTTTTTAGGCGACAAGATCTCAGGCTCGGTAGATAAATATCTATTGCCGATTATTGGCTTGATTATCTTGATTAGCTTGATTCCGGTATTGATTGAAGTATTTAAAGAGATCAATACCAGACGTAACTTAAGTTAACCGCTTCGGGTTCTTTATAGTCCTAGATCGCTCAACTGATAAGCCGCGCGATATTCCAAACCAGCCTCTTTGATGGCTGGCGCAGCGCCACGTTCGACGATCACGGCGACTCCCACCACGATCGCGCCCGCCTCTTTTAGCGCCTCAACTGCAGTTAGCACCGAACCACCGGTCGTTGATGTGTCTTCGACTGCTAAGACTCGCTTACCTTTTACATCTGGCCCTTCAATTCGGCGCTGTAATCCGTGGGCCTTCTCTGCCTTACGCACCACGAAGGCATCTAACTTTCGCCCTTGTTTTACCGCGCTATGCATCATCGCTGTGGCAACTGGATCTGCGCCCAACGTCAGGCCGCCGACTGCTTCGTAATCCCAATCTTTAGTCAAATCCAACATGACCTCACCAATCAATGGCGCTGCCACATGATCCAAGGTAACGCGGCGCAAATCCACGTAGTAATCCGCCTCTTTGCCACTTGAGAGAATCACCTTGCCATGTACCACGGCTTTTTTGATGATCTCTTCACGTAATTGATCTTTAGCTGACATGGCGCGGACTCTACTCTCTACTGTTCTACTTTTTTCGATTATCGTTTTGGTAAACAATCACTTTATTTTCGCGGCGCAGAACCAACGACTTTGGCGGATTCTCTTTTAGCAGCGCATCAACTTCGATTCGTAACCTTGCGACTTCGAGCGAGAGATTTGCCATCGCAGATTCCAATTCGATGATGCGCTTGATACCCACATGGTTGATGCCTTCGGCGACCATCTTTTGCACGCTTCTAAGTAGCGCGATATCGCGTAATGAGTAGCGACGACCACGACCGCTAGCGCGCCCAGGCGATACCAAACCTAAGCGATCATATTGGCGCAAGGTTTGGGGATGTAAGCCAGAGAGTTGTGCGGCAACAGATATGACATAGAGCGCTGCGCTCTCGTCAATCTCTTGCTTCTCTAACTCATCGCTCATGGCGTTATTGATCTGCCTTCAATCTAAATTCCGCGCGCACATCTTCATGTTGAGTGGCTTCAGCGAACGCTGCAATTGCATCAGCAACTTTCCCTTCTGCGCGTCGTGGTACTTGAACTTCGACTGTCACCAAGAGATCGCCAGTGCTATGTCCTTTGGTAACGCCACGCCCTTTAACTCTAAAGGTTCGACCAGATGGTGTGCCAGGGGCGATACGTAGCGTTACTTCGTTGCCTTCCAATGTTGGAATCTTGATATCTGCACCGAGCGAGGCTTCGGCAAAGGTAATTGGCAGCGTCATCGTTAGGTTCTCACCCTTTCGACCAAAGACCGGGTGCGGTTTTACATGCAAATAAATGAATAAATCACCAGGTCCAGCTTCACCTGGTGCGCCCTTACCTTTGACGCGAATCTTTGCGCCATCTTGGACACCGGCCGGAACGCGCGCTGTTATCTGTTGTGATCTACCTTCAACACTTAAACGTAAATCAAGTGTGGTCCCATAAATTGACTCGCGAAAGGTGATCGTCGATTCAGTCTGTAGATCTTGGCCTTTGCGTGGACCGCGTCTTCCTCCAAATAAATTAGCGAAGATATCTTGCGGATTGCCGCTACCAAATAGATCGCTGAAATCTCCCGGCGGTGCTTGAAAACCACCGCGCGGCATACCACCACGTTCAAAGAGCGATCTGGCCTCATCGTACTCCGCGCGTTTTTTAGCATCGGAGAGAATGTCATAAGCCTCTGAGACCTCTTTAAATCGCTCCTCTTTGGCAGAGTCACCTTTATTTTGATCCGGATGTAAATCTCGCGCTAATTGGCGATACTTCTTTTTGATCTCATCCGCGCTAGCGGTTTTGGAGACGCCCAAGACTTTATAGAAATCCTTCTCATATAAATCACGCGCCGCCATTTAGATTTATCCTTTAAATCAATTACTCAGGATCGGTTACCGCAACTCGCGCAGGACGCAAGATGCGCTCTCTAAATTTATATCCGGGTTGCAAGATCTTGGATGCAGTTGGTGTAGAGACATCTGCGCTGGTTTCGTGGGTCAGCGCTTCGTGAATCTGTGGATCAAATGGCTCACCATCTACGCCATAACGCTCTAAACCAAGGCGCGATGTGATGCTACTTAATTGATCTGCCACTGATTTAAATCCGCCAGTTAATTCGCCATGTTGCGCCGCGCGATCTATGTCATCCAGAACCGCTAGGAGTTCGGAGAGCACTGATGCGATCGCAATCTCAGTTGCTACCGCGCGATCTCGTTCGACTCGCTTGCGATAGTTGCTGTATTCGGCCTGAAGACGCTGCAAATCCGCAGTTAATTCCGCGGCTTTAGCGGTACCGAGGTCGAAACTCTCTTCGACCTCGGCTACCGATACCTGCTGATCCTGTTGATCTAGCGAATCAGATGTTTCGTTCTCGCTCATCTGAAGTTATTACTCTTCAACAACTTCGGCATCTTGGATGCCTTCATCGTTTCCAGAGTTGCCAGCGCCGCCTTGTGGCGCACTCGCCGCATTAGCTGCATAGAGCGCGGCGCCAAGAGTTTGGCTGATGGTGGCTAACTTCTCAGTTGCAGACTTGATTCCTGGATAATCCGCACCTTCGAGTAATTTCTTTAAATCTGCGAGCGCGGTATCGGCCTCTGCTAATTGCGCAGCGCCTTCACCAGATGACAACTTCTCGCGATTCTCATTTAAGAACTTCTCGGTCTGATATGCAAGTGAGTCTCCGTTGTTGCGGATCTCTGCCTCTTCACGACGCTTACGATCTTCTTCAGCATGCGATTCAGCATCCTTCATCATTCGCTCGATATCTTCCTTAGAAAGCGCTGAGCCGCCAGTGATGGTCATGCTCTGTTCCTTTCCAGTTCCGAGATCCTTTGCGGAAACATGAACGATTCCGTTGGCATCAATATCGAAGGTAACCTCGATCTGTGGCACGCCACGTGGCGCTGGTGGTAGCCCAGTTAATTCGAACATTCCTAAGCGCTTGTTGTAAGCCGCCATCTCGCGTTCGCCTTGGAAGACTTGAATCTGCACCGCCGGCTGATTGTCATCTGCGGTGGTGAAGACTTCGCTGCGCTTAGTTGGGATAGTGGTATTGCGTTCGATCAACTTGGTCATAACGCCACCCTTGGTTTCGATACCAAGTGAGAGCGGAGTGACATCAAGTAGCAAGACATCCTTAACCTCTCCTTTGAGCACACCAGCTTGAAGCGAGGCGCCAACTGCGACCACTTCATCCGGATTTACCCCTTTATTTGGCTCTTTTCCGCCGGTTAGCTGCTTAACCAGATCAACTACCGCTGGCATACGAGTTGAGCCACCAACAAGTAGTACGTGATCGATCTTGGAGATTGGAATTCCGGCATCCTTTAACACTGCCTCGACTGGCTTCTTGCAACGAGCAAGTAGATCAGCGGTCAATTGCTGGAACTGCGCGCGAGTGATGGTCTCATCCATGAACATCGGATTCTTCTCAGCATCAACTGTGATGTAAGGAAGATTTACCGTTGCTTGCATCGAAGCCGATAATTCGATCTTTGCTTTTTCTGCGGCTTCACGAATGCGCTGCATCGCCATCTTATCTTTGGTCAGATCAATACCATTTGAAGCGCGGAAATTATTGACGAGATGATCAACAAGCGCTTGATCCCAATCATCGCCACCAAGGTGGTTATCACCATTGGTTGCTTTAACTTCTACTACGCCATCGCCGATTTCAAGTAGCGATACGTCGAAGGTTCCGCCGCCAAGGTCAAATACCAAGATGGTCTGTTCCTTCTCGCCTTTATCTAAACCATATGCCAGAGCTGCCGCAGTTGGTTCGTTGATGATACGCAAGACATTTAGACCTGCAATCTCTCCTGCCTCTTTGGTTGCTTGGCGCTGCGCATCATTGAAATATGCCGGAACGGTAATAACTGCATCAGTTACGGTCTCGCCCAAATAACTTTCGGCATCGCGCTTTAATTTCTGTAGTACACGAGCGGAGATCTCCTGCGGGGTGTACTTCTTATTATCAATATCGATGGTCCAGTTGGTGCCGATGTGGCGCTTAACTGAACGGATAGTGCGATCTACGTTGGTGACTGCTTGGCGCTTGGCCACCTCTCCAACTAGGACCTCGCCATTTTTTGCAAAGGCCACGATCGACGGTGTGGTGCGAGCGCCCTCTGCGTTGGCGATGACGGTCGCTTCGCCGCCTTCTAGGACCGAGACGCAACTATTGGTTGTGCCTAGGTCGATTCCAACTGCTCTTGCCATTTCTACATTCTCCTTCTTCCAGCTCTTTAATAACTTGCGCCCCGGCCTTTATGGGGCCCACGCTGCTTTTTTGCCCTACGGGCTTTGAAATATGAGCCGAGCCTACCCAGAAAGTTGAGCCGGCGCGACTCAAGATTTGCTATCTGGAGGAACCAGCGGGGCGGGGGAAATATTCCAGCCTATGGTTGGGGGGCGCCCTGCCAGCTCTTGCCGCTAGCCCTACCCTTAACGCCATGATCTATCCAGTAATTGCTTACGGAATTACCGCAATCGCGCTGGTGCTCTTGGCACGCGCCATCAATCAACTTCTTGCGATCTACAAGAAGGGGCAGCCAGATCCAACTCGCAATAACGATTCGGGTGCGCGCCTTGCCAATATGTTTAAAGAGGTATTTGGCCATACCAAGATGCTCAACTTCTCGGTGACTGGCGTAGCGCACTGGTTTGTGATGATCGGTTTCTTCTCACTCTTTGGCACTTTGCTCACCGCTTACGGACAAGTTTTTAATCCAGAGTTTGCGCTACCAATCATTGGACATTGGGATCCATATTTATATTTCACCCAATTCATTGCATGGGCAACTGGAATCGGAATCGTGATCTTGATTGCAATTCGCCAAGGCAATCGCTGGTTTCATAAAGGACGAACCTCTCGCTTCTTAGGTTCGGTCTCATGGCGCGCTTATTATGTAGAAGCAACCATTTTGGCAATCGTGGTTTGTGTCATTGCGTTATATAACTTAGAGCAGAGCAATCCGACCTCTGAAGCAATCAAAGTTTGGGCAACTGCCAAGATCGTAATTTCGATGGCTTGGTTCATTGTGATCGCTACCAATTTAAATATGGGAGTTGCGTGGCACCGCTTCTTAGCTTTCTTCAATATCTACTTCAAGAGAAATATTGATAAGCCCGCACTTGGTGCGCTACCGGTGATGCTCTCACATGGTAAAGAGATCAACTTTGAAGATCCCGCAGATGATGATGTATTTGGTCTAGGCGAGCGCGGTGATATCACTTGGAAGGCGCTACTTGATATGACCACCTGTACTGAGTGTGGTCGCTGCCAATCGCAATGCCCTGCCTGGCATACAGAAAAACCGCTCTCACCTAAGTTATTGGTGATGGCGATGCGCGATCATGCGCTCGCTAAATCGGTGGAATCCGAGAAAATGGTGGGCCCACAAGGGGCGATAACCAGCGACATTCTCTGGTCTTGCACTACCTGTGGCGCCTGCGTCAACGAATGCCCGGTTGATATCGAACATATTGATCACATCGTAAATATGCGTCGTTTCCAAGTGTTGGTGGAATCAGATTTTCCATCACAACTACAAGGCACTTATCGAAATCTTGAGACGCAAGGTAATCCTTGGGGTTCTAATCGCGCTGATCGCGAAGCTTGGATCAAAGAGTGCGACTTCCCAATTAATGTGATTACTGGCGAGATTCCAGAAGAGGTGGAGTATCTATTCTGGGTCGGATGTGCTGGCGCATTTGAAGAGCGCGCCAAGAAGACCACCAAGGCGGTCGCAGAGCTACTTCATATGGCAGGTGTTAACTTTGCAGTGCTCGGTAAGCGCGAGACCTGTACTGGCGATAGCGCAAGACGTACTGGCAATGAATTTGTCTATCAGATTCTGGCCAAAGAGAATATCGAAACCTTCGAACAGGTCTACGCAAACTATCGTGGCAAGAAGAAAGTTGTTGCAACTTGCCCACATTGCTTCACCACAATTGGTCGTGATTACAAGCAGCAAGGTTTTGAATTAGAGATGGTGCATCACACCCAATTGTTAAATCAATTGGTGCGCGAAGGTAAGTTAAAACCAATCGCAAAGGGTGAGAGCAAATCAATCACTTATCACGATCCCTGCTACCTCGGTCGCCACAATCAGATCTACTCACCGCCACGCGAATTGCTCGCTGCTTCTGGTCTACAAATTACTGAGATGCCACGTAATCAAGAGCGTTCATTCTGCTGCGGCGCAGGTGGTGGACGTATGTGGCAAGAGGAGAAGCTTGGTACGCAGATAAATTTAAATCGCGTCGATGAAGCGATTGCAACCGGCGCAGCAGAGGTGGCAGTTGCCTGTCCATTCTGTCGCGTGATGGTTAGCGATGGAGTCCAAGGTCGCCAGGCCGATGTCGAGGTCCTCGATGTGGCGCAGGCGCTGCTGCGCTCAGTTAAGCCTTGAATGTAAAAACCTTGATTTAGCGCTCCGCTCAAATCTAGTCGATTCTCAGGATTCTCTCAGGTTAGGGGAGGATTCTCTCTGCCATGAGTAGCGCAACTGAAAGAGCCGAGGGTAAAACTCTGGAGCAAACCAACCAAAAAAGTAATAACGCTCCTAAAGCGCGAATCTTGGTGGTTGATGATGAGAAGAATATCCGTGATTTAGTGGCAGCGGCACTTCGGTTAGCAAACTATGAGGTGCAGATGGCAGAGAGCGGACAAGAGGCGTTACGGATCGCCGAATCTTTCAAACCGCAGCTAATGGTTTTAGATGTGATGTTACCTGATCTAAGCGGCTTTGAAGTCTGCGAGAAGATTCGTAATGAGAGCCAAGATATTGGTGTTTTATTTTTGACCGCAAAGGATGCGGTTGAGGATATGGTGTACGGACTAACTCGCGGCGGCGATGATTACATGACCAAACCATTTAGTTTGGAGATTCTCGATGCGCGAATCAAATCTATCTTGCGTCGGATTGGTGCGATTGATATTTCACATGACGATGAAAAGATTAGATTTGCCGATTTGGAGTTGGATGATGCGACCCACGAAGTTCGTCGCGCTGGAGAGTTGTTAGAGCTCTCGCCTACTGAATTCACGCTACTTCGCTATTTAATGCTCAATGCAGACCGAGTGGTCTCGAAATCACAGATCTTGGATCATGTCTGGCAATACGATTTTCGTGGTGATGCGGGAATTGTCGAGACCTATATCTCCTATCTACGAAAGAAGATTGATTCTTTTGATCCGCCACTAATTCATACCGTGCGTGGCGTTGGTTATCGTTTAAGAATGCCTGCGGCAAAGTAATCTATCGAGCGCCAAATGAAAATCAACCAGTGGAGCCTGCGCAGTCGACTAACGGTCGGCATCTTGGTGCTCTCTGCCCTTGGATTTACCGCTACCTTTATCGGCACAGCTAGCGCGCTAAAGGGCTATTTAGTAGGGCAAATCGATACCCAGTTGAGCAATGTAATCGGCGGCACCGCGCTTCGTTTGGATCGTGGCGCGGTGATTCAAGATAATGAAAATGAATCAAATGAGCGCCACAATCGGCAAGGGCGTAAGACGGATGGCCCACAACCATTGCAGAGAATTCCTACCACTTTGTCGGTGACGCTGATTAGCCCAAATGGTGTGATCAAAGGTGCGTTAGGTGGCGATCTAACAACTTTCCAAATCACTGATTACTTACAGGATTTCACCCGCGATATGGCGCAAGCTAAAGCGAGCACCCCGTTTACGATAAAGACCGATGGCGCAGATTTTCGTGCGTTAGCAACTATCCTGCCGACTACTGGCGATACTTTGGTGGTCGCGCAATCACTCGAAGCAGTTGATAAGACCCAACAGCGATTACTTCTACTCTTCATCTTTGTTGGCTTGCTGGGGTTGTTGTTAATTGGCGTAGCTTCTAGATCGGTCATCAAAGTTGGATTACGGCCACTTGAGGATGTAGAGCAGACTGCGGAGCAGATTGCATCAGGTGATTTGAGCGCACGCCTACCTGATGCCAAACCAAGCACCGAAGTGGGTCGCTTAGTTAATTCATTAAATATGATGTTGGCAAGGATTGAATCCTCCTTTGCCGCGCGCACCAAATCTGAGGATAAGTTGCGCAGGTTTGTGGCAGATGCATCGCATGAACTACGCACGCCATTAACTGCGATTCGTGGTTATGCCGAGTTATATCGTCAGGGCGGCGCGCAGAGCGAGGAAGAGGTAAGAGATCTGCTAGCGCGCATCGAACGTGAATCCATTCGTATGGGCACATTGGTTGAGGATTTGTTGCTCCTTGCTCGTATGGATCAAGGTCCAAAAATGGAGATAAAGCCGGTAAATCTCTCGGAATTGGTCG
The DNA here is from genome assembly GCA_964654815.1 of uncultured Actinomycetes bacterium. GTDB lineage: Bacteria > Actinomycetota > Actinomycetes > Nanopelagicales > Nanopelagicaceae > ZLKRG08. The sequence goes on from CAZZLH010000006.1 coordinate 14,168, forward strand.
GTGATGCGGTCGCATCTGCGCAAGTAATCTCGCCGGATCATCCGATCACCTTGGATGCCGGGGTTGATATTTATGCGCTCGGCGATGGCAATCGCATCCATCAAGTTGTCGCCAATTTACTTAACAATGCCCGCGTACATACTCCCGCTGGCACCGAAATAAAGGTCTCGGTAAAGCTAGAAACTCTGGCAGATAAGAGCGAGGCAGTGATTATTGTGACCGATAACGGACCAGGCTTATCTGAAAGCGATCGGGAGAAAATCTTTGAGCGCTTCTACCGAGTTGATGAATCTCGCAAACGTACTGGCGCTGAAGGTAATGGGTTAGGTCTATCTATTGTTGATGCGGTAATGCGCTCACATGGTGGCTATGTAAGCGTAGATTCCAAACTCGGTGAAGGCGCTACCTTCACACTCCACTTTCCATTGCCTTCAGAATAGCGATTCGCTCTGAAAGCGGTGGGTGTGTGGCGAATAATTTCGAAACATTAGATGAATCAAGTGGTGATTCAATATAAAGATGCGCAACTGCATTAGATGCATGCTGCACCACGGTTGAGTCTGCTTGTAGTACTTCAAGCGCCTTACGAAGTCCGGCGGGATTGCGGGTAAATTGCACTGCAGTCGCATCCGCTAACGCTTCACGGCGGCGCGATATTGCCGCCTTTAATAACACCGCAGCAATCGGCGCCAAGATCAACACAATCAAAGAAGCTATTAGCGCCAACGGATTTTGATGTTCGCGATCTCGTTTACCGCCACCAAACCACATCATGCGCATCAAGAAATCAGTCAACATGGCGATTGCGCCAGCGGTAGTCGCAGCAACTGCACTAACCAAAGTGTCGCGATTTGCCACATGTGACATCTCATGAGCAACTACGCCTTGCAATTCATCTCGATCCATCGCATCCAAAATGCCGGTAGTAAAGGCGATTAAGGCATGTTTTGGGTCGCGACCAGTAGCAAAGGCATTTGGCGCGCGATCTTCCACAATCGCAATCTTTGGCATGGGTAGACCCGATGCCAGACAGACCTCTTGAACCAGCGCAAAGAGCCGTGGGTTATCGCTCTCTTGAATCAAACGTGCGCCAGTCATCGTCAGCACCAATTTGTCAGATGCAAAGTAACTACCCCAGACAGAGAACAAGGAGAGCCCAACTGCAATCGGAACTATGCCGGCGCCACTCTGGCCAAAATAAGTTAATGCGGCATAAACCACCAGCCACATCAGCGCGCCAAAGATCGCTAAGAGAAAGAAGGTCTTACGTTTATTTGCCGCTTGCTGTGCGCGGAAATTAACTTCCATAATCTAAGT
>CAZZLH010000006.1:15584-16790 GCA_964654815.1 uncultured Actinomycetes bacterium
AAATCTAAAACTGCACCTTAGGCGCATTGCGATCCTGCGGATCTTCCACCTCATAAAATTCGCGCTCATTGACCTTCGCGATCCCGGCAAAGAAATTGGTTGGAAGGGTCTTGACCGCCTGATTTAAAGAGCGGACATTGTCGTTATAGAACTGACGTGCAAATGCCACCTTATTTTCCGTGGTCGCTAATTCATCTTGGAGCTGTAAGAAGTTGGCGGATGCTTTTAGATCTGGATAGGCCTCAGCCACAGCCAATAGACCGCGCAGCGCTTGGGTCAACATCCCATCTGCCGCAGCCACATCGTGCACGCCGGTTGCGCTAGTTGCTTTGGCGCGAGCGCTAACTACGCGATCAAAGGTCTCCTTTTCATGAGAGGCATAACCTTTTACGGTTTCAACTAGATTGGGAATTAAATCCGAACGGCGCTTTAACTGCACCTCTATCTGAGCAAAGGCCTCATCAACTGAGACATTTAGCCGAATCAATCGGTTGTATTGCGCGATGCCAAAAAATACTAAGAGCGCGAGAGCGCCAAGCACGATTAAAAGGGTGGTATCCATGCTCTAGTTAACCTCTATCTGAGGGTATTTATTTCACGTCGCTCTTATGGAAGTTAAGCCAAGAGCGACTTGGGGTAGGACCGCGTTGGCCTTGGTAGCGCGAGCCATAAACCGCAGAGCCATACGGATGCTCTGCCGCAGATGAGAGTTTGATGAGACAGAGTTGGCCGATCTTCATACCTGGGTAGAGCTTCACAGGCAAGTTAGCGACATTAGATAGCTCCAGGGTGATGTGGCCAGAAAATCCTGGATCGATAAAGCCCGCAGTGGAGTGAGTCAATAAACCTAAACGGCCAAGTGATGACTTTCCCTCTAGGCGACCAGCGATGTCATCTGGCAATGTGATTACCTCATAAGTAGAAGCGAGCACGAATTCACCTGGATGGAGAATGAAGTGTTCGCTATTTGCTACTTCGATCTCTCGAGTTAGCTCTGGTTGTTCTTTAGAGGGATCGATGACTTCGTATTTATGGTTTTCAAATACTCGAAAAAATTTATCTAATCTGACATCTATAGAAGATGGCTGAATCATCTTTGGTTCGTATGGTTCGACAACCACACGACCAGAATCAATCTGTTGGCGGATATCTTTATCGCTTAACAACATAGGCGAGACCCTATCTCAAGCTTCCTAAACTTTGCCT
>CAZZLH010000006.1:16890-35280 GCA_964654815.1 uncultured Actinomycetes bacterium
AATGGGTCGCTGGCGCGTAACCAGACATTCTGGTCCTCGGGGCGACCTTCCGCTAATGAGATATCTAAAAGCCCCTCTTGTCGCTGCCAATCATTTGCCGCCAATTGTCTGGAGAAGGCAGCGAGCGAGACTGGATTGGCCAACTCTGATTCGGTGCCGTGGAATTCCAACGGCGCAGCATGATCAACAACTGTGGTGCCAATCAGAATCTCGTCACCATCTTTAGCGATTTCGATAATCCTTGATTGTTGCGGCCAATCAATATGGCTAGCGGTGCGAATATGCCAAAAAGCATGTCTGCCATCTGGATGGCTAATTGGATTGATGTAGTTCTGATGATTGTGGCCAGCAATCCAGGCGATGATATTTGGATATTGCAGAATCTCATCAAGCAACTCTTTTCGCACCACGGGTTTAGCTACTCCCTCTGGTGCGTAATCATTGAAAATCTTCTCAATCGGATGGTGCGAGGTGAGAATTACATATTTATCGCGGGAATTAGCTAGTAAATCGGTGAACCAGGCCCATTGCACCCGATCAATGCAACCTTGCCAACCACCATTTAGATTTACCGTATCTAGCGCGATCATTCTTATGTTATTTGCAAAATCACGATAGTAATAAGCGGCGTTTGGTTCGGCATTTGACATGCCATGGTCATGTCCGCAATTGGTATGTCGCGCTACCCAATCTGGGATGGACAAGAATTTCCGATTTGGATCTGCGGCAACTTTGGCGGTTAGCACTTGATCCAAGGTTGGGTAATCGGCTGGGCCAATCTCGCCAAAATTCTCAATCAATCCAGTGATCAAATCATCGTTGGCTAGCGCAGTAAATTTTTGATCGCCTACTTGAACTTTCTCCAATTCGGGCGTTGGTTTTGAGGTGCCTTGCAAGAGCGAATCGTGATTGCCATGAATCGCATACCATTTATGTTTCAAGCCGCTGGCAATAAATGGCGCGGTAGATGCCTTGGTTACTCCAGGAAATGCGGGAAAGTCATATATCCGCTGTGGTCTATCTGCGCCCGGAACATCTGGGTGGTAGTAGTACTCATCCTTATTGTCAGGTGAGTGGAAACTTTCAAAATCTGTATCAGAACCAGAGTTGGGTGAGACTGGGCCACCATCTAAAACTGTTTTGTACCAATCCAATTCGTTTTGCTGGGCGTTATCTGTCATATCTCCGGTGATAATCACCGCATCGATAGGTGCATTCAACAATGGACCGTTATCAATTTGATTTACTGCTTGCACCATTGATTCCAGAACTTGCACGGTTAAAAATTCCTGGGCGCGATAAGTTCCGATGTAGTGAAGTAAAGGTTGCATCGGATGACCGGGATCTGCAAAGCGATCGATAAACTCCAAACGAGTTGGCGCTTGGGCATCGCAGATATGAAGATCCGAGAAGTGAATCAGGGTAAGTAACGGCTTGGGGTCCTTGGGTGGTTGGCCAACGCGCTGCCTAGGTTCGGTAGCGACTAGCTTCTTCCATTTGCTGCCAGGTTGAGGAAGGCGCGAGATTCGCTTATGGAGGCCCTGATGGCCCTTCGCATCTTGTCCTGATTGCCCTGATTGCATGGCGCGAGGCTACAACCCATCGAAAAGACTTGCATAAGTTACTGGCCAGTAGCATCCTTCCGCCATGGGACATTACAAAGCAAACCTGCGCGATATTGAATTCTGCCTCTTTGATCTACTTGGTCGTGAAGAGATTTTAGGAAAAGGAATTTTCGCCGAAGTCGACCGCGATACTGCAAGTGGCATGTTGGAAGAGATGAAGCGTCTATCCGAGAACGAACTCGCGGATTCTTTCGTCGAAGGTGATCGCCTCGGCGTTGAATTCGATCCAAAGACCGGTTCTGGAAAGTTGCCAGAGGTTTTCAAAAAATCTTACAACGCATACATGGATGCAGAGTGGTGGAGACTCGATGCGCCAGTTGAATTTGGTGGCACATTGATTCCACGTTCACTTCGTTGGGCGATGGCTGAGATGGTTTTGGGTTCTAATCCTGCGCTACATATTTATGTCTCCGCATCTTTTGCACATGTTTGCCATGCCCTTGGAACCGAAGAGCAGAAGAAGATTGCTAAGCAGATGTTGGATAAGCGTTGGACTGCAACCATGGTGTTGACCGAACCTGATGCTGGCTCTGATGTCGGCGCTGGAAGATCAAAAGCGGTAAAGCAAGCTGATGGCAGTTGGCATATCACCGGCACCAAGCGTTTTATTACCTCTGGCGAACATGATTTGGCAGAGAACATAATTCACTTTGTACTTGCTCGCCCTGAAGGTGGCGCAGTTGGAACTAAGGGTCTCTCACTATTTATCGTGCCGAAGTTCCATTTCGATTGGGATACCGGCGCGCTAGGAAAGCGCAACGGAGTATTTGCCACCAAACTCGAACATAAGATGGGATTAAATGTTTCTGCTACCGCAGAGCTAAATCTGGGTGAGAAGGAACCATGTGTTGGTTACCTACTTGGAGAGGTTCATGATGGCATCGCGCAGATGTTTAAGATCATCGAATATGCGCGCATGATGGTCGGAACCAAGGCGATCTCAACACTATCTACCGGCTATTTAAATGCTTTGGAGTATGCGAAATCTCGCGTGCAAGGCCCTGATCTAACCAAGATGTTGGATAAGGCCAGCCCACGCGTAACCATCATGCACCACCCAGATGTACGTCGTTCGTTACTTACTCAGAAGGCATATGCCGAGGGAATGCGAGCGCTGGTGCTCTACACCGCTTCGATTCAAGACTCCATCATGACTGAGAGTGATGAGACAAAGTTAAAAGAGTTAGAGAAATTAAATGATCTCTTGCTACCTATCGTTAAAGGTTATGGCAGTGAGAAGTCATGGGTGCTACTTGGCACTGAGAGTTTGCAGACCTTTGGTGGCTCTGGCTTCACTAAGGATTGGCCGCTTGAGCAATATGTACGTGATGCCAAGATCGATACTCTCTATGAAGGTACTACGGCAATTCAAGGTATGGATTTCTTCTTCCGCAAGATTGTCCGTGACAACGGCGCCACAGTTATGAAACTTGGCAACGAGATCAAGAGCTACTGCGAATCTGGTGGGCCACTTGCCGAGGAGAAAGCTAAGTTGCTAAAGGCGCTTGGTGATTTCCAAGGCATCATCACTGTGATGGTTGGCCATGCCATGGCATCACAGGCAAAGCCAGAAGAGATCTACAAAGTTGGTCTTAACACAACTCGTGCGCTATTCGCTGCTGGTGATGTAATCATCGCTTGGTTACTTCTTCGTATGGCAGATATTGCAACTGCAAAACTTGCTGCTGGCCCAGATGATTTCTACACTGGAAAGATCGCGGCAGCAAAGCACTTCGTTAATGTGGTCTTACCTCATCTGACTGCAGAGCGAAAGATTGCAGAAGCAACTGATGGCGCGATTATGGAGTTACCAGAAAAGGCTTTCTAAAGCAGAAGTCGCTACACTCTTTCGGTGTCCCGACGCTCTGGCGTAATTGCGCTCTTTATCGCGGCGATTGCCTTTGCGGTAAATGGCATCGTCTCCAAATTGGTTCTGGAGGCTGGGCTCTCTCCTTGGCGTCTTGCCGAAGTTCGCTCTACCGGCGCCTTCTTCGCCTTCTTGCTCTACCTATTGATCTTCAAAAGAAGTGCGCTTCGCTTTGACCTAAAGGCGCTACCTGAGATGTTGGTCTACGGCATCGTGGGTTATGCCGGAGTCCAGGCCTTCTATTTCGTGGCGATTCTGCGTATGCCGGTCTCGGTCGGGCTGATCATCGAATTTACTGCGCCGATTTGGATCGCGCTTTGGATCAAATATGTCCGTAAGCAATATGTGCCGCGGAGCATGTGGGTCGCAATCTTCTTGGCATTTACCGGGCTGATGTTGATCGGCCAAGTTTGGAAAGGCCTTACCTTTGATGGCATCGGGCTTTTGGCCGCCTTCCTTGATGCCTTTGCGCTAACTGCCTACTTCTTACTCGGTGAGAAGTGGAGTAAGCGAGCGCCAACCGAGACTTTGATGCTCTATGGCTTTGGCATCTCGATGTTATTTTGGTGGCTCACCTTCCCGCTCTGGAGCTATCCGGTTGAGATTTTCACCAAGGAGATAGATCTACGCGGTCAATTAGCCGGAACCTTTGTTAATGGTTGGATGTTGATTGCATTTGTAATCTTTATCGGCACCATCATTCCTTACACGGGAAATTTGATTGGTATCAAACGCACAAGCGCGTCATCAGCATCAATAATTGGAATGTCTGAGCCAGTGCTCGCAGGGATCTTCGCCTGGATCTGGCTAAGTGAGACCTTTAATGCGATTCAATTGGTTGGCGCTGCTGCGGTTATTGCCGGAATCTATATTGCAACTAAGGCGAGGACGATTACTCCGCAGATCGTGCCTGAGTAAAGTCGGTCGAACCCATATCCGCTGGCATATCCACAAATCTTGAGTAGTGGAGTTGGGCGCTAACCTTTAGATCTCGAGTTGGGCCATTGCGATGCTTGACGACAAATAGATCTGCTTCGCCGGGGCGATTCTGTTTGTCATAAAGTTCGTCGCGATGTAACAAGATAACCATGTCGGCATCCTGTTCGATGGCGCCTGATTCACGTAGGTCAGAGAGTTGTGGTTTGCGATCCGCGCGCTGTTCGGGAGAGCGATTTAGCTGTGAGATCGCAATTACGGGGATATCTAACTCTTTAGCCATAAGTTTTAGTTGGCGGGAGAATTCCGAGACCTCTTGCTGGCGGCTCTCAACGCGTTTTCCTGATGACATCAACTGGAGGTAGTCGATAACCACCAATTTAAGATCATGGCGCTGCTTCAAACGACGGGCCTTTGCGCGAATCTCCATCATTGAGAGATTTGGTGAATCATCTATAAATAGCGGCGCATCGCTGATTTCGCCCATACGTCTAGCAAGGCGCGACCACTCATCTTCAGAGAGGACGCCGCTTCTGACGCTATTTAAGGCAACGCGAGCTTCGGCCGACAACATACGCATGGTGATCTCAGAGCGCGACATTTCTAGGGAGAAGATAACTGCGGTCTTCTTCTCGTGAATTGCAGCGTTGCGGACAATATCTAGCGCAAATGTTGATTTACCAACTGCGGGGCGCGCTGCGATAACGATCATATTGCTTGGATGGAAACCATTGGTTAATTTATCTAGATCGCGAAAACCTGAGAGCACGCCTTCTGGGCCAACGCCCTTTGCAATCCGCTCCATCTCATCGAAGGTCTCTTCGAGTAGATCATTGAGAATTACATAATCTTCGGAGGCGCGACGTTCGGTGACTTGGAAGATCTCTACCTGTGCTTGATCGACTGCATCATCGACTTCGCCTTCGGTGGTGTAACCAAGTTGGACGATCTTGGTGCCGGCCTCAACTAAGCGGCGCGCAATTGCGCGTTCGCGAACGATCTTGGCGTAGAAGCCAGCGTTTGCTGCTGTTGGCACTGAATTGATCAAGGTATGTAAATAAGGAGCGCCACCTGCGCGCGCGATATCGCCACGTTTGGTTAACTCTGCTGCAACAGTAATTGCATCGGCAGGTTCGCCGCGACCATATAAATCTAAGATTGCATCGAAGATAAGTTCGTGCGCCGGTCGATAGAAATCACGACCTTTTAAAATTTCCACGACATCAGAGATCGCATCTTTTGATAGCAACATGCCACCGAGCGCAGATTGTTCGGCGATTAAATCCTGCGGCGGAGTACGTTCGGCATCAGGATTACGGGGTAGTTCTGCGATACTCACGGGGCAAACCTCTCACCAAGGTCTGACATGTAATAACAGGGCTGTGTAGAAGGCTGTGTAGAAACCCCTAAATGGCTGGGGATGAAGCTGTGGAAAGCTGGGGATAGCGCGTGGATAAGTTGGGGTTAACTCCCGATTTTGCGCTCAAAATTAACCGCTTGGGGTGTGGATTGAGGTTTTTCGCCACTTATCAAATATTGAGATAAATGAGAAAACCCCGGCCGTCAATAGCCGGGGTTTTACAGGTGAAGTACTTTGCTTAGTTACCAGCCACCGCAACAGTTACATTCGCTACCACATTTCCTTGTAGCGAGACCTTTGCGCTGTGATTGCCAGTCTTCTTGATATGTGCCAATTTGATTTTGTGGCGATCAATATCAATTCCGGTAGCAGATTTGATTGCAGCGGCGACATCTTTATCGGTCACTGAGCCATAAAGCTTGCCGGTTTCGCCAACCTTTACCTTGATTGAGATCGCAGCTGATTCGAGCTTTGCTTTGATCTCCTTTGCATGATCAAGGTCGCGAATGACACGAGCTTGGCGAGCGCGTCGAATTCCTTCGATCTGCTTCTCTGCGCCATTGCTCCAGATAATCGCTTGATTGGTGGGTAGTAGGAAGTTACGGCCATAACCATCTGCGACAGTTACCACATCACCAGGATGACCTAGGCCAGATACTTCACGAGTCAGAATTAGCTTCATTTGTATTTAGTCCCTTCTTGGTCGATTAGCGTGCAGTTGAGGTGTATGGCAGTAGCGCTACCTCGCGGCTATTTTTAACCGCAGTTGCTACTGAACGTTGGTGTTGGGTGCATGCGCCAGTAACTCGGCGAGCGCGAATCTTGCCGCGATCGCTGATGTACTTACGTAGCAGGGCGATATCTTTGTAATCGATATAAGTCACCTTGTCACGGCAGAACTGGCATGGCTTCTTCTTGAATTTCTTATTGAGTGCCGCAGCTTTGGCGCCCTTGTTCTTTGGTTCTTTGAGCGTCCGGTTGTTACGTGCTCCCATTGTGGTGCTCCTTTCGGGTGCCCTTCCTTTAGTAATTCACGGAAGGAATGGAATTTTGGTTTACGGTTTAAATTTCTTTAAAACGGTGGTTCGTCGGTATTTGTTGACCAACCGCCACCTGCAGGTGCGGAGGAGGCCCATGGATCATCGGTTACTGCATCAGCGGTAAAGCCGCCACCTGCGTTGCCGCCTTGGCGCGTGGTCTTGGTGACCTTCGCTGTGGCATTACGTAGTGATGGTCCTACCTCATCAACTTCAACTTCAAATACGGTGCGCTTCTCGCCCTCTTTGGTTTCGTATGAGCGTTGCTTTAAACGACCAGAGACAATCACGCGCATTCCGCGGGTTAATGACTCTGCCACATTCTCAGCTGCTTGTCGCCAAATCTGACATTGCAAGAAGAGTGAATCTCCATCTTTCCACTCATTGGTGTTGCGATCTAAGTAACGTGGGGTTGAAGCCACGCGAAACTTAGCGACCGCAGCCCCAGATGGGGTGAAGCGAAGTTCTGGATCATCAACTAAGTTGCCGATGATCGTGATGTTGGTATCTCCTGCTGCCATTTTCTTTACCTTCTATCTACTCTGGGTGATTTTTACTCTAGGTGTTTTTTACTCTGGGCGAATTACTTTGGTGCGTAGTACCGCTTCATTCAAATTAAGTTGGCGATCCAACTCTTTGATTGCTGCTGGTTCGCAGTGCATATCTACAACTGCGTAAATGCCTTCGGACTTCTTGTTGATCTCAAAGGTCATACGACGACGGCCCCAAACATCGAGTTTGTCGACTTTGCCGCCGCTATCTTTGATGATTTTCAAGTAGGTCTCGAGGCTTGGTGTAACTGTGCGCTCTTCGAGCTCTGGGTCAAGGATGACCATTAATTCATAATGACGCATGAATCAATAAACCCCTTTGGACTATGCGGTTACGGTATTTCCGTAACAGAGGTGATCATCGAAAAGTCGAAACCTCGCGATGAGGGGTTAAGGGTAACTGGAGGCGCTATGGAAGAGGAAATCCCAGGGTTTTCTCTGTGTAAAACGGGCCTTTCCCACCTGGCGGGCGAGGCTATAAATCATGGCGATGGCAGCCGCTAAGCGAAGCGCGCTGATGGCGCCATAGAAACTCTCATTGAGCCCAAATCTGGCATTGGTAATCAACGCAAGGTGTTGCCAGATTGCGATGTGATAAGCCAGCTCCGCAACTTGCCAAATCCAGAAGAAAATCAAAGTCGCTTTGGTGTTAAGTGCGATTACTGCGAGCGCGGTAAGCCAAAGCACATACTGTGGCGAGTAAACCTTGCCTAGAATCAAAGCTGCAGCAAAAACTATGAATGCTACTTCGGCAAGTGTTGGGGTCTCACCTAATCCAAAGAGGAAGACTGCAACCCCGGCAAGGATCGCTAACGTGCCGATTAAAGATAGGTAATTTGTGGCACCGGTATCCCAACCAAAGATCTGTAATGAATTCCAGATCGAGCCCCAATCTGGGCCGCGCTCCATATTAAATTTATAGAAATGCCACCAACCGGTTGGGGTGGTAAGCGCTACCGGAAGATTTATGGCGAGCCAAGTACCGGCAAAGATGCTCAAGTAACGGATCGGATTTCGACCACCTCTTAAAAAGATAATCAAGATTGGAATCAATAGGAGCACCGGAAAGAATTTGGTAGCTACGGAAATTCCCAACGCGATTGCGCTGTAATCGTATCTCTTTCGATCAAACCAATAAATCGCAAGGAGCATCGTCGGTATGGCCCAAAGATCCCAATTAATGAAGAGTGAGCCAATCACTGCTGGCGCCAGCGCATAGTAAAAACCATATGGCGCGATCCGTTGTAATAGGAAAACGGTGGCAATAAATAAAAGCGCCAAGAGAAAGATATTTACAAAATAGTAATCTCGAATGTCGGTAACCGGTAGCGCAGTTAGATACATAGCAAGACCCATCAAAACTGGATATTCCACGCTCTTTTCGCCGCTGGCATATGGCCAGGTATCGGTATCTAAGGCGCGCTCGGTAAATAAAGGTGCAATATCGGTATAACAAGCGTGGATGTAGTTATCTGGCGATTGCCAGCCATTCTTCTCGCAGTGCGAGAACTTGGCAAAGGAGAGGAGACTTGCGAAGATCGCAAGTGCCAAAAGAACGCGAGATGATCTAAACAGTTCGTGGCTCTTTACTTACTTCTTCTTCGGCGATTGCACACCGCCGCTTGTCATTACTACCGCGTCAGTGCCACCGATATTCACTGGTGGTGGGAAAGAGAGCACTGGTTGGCCAGCGAGCGCACCTTTCATATATGCGGTCCAAATGCGCGCTGGGAAAGTTCCGCCCGTTACAGAGTTAAGGCCACCAATACCATTTAGAGTTTGTGAGGCATCATCGCGGAACATAGATACTGCAGTGGCTAATTGCGGGGTGTAACCGCTAAACCAAGCCGAGGCATTCTGCTCCGAAGTTCCGGTCTTGCCGGCAGCAGGCCTACCAAGGGATGCGGTACCTGCAGTTGCAGTTCCATTATTAACCACGCCCTGCAGCGCATAAGTTAGATCTGCCATTACCTCTTTACTAAAGACTGTATTTGGCGATGGTGGTGTTGCTTGATAGAGCAGACCACCATTTGCACCCTTTACTTCAACCAAGAACCAAGGTGAGGCATAAACACCTTGCGCGGCAAATGTTGCATATGAAGATGCCACATCTATAACTCGCGGAGATGCTGCGCCTAAGACCACTGATGGGGTTGGCATCATTGCAACACGATCTGGAATTCCGGCGCGACGCGCGACATCGACCACTTTATCTGGGCCAACTTTGATACCAAGTGGCACGTAGACAGTATTGATGGAATGTGATGTAGCTTTGAGCAGACTTACTTGGCCCCAACCTTCATCGCCATAATTGTTTACCTCATATGGCTTACCTAAATCATCAAAGATTTGTGGGCTATCGCCATTCCACATCGAGGTCAATGGAATACCAGCCTCAAGGCCGGCGATTAGCGCAAATGGCTTAAAAGTCGAGCCAGCTAATGCGATTGATTGGGTGGCATCATTTAATTGGCGGACCAAATAATCGCGTCCACCATAAAGGGCGATGATCTCTCCAGTGCCAGGTCTGATTGAGGCTAAGCCAATATGTAAGTTCTCAGGCGCGCCCTTTGGAGTTAATTTCGCTACCGCTTCAATTGCAGCTGCTTGGGCTTTTTGATCAAAGGTGGTTTTAACAATCAATCCACCCTTCATCAATTGATCCTCGGTGAAACCGCGCTTGATTAACTCAGCACGGACCATCTCAATTAAATATCCGCGAGGTCCAGAGAGTGAGCCCTCTCTGGTTCCGGGCATGATGGTTGGGAATTTAACTCGTTTGGCCACATCTGGTTCGAGCCAACCAGCTTTAACCATCCCATCGATCACATATTTAAAGCGCGCTTGAAGGCGCTTCATATTGTTCTCGCCATATTGTGGGTCGTAATAACCGGGCGAACGTAAAACAGATGCAATCACGGCAGATTGCGCCAAAGTTAGATTGCTCGCGCTACGATTGAAATATTGCTGCGCTGCGGTTTCGACGCCATATGCGCCGCGGCCAAAGTAAATAGTATTTAGATAATTCTCCAGGATCTGATCTTTGCTCAATTGATTCTCAAGCTTTATCGCGATAACCAACTCTTTGATCTTTCGCTGTACCGAACGCTCTTGGGTTAGGAATGCGGTCTTGGCATATTGCTGAGTGATGGTAGAGCCGCCGCCGCCACGACCTAGCGTCTTTACGTTATCTACAACCGCACGCGCAAAGCCGCTGACGCTAAATGCATGTTCGTTATAGAAATTACGATTCTCTGCTGCCAACACTGCATGGCGAAGATTCCATGGCATCTTGGCTAGCGGTACGATGGTGCGATTCTCCGAACCAATTCGCCCTATCTCAGAGCCATTTGAATATTGAATGATGGTCGCTTGAGTATTTACATATTCATTTGGGTCTGGGATATCAACGGTGAAGTAGGCCAAGACAAATAAAGTTGCACCAGCTACAAACCCAAAACCGCCTAAAAAGATGGCGGCTCTCGCCAACAAACGCTTGGTTCGCGAGGACATGGTTGAAGGCTACCTGTAGTCGCTATCTTCCAAGGTTGGTTTCTTACGTGGTGGCTTTCGATTTACGCCATCGCCCAAGGTAAAAGAGTGCACTAGATGATTCCAATGGCAGTTCTTGCAAACTTCGACTAGATATACACGGAACTCCCCAAACTCATGCTCCATGTCTACCAACTCTGAGATGGTTTTGATTCGACCTTGGTACTGGCCGAGTTGATCGCCATAGGTATAGCGCAATTCCACCAATTCATCCTTTTTGCAGACCGGACAATTGCGATCAGCTTTCTCGCCATGGAATTTCGCCGCGCGAAGCAGATATGGGTCGGCATCGCAGGCATCGGTCGCACCTCTAAAGAGCGCAATCAAAGTCGCGCGCTTATCCAGCGAGTAATCGATGAAAGAGCGCTTTGATCTCATGGCGTAATTGTAATTAATCATTCAACTGCCCATAAACTCGGTATATGCAAGAGTTTTTCGCTCTGATACTTCACCCCAGATTGCGAAAACTGCTGGCAGTTAGATGGACCGGCCAATTGACCGATGGCATCTTCCAAAGTGCGCTCGCCTCATTTGTGCTTTTCTCACCTGAACGTCAAGCAAGTGCGATGGCGGCGGCGTTGGGATTTGCCGTGGTGTTAACACCTTATTCGATTGTTGGGCCACTTGTCGGCACGATTCTTGATCGCATCTCAAGACAGCGCGCGGTTTTGATGGCAAATTCATTGCGCGCAGTAGATTTGATCTTCATTGCGATTTTGATTTTCTCTGGCACTACTGGATTTCTGCTAACGCTATTAATTCTCTTCGCCTTCGGTGTAAACCGATTATTACTCGCGGGGCTATCTGCAGGTCTACCGCTGATGATTGATCGACCAAATCTAATCAAAGCAAATGCCCTCGCCGTAACGGGTGGATCTTTAGCGGTAGTGGTAGGTGGCGCAGTTGGTATCGCGATTCGCCGAACTATCGATTCGATGAATAATGCCAATCAATCTGATGGCATCATCTTGCTGGTTGCGGTCTTGGGTTATCTGACCGCAACTTTTCTTAGCTCTCGGATTGGTCGAGCCGAATTAGGGCCGCTGCCTCACGAGGAGCGCGCGCCAAATGGCTTTAAAGAGTTGGTAGCAGCATTTCGCTTCCTACGTAATCATAAAGATGCCGCGCGTGGAATTTTGGCTACCTCTATCCAACGCGGTGGGTTAACTGCGCTAACGATCGTGGGACTTCTACTTGAGCGAAATACCTTTAATAATCCGGCAGATACCGAGGCGGGGTTGGCTGGGGTAAGTCGCGCGATTGCATTTGCTGGCGCCGGCTTGGTGATAGGTGCATTAATTGCACCAATCGGGGTTGAACGCTTTGGTCGACATAAATGGATTCGATCGATGGTCGCGTTAAGTTCGATTACCCCGATTGTGGTTGCGGTATTTGAGAGCTCGGCTTCATTGTATTTAGCGGCTTTCTTTGTCGCAGCTTCCGGCCAGAGCATGAAGGTAACCAACGATGCCTTGGTGCAATCAAAAATCACTGATGATTTTCGTGGCCGCACCTTTGCGCTGTATGACATGACCGTAAATGTCGCGATCGTAAGTGGTGCGCTGCTTGCAGCGCTAGCCACACCAAACTCTGGTCTGACTAGATCAGTCCCTGTTGCGATTTCGGTAGTTTATTTACTAACCGCTTTTGTAATTTTAAGGAGCGCTAAATTTAGCGGGCAGCCCACCACTTAAGAAGCTCTTCGGTTGCGCGCTCTTTGCCGAGCGGTCCTTGTTCTAAGCGAAGTTCTAAAAGAAAATCTAAAGCTTCGCCGACTTGGCGTGATGGTTTTAATTTAAGTAACTCCATCACCTCGCTGCCATCAAGATCTGGGCGAATCGCCGCCAACTCTTCCTCTGCTGCTAATCGTTCGATGCGCGCTTCAAGGGCGTCATAAGTCGCAGCTAAACGCTCCGCTTTGCGTTGATTTCGGGTGGTGCAATCAGCGCGGGTAAGCACGTGTAAGTGGGTCAGCAATTCACCGGCATCTCGCACATATCTACGAACCGCTGAGTCGGTCCATTCGCCATCGCCATAACCATGAAAACGTAGATGTAGCGAGATTAGCGTTTCCACCGCTTCGATAACTTCATTGGAGAAGCGAAGTTTTCTCATCCGTTCTTTGGCAAGGCGGGCACCGACGACTTCATGGTGATGGAATGAGACGCCACCACCTGGGATCAGCGCCCTCGTTTTTGGTTTTCCAATGTCATGTAATAGCGCTGCTAAACGAATCACTAAATTCTTGCCACCCAAGCGAGCTTCCAAAGCAATCGCCTGTTCTAAAACCGTCAATGAGTGTTCGTATACATCCTTATGGTGATGATGTTCGTCAATCTCTAATTGCAATTTAGGGATCTCTGGCAGTATCAAATCGGCCAATCCAGTTGCGACCAATATGGAGATGCCTTTTCGAGGATGATCTGAGAGCATCAACTTGATGAACTCGTCTCTGATTCGTTCCGCTGAGATGATATTTAGGCGATCTGCCATTTCATGCATAGCTTTTAACGCATCTGCTGCGACTTCGAAATCTAGTTGTGCGGCAAACCTGGCAGCGCGCATCATTCGCAACGGATCATCGCTAAATGATTGCTCTGGCGATACTGGGGTGCGTAGTACCTTCGCGCTTAGATCAGCGACCCCGTTATAGATATCAATAAATTCTGGTTTTGCGCCGGTTAACTCCAGAGCCATCACATTGATGGTGAAATCACGACGTGAGAGATCGCCTTGGATATTGTCACCAAATTCCACTTCTGGTTTTCGGGAATCTAAATCATATCTATCACTGCGATATGTGGTGATCTCAACTGTAGTATCACCACGTTTTCCAGCGATGGTGCCAAATTCAATTCCAGTATCCCAAACATGTTCTGCCCAAGCATTTAAAATTTTCTTGGTATCTGCAGGGCGCGCATCTGTTGTGAAATCTAGATCGTTTCCTAGGCGTCCTAAGATTGCATCTCTTACTGGTCCGCCAACTAAGGCCAACTTAAATCCAGAATCTTTAAATGCTGCCGCTAATGAGCTAGCAAGGGGCGCCCGCTCAATTAACGAGCGAATCGCTAATTCGCGCGCGGCATCTAATGCGCTACTCACAGGGGAAAGGTTAGGCTACTCACATGACCCCGGCACCCGGTGCTGGCGGCGATACTGGTGCAAATAGCCAACCGGCGTCTACGCCTCATCGAAAGAAACGCTCACGCAATCGCAAGAAAAAAAGCGATGGCGCGCGCAATAAAAAACCCCAGCGATATGCAAAGCGGGTTGATGAAATTAGCGCGGGCGGTTTAGTCATCGATTTTTCCGGTACTAAAGGGTTATTGATTGGTCGATTGGATCAGAAAGATGCCAATCGTGAGCGCCTACTTTGGTCGTTGCCCAAAGGCCATATCGAAGCGGGCGAAACCCCTGAGGCTGCGGCGATCCGTGAAGTTGCGGAAGAGACTGGAATTCAATCCGAAATCACCCGCGAACTCGGCGTGATTGATTTCTGGTTTATGGCTGGGGGAAAGAGAATTCATAAAACCGTACACCATTACCTATTTAAAGAGGTGGGCGGATCTCTCTCGCCTCAAGTGACAGAGGTAGACGAGGTGCGTTGGTTTCCTTTAGAAGAGATAGTCGAATTGCTGGCCTATCCCGATGAAAAGAAGTTGATTGCCCGAAATGGTGAACTCAAATGAAACGCATCTTCGCCTCTGCTTTTACCCTGGTGGTCACTGCGATGCTTCTGTTGCTCTCCTTACAGATGCCGGCCGAGGCGGCAAATAAAAATATCTATCTAACTTCGGTCGCAAATCGAAATTACCAAGGTGAGTTAATAAATAAAGATTTTGAGATGGCGCTTTCGCCTGAAGGTGAGTTGGGTAAATTGGTTTTCACCCCAGTTCCTAGGCCCAGAACTTGGATCATGGATGCTGCGCTTTTGGAAGACATCAAATACTTGGCCGAAAACAACTCTCAAGTTGCTGAGAGCTGGTTGCAAAGACTTAAAAGTGTGATTGGTAATGACAATATTTATGCCACCGCCTACGGCAACCCCGATGTGACTTACTTAAATGCTCTCGCGCCATCTGAGTTGAATTTCTACTATTTGGTTGGGCAGCAGCATCTTCAAGCGGTGCTATTGAAGAATGTCCGAAGTGAAAAGGGCACGGGCCTGGCAAATAAGCGAGCCACCATCAGCAACGAGATAAGGGAATTCTTTAATACCGCAAGGCAGGAATTTACGCTGCTTTCGACGGTGGTAAATCCAAAAGAGGTAGAAAGCGATCGCGCCAGATTGGGCCAACTCTTCAACCCGTTGTTATCTGAAAAGCAGCGTAATTCGCTGCTTAAGAACTTCGAGTTGGGGCAACCGCGGGTAATCGCGAAACTAAGAATCGTCAGTGGCCGTTATCAAATCACCAACGCCAGCGAGAAACTGCCAATCACCTTGGTAAATGATTTCAACACTCCAGTAAAAGTCGATCTACTTTTCACGCCGCTAAATAGCCGCGTGGTCTTTCCCGAATATCGCCAAATCACGCTAAATCCAAATAGCAAAGTGCAAGTTAGCGTGCCGGTGAAGAGTATTGCAGCCGGTGACTCCACAGTTATCGCCCGGTTTGAAAATGGTAAAGGTAAGTCAATCGGAGCCACCGGCATGCTCGAGGTATCTTCGACCATAATCTCCACAACGATTACCAGATTTACCACTGCTGCAGGTGTAGTTTTGATACTAGCTGCGATCGCACAGAGCGTTCGTCGAGTTCGAAAGAATCGCAAAGCATGAAGAATCAAGATCTCTTTCGCAACTCGACAATCATGGCAGTTGGCACTGTCCTATCTCGCATCGCAGGATTTATTCGTAGCGTTCTGACGGTCGCAGTACTTGGTACAGCGCTACTTGCAGATAGTTTCAATGTGGCAAATACGATGCCCAATATCATTTACAACTTAATGGTAGGTGGCGCATTAACTGCGATCTTTGTCCCGCAATTAGTTAAGAGTCGAAATGATTCAGATGGCGGCGAAGATTTCGCTTCAAGGTTGGTCACCACAATCTGTGTGATTCTCGCTGCCATAACTTTGATCGGCGTGCTCTTTGCGCCAGCATTGGTACGCATCTATGCGCCGGAGTTCTCCCAGCCTGGTTTTGAACATATAAATGAGTTGACGTTGACCATGATGCGAATCTGTCTGCCGCAGATCTTCTTCTTAGGGTTATTCGCAATGTTGGGGCAGGTCGCCAATTCCCGCGGCTCTTTCGCCCCGATGATGTGGGCGCCGATCGCAAATAACTTGGTAGGAATAGCCTTACTTACCTACTTTTTAGCTCTAGTACCCAAGTTCACCGCCGACACCATTACGCCAACACAGACTGCGATTCTGGGTTGGGGCACCACTTTAGGTGTGGTGGTGCAGGCCTTATTGGTGATCCCTGCGGTTAAGCGCACCAACTTTCATTTAAAGATTCGGTTTGGTTTGAAAGGGTTGGGTAAATCCTTCTCGTTAGCGGGTTGGACTTTGGTCTATGTCTTTATCTCGCAACTTGGTTATTTGGTGACTGTTAGCGTGGCCACGAGCGCTGCGGTTCGTAGCGCTAAAGCTGGAATCGAAACCGGTGTTGGTATCACACCATTTCAAAATGCTTACTATGTGATGATGTTGCCTTATGGCATCGTAACCATCTCTTTGATCACTGCGCTCTTGCCACATATCTCGGAGTTAGCAATCAAACATGATCGGCTTGGAGTAAAGCATGAATTAATTCGTGCGATTCGAATGGTTGGAGTTATTACCGTTCCAGCGGGAATGGCATTTTTACTACTAGGCCCATTGATGACCAGCACAATTTTCGTGGGTATTCCAAAAGCTGATGGGTTGTACATGGGATATGTGCTCTCGGCGCTTGGTGTTGGGTTGGTTACCTTTAGTATTAATTTGATTTTAATCCGTGGTTTTAACGCATTCGAAGATACCAAGACTCAGGTGCCATCAATTATCTTTATAAATGTAGTCTCGGTTGCGCTCTCTTATCTCTTCTTAAACATCTTAGAGCCAAAGTGGGTGACCGTTGGTCTTGGTGCAGCATTCTCGATCAGTTACATAGTTGGGTTGCCATACACTTTATATTTATTAAAGCGCCACACCGAAAAGATCCAAATCAAAGAATTTATGGGGCAACATTTCAAATTAACTATCGCCTCATTCATTGCGATGTTTCCACTATTTTTAATAACAAATTACTGGCATGGCATAAATGAAAACTCACCGATCTATCTCAGAGGTTTATACCTGTTGGTAATAATTGCACTTGGTGTGATTGGTTACTTTGTGGTGGCAAAACGGATGAAAATCGCGGAAATTGGGGTATTGATGGAATACTTCCCTAGGACTAGGGGTTCTATTAAAGGCTCAAGTAACAACTCTGATGCAGATAGCAAAGAAGACCTAGATTAAAGACTTAGAGTAAAGATTTCGAGTAAGGATAGGAAATGAGCGAAGCAAATAATGCAGTTGTAGATCTGGTAATTGTGGGATCAGGTCCGGCTGGCTATACCGCTGCGATTTATGCCGCGCGCGCTCAGTTAAATCCCATCATGTACGAAGGTGCAATCAGCGCAGGTGGCGCATTGATGAATACCACTGAGGTAGAGAATTTCCCTGGTTTTGAAAATGGCATCATGGGTCCGCAATTGATGGATAACATGCGAAATCAAGCGAAGCGCTTTGGCGCCAAATTGATCACCGACGATATTGTGGAAATGGATTTGGGGCCGGATGTAAAAACCTTAAAAGATGGCAGCGGTAATGTCATAAAGACCAGATCGGTGATCTTGGCGATGGGTTCGGCTTATAAAGAGATTGGCTTGGAAAATGAGAAGAGACTTTCAGGTCGTGGCGTTTCGTGGTGTGCCACCTGCGATGGTTTCTTCTATCGAGATCAAGTGATTGCAGTCGTTGGTGGTGGCGACTCTGCTATGGAAGAGGCCAACTTCTTAACTAAATTTGCCTCCAAGGTGGTGGTGATCCATCGTCGCGATACCTTACGCGCTTCAAAGATCATGGCGGAGCGTGCGCATAACAACCCAAAGATCGAATTTATGTTTAACACCGAGGTAATAGATGTGCTCGGTGGCGAAAAAATGGAAGGTTTAAAACTTCGTAACACCAAAACTGGCGAGGAGAGTAAGGGTGATTTCACTGGCCTATTCGTAGCTATCGGCCATAACCCAAGGTCTGAGCTAGTTGCAGGTCAGGTCTCGTTAGATGGCGAGGGCTATGTGCAAGTTGAAGCGCGAAGCACTCGCACCAATCTAAAAGGCGTCTTTGCTTGTGGTGATTTGGTAGACCACACCTATCGACAGGCAATTACCGCAGCGGGCTCCGGTTGCCAAGCAGCGTTAGATGCCGAGAGATTCTTGGCGCATTAACTATTCTTTGCATATAAAGAGTAAATTAAAGAGTAAAT
>CAZZLH010000006.1:35380-39866 GCA_964654815.1 uncultured Actinomycetes bacterium
TAAAGAGTAAATTAAAGAGTAAATCAAAGTCAGATTTAAACAGGTAACAACAAGAGGAGATAGAAATGGGAGCACCATCAGTAACATCAGCAAATTTCGCCGCTGAGGTATTAAATTCAGATAAGCCAGTATTGGTTGATTTCTGGGCGGAGTGGTGCGGTCCATGTCGAATGGTCTCGCCGATTCTCGATGAGATTGCCGCCGAACATGGCGATAAATTAAAGATTGTTAAGTTAAATACCGATGAGGAATCGGCGCTTGCAATCCAATATGGAGTTCAATCAATCCCGACCTTACATGTCTTCAAGGGTGGCCAAGTGGTAAAAACCATGATTGGCGCTAAGCCAAAGCCTGCGCTACTTAAAGATCTCGCTGAGTTCATTTAATTACTTTTTAGAACCAGCAAGTTAAATCTCAAGGGCTCCGATGTCATCTGCGAGAGAGATAATGCTCCGCCCGGGTGATAGTGGAGATTTGGTAGACCAGGTAATTACCTCGCTTAATCGCATTGGTCTCTTGCATGCCACGCCAAATAAGTTTGATGAGAGCGTTGCAACTGCCGTTGCACAATTTCAACAAGAGCGCGGACTAACCGCAACAGGCAATGTAAATAACCAGACCTTCGATGCGCTACAAGAGGCGCGCTGGAAGTTGGGCGATCGCTCGCTCTACCTAACAGAATCTCCATTGATGCGCGGTGATGATGTTGCGCAATTGCAGAGTCGTTTGACTGATATGGGATTTGATTCTGGTCGCGTAGATGGAATTTTTGGGCCGCGCACTGAAGCAGCGGTAAAGGAGTTTCAAAAATCTGTCGGGGTGGCAGTTGACGGTAAATGTGGCCCAGCGACAATCACCGCGTTGATCAGATTGACGAAAACCGTGGCGGGCGGTGCGCCGATGAAATTACGCGAAGTGGCACATCAACAAAGTCGCGGCCCAGCCCTGGCTGGAAAGGTTATTGTGATTAACCCGGCGCGCGGCGGGGATAACCATGGCGTGGCAGCAAATGGAGTAACTGAAGCTGAAATCACCTACGACATTGCGACGAGAGTTGAAGGCCGTTTGCTGGCTTTAGGCGCCAGTGTTTTTCTAACTCGCGGACCAGAGAATGATCCAAGCGAAAGCGATCGAATCAAATTAACCAATAGCGCTAATGCAGATTTGATGATCTCGTTAAATTGTGATTCATATAAGAATGAGAAGGCGCATGGTGTTGCCACCTACTCCTACGGAAGTGATGCGCATGGAATCCATTCTGTGGTGGGAGATCGATTTGCATCTTTAGTGCAACGCGAAATCTGCGCTAGAACCGATCTGCAAAATTGCGGCACCCACTCAAAGACCTGGGATCTCTTACGTTTGGTCCAAGCTCCTGCGGTGCGAATTGACCTTGGTTATCTAACTAACCCAGAGGATGCAAAACGCTATCAACGCGCAGAATTTCGTGATTTGATCGCAGAATCACTGGTGATTGCGATTCAACGCTTGTATTTGACGGCGGAGGACGATGCCAAGACTGGGACACTTCGAATTTCCGACCTAAAAAGAGCGGGCTTACGAATCAATTAGATATTGATTTACGAGTATTGCGAAAGATATGGAAAACTATCCCAATGACTGAACTGCGCCACACCACCGGCGATTCTCTAGAGTTAGAGAATCGTTTCGCCTCGCGTGCGGCGCATATGCAACCATCTGAGATTCGCTCTCTATTTGCAGTCGCATCTAGACCAGAGATCGTCTCGCTAGCTGGTGGTATGCCAAATCTCTCTGCGCTACCGATGGATACGATGTCTGAGATTGTGCGTGACTTGGTCGCAGTAAATGGCACCGAGGCCTTGCAATATGGCAGCGGCCAAGGCCATCCAATGTTGCGCGAACAGATTTGCGATGTCATGGCCCTTGAAGGTATCCGCGCCAATCCCGATGACATCATCGTGACCACCGGCTCGCAACAAGCTTTAGATTTGATTAGCCGGATCTTCATCGATCCAGGCGATGTGGTCTTGGTAGAGGCGCCTTCATATGTGGGGGCGCTTGGCACCTTTGCGCAGTACCAAGCTTCGGTGGTTCACGTCGAAACCGATAACGATGGCATGGTCCCAAGCGCGCTCGCGGAAGCGATCAAAACTACCCGCGCCACCGGGCGAAAGATCAAATTTCTCTACCTGATCCCGAATTACCAGAACCCATCTGGCGTGATGTTAAGCGCTGATCGACGCACCGAGATCTTGGCTATCTGCGCTCGCGAAGAGATCTTTATTGTCGAAGATAATCCTTACGGCCTATTGGGATTTGATAAGCCATCACCAAATGCGATGCGCGCACAAGATTCTGAGAATGTCATTTACTTAGGTTCCTTCTCTAAAACCATCGCCTCGGGGCTTCGGGTTGGTTGGGCGCTAGTGCCGCAATCGATCAAAGATAAATTGGTAATTGCCAGCGAATCATCCATTCTCTGCCCCTCAAACTTTACTCAGTTAACAATTTCAAGTTATCTGAAGAATCAACCTTGGCGCGATCAGATCGCAAGTTTCGTTGATTTATACCGAGTTCGTCGTGATGCGATGTTGGAGAGCCTGGACCAACACTTTCCAAAGGAGGCAACTTGGACCAAACCTGGTGGCGGTTTCTATGTTTGGATCACACTGCCGCCAGAAATTGACACCAAAGCTATGGTGCCAAAAGCAATCGTGGCCAAGGTGGCCTACGTTCCTGGCAGCGCCTTCTACGCAGATGGTTTCGGCTCTTGGCAGATGCGCCTCTCTTATTGCCACCCCACCCCAGAACGTATCCGTGAGGGTGTTAAGGCGCTAGGCGCTGTGGTTAAGAAAGAGTTAGCTGCGCGCGCTGGATATCAACTTAAATAATCGTTGTAAATCATCGCTGCCGGAATATTCAATAATAATCTCGCCTTTGCCCTTCGCAGATTCGATTCTCACTCTAGTATCAAGCACATCTCCGATTTGATCGGCCAACTCTTTTAACTCTGGGCTCTGTTTCTTAGCGCTGTTAGATTTTTTACTCTTACCCTCTGGTCGGCTAATCGCGATGATCTCTTCGATGGTGCGCACTGATAAACCCTCAGCCACAATTCGATTGGCTAACTTCTCGATCGCATTTGCATCATTTAGACCAAGCAATGCACGGGCATGGCCGGCAGAGATAGTGCCTGCTGCCACCTTCTGCTGCACCGAGGTGGGCAGGTTAAGTAAACGCATAGTGTTGGTGATTACTGCGCGAGATCTACCTAGTTTTGTGGCTAGCTCTTCATGGGTGCAATTGAAATCATTCAATAATTGCGCATAAGCGGCGCCCTCTTCGAGCGCATTTAATTGCGAGCGATGAATGTTTTCGATCAATGCCTCTCGAAGTAATTCATTGTTTGGAGTTTGGCGAATAATTACTGGAATACTCTTTAAACCAGCTAGTTTGGCAGCGCGCAAACGACGCTCTCCCATGATCAATTGATATCTACCGCCAACTTGTCGCACCACTGGCGGCTGTAAAATTCCAATCTCTTTTATTGAGGTGACAAGTTCTTGTAGCGCATCTTGATCAAAGATGGTTCGTGGCTGTCTTGGGTTTGGATCAATTAATTCGATATCAATTTGATCTTGTGCGCCAACTTCAACATCATTTATGGTTAAAGGAATTAGCGCATCTAAATTTGTACCAAGGCCACCGCGTTTTGCCATTATGCGATCTCTCCTGTTTTGTTCATCGTTTTGTAATTAATTGCAATTACATTTGAATCTTTGGCTCTGCCTCTTTCGGCAATCTCTCTGGCGACCTGCATGTAGGCGATAGCGCCGGTAGATGTTGGGTCATAGGTCATAACGGTCTGCGAGTATGAAGGCGCTTCGGATAAGCGAACTGCGCGTGGAATTGGAATATCAATCAATTCGCGCGGGAAATGTGATTTAACATTTGCTACAACATCGTTGGCTAAGCGGGTACGAGAATCAAACATCGTTAATACGATGGTTGAGAGTTCAAGTGTTGGGTTTAGCCGTTGCTTCACAACTTTAAAGGTTTCGAGTAATTGAGATAGCCCTTCAAGTGCGTAATATTCACATTGAATTGGAATTAAGACTTCATTGGCCGCTGCGAGCGCATTGACGGTCAATAAACCTAAGCTTGGTGGGCAATCGATAAAGATGTAGTCATAAGTTTGAGATAGCTCTTGCAATGAATCTTTTAACCTTGATTCGCGCGCTACCATCGAAACTAAATTAATCTCTGCTTGTGCCAATGAGGTATTTGATGGAATGCAATCAAGCGATGGAAAGCCTGCGACTTTCTGCACTACTTGGTTGATTGGCGCGCTACCCATCAGCACTTCGTAGATCCCTTGGGAAATTCGATGCTCTACCCCCAGGGCGGTGGAGGCATTGCCTTGGGGATCTAAATCGACCACTAAGACCTTTAAGCCCCCCATTGAGAGGGCGGCAGCGATATTTACCGTGGTGGTGGTCTTGCC
>CAZZLH010000006.1:39966-42260 GCA_964654815.1 uncultured Actinomycetes bacterium
GTTGGTTTCACGTGGAGCGCTCACGCGCTAAACCTTAGCGTTTGACCTCGACAACTCTCGCTAAGGGCAGGCCTTTGATTTCAATTTCATGCACGATTGCCCCTGGAACCTCGGCCGCCTCCGCGCTCGCCGCCTCCCCCTTCATGGCAAGTAAGGAGCCGCCTGGCTTTAAAAGGTGTTTTGAGATCGACCAGAGCTTGGAAAGTGGAGCAACGGCGCGCGCGGTGACATAGTCATACTGCCCCTTCTCGCTCTCTGCCTTGCCGCGGTGGACCAATATCCCTGGGATTCCGAGCTCTGCCACCGCCTCCTCAAGGAAGGTGGTCCGCCGTTGGAGCGGTTCAAGGAGGGTAATTTGGAGATCTGGTCGGGCTAGGGCGATAACGACCCCAGGTAGGCCGGCGCCAGAGCCAATATCAAGAAGTGAAGCGCCTTGCTTCATCAAGGTAGATACTGGAATGCAGTTGAGGATGTGGCGCTCCCAGATCCGATCTGCCTCGCGGGGGCCAATTAACCCCCGCTCAATCCCAGGGCCGCTAAGGAACTCGGCGTAGCGTCGCGCCTCGGCGCTGCGCTCTGGGAAGTACTCCTCTGCCCGATCGGGCACCTGAGGAGGTATTTGTTCCATGTGAAACCGAATGTTTAGGCCGGGAAGATAGTTACGTAGCGCTCTGGATCTTCACCCTCAGACTCAGATGAGAGGCCGATCTCTTGGATGCGGTCATGGATGATCTTCCGTTCAAAGGCATTCATAGGCGCCAACTTGATGGGTGCGCCAGAGGCCTTCGCCTCAGCGGCCTTCTCATCAGCTAGGGCCTTAAGCTCATTTCGACGGCCATCTCGGTAGCCGCTGATATCTAGCATTAGACGGCTCCGTTCGCCCGTTGAGCTCTGAACCGCAAGGCGGGTCAGCTCTTGAAGCGCATCGAGGACTTGGCCCTCGCGCCCTACTAGGTGATCGAGTTTGCCCCCGACTATTGCCACAGAGGCTCGGTTATTCTCCACATCAATATCGATATCGCCATCTAGGTCTGCGATATCTAATAGGCCCTCTAGGTAGTCAGCGGCGATATCGCCCTCTTCCTCCAACTTTGCTACTGGCTTCTCTTCAACTTCTTTAATCTCTGCCATCTCTCTGCCTTCTGCTCTCTTATCCAAGATTTGGGGTATTTAACACTTTTATTATGTTTTGATAGTTATTGCACCTTTTTATCGGCGGTTCTGCCCTCTATCTACTGAATTTGCCGAATTTATTGAATTTTTCTCATGCTTTATTTAATCGTTTTAATCGTTTTAGTAGTGGTTAATTAACGTCTCTTCTTTTTCTTCTTCTTTGGTTGAACTCTCTGTCCTTGTTGACCTTCTTGCTCTGAATTTTCAGTCTTCTCTGGCGCAGCAATCTTTCCTTTGGCAATTAACTTTTGTTGTAGCTCTTCATAGGCCGGAGATCCTGGGGTTGGATTTCGTTTGATAACCCAATATTGCTGCCCCCAAGTCCAGAAGTTTGTGGTTGACCAATAAATCAAGACGCCTATAGGAAAGTTAACACCAGAAACTGCAAATATGACTGGGAATAAATACAACATGATTTTCTGCTGTTGCAACATCATGTTGTTTGGATCATCAACTTTTGGCATTCCTTTAGTCATCAACTGTTTTTGGGTTGTGAAGGTGGATGCCGACATGATGATGATCAAAAGCACTGTTACGAGCTTTACTGTGGTCTCAGATGATCCAAGGAAGGTTGCTGCGATTGGTGCACCTAGAAACTTGGCTGCTGCAGCCGACTCCACATCAGCCATCGTTAATACACCGTGTGCATGTCCTCTACCAATACCGTTCAAAACTGTAAATAGCGCAAACATAATTGGCGCTTGGGCCAGGATTGGAAAACATGATGCCAAAGGGTTTGTTTTATGCTCCTTGTAGAGCTTCATCATCTCTTCAGATTGTTTTTGGCGATCATCTTTATATTTATTCTGAATCTCTTTCATTTTTGGCGCAAGAGCGGTCATTGCTCTCTGGCTCTTGATTTGTTTAACAAAGAGCGGAATCAAAAGGATGCGAATTAGCAGCACCAATCCGATAATGGATAAGGTCCATGTAACACCGCTGCTGGCACCAAAGATTGGGGTTAGCGCATCATGAATCTGCATGATTACCCAAGAGACTGCGGTATAAAGGCCATTCATTATGCTGCCCATGTTTTGACTCCTAAAACCGCATTATTTACTGCTTTTTCGCGGGTATTTGTGGGATTTTGTGGGTTGGTTCGGAAGTTCTCAAAATAATTT
>CAZZLH010000006.1:42360-44678 GCA_964654815.1 uncultured Actinomycetes bacterium
GTTGCTTGGGTATTAGCCAATTTTTTTATGGTTGAGATCAAAGTCTTTGCCTCATAGAAAGCGTTCTCTGGGCGCTTCATAACGCGAATTACCAGAAATGAGTTTTGTGGCAGAGCCATCAAGTCATCCCGTACTGAATGGCGAATTTGTCTAGCAATCCGATGGCGGGTTACTGAGTTGCCGATTGATTTACCGACTATTAAACCGAGTTTGGCAGGGTTTTGATTAAAAGTTGAACTATTTGTGGGCTCTTTGGTTTCAGCCAGGTAGTAACCGATAAAAGAATTGGTGGTTGCCCTACGGCCGATTTTGGTAACCCGTGCAAAATCAGCGCTACTTTTGATCCTGGCGCTATCTGGCAGCATCGCTATTTCTGTGCTCTGGGTCTGTTATTTGAATAATTCAGGTTTGGTTTAGATCTAGTTCAGATTCTGGGTTTAAGCGGAGAGGCGAGCGCGACCCTTAGCTCTACGAGCTGAGAGGACAGCGCGACCAGCGCGGGTGGCCATGCGAGCGCGGAAGCCATGCTTCTTGGCGCGACGGCGGGTATTGGGCTGGAAGGTGCGCTTCATTTAAAACTCCTACAAGTCACAGAAAATACGGGGGAAGGCGGGCTATGAGGACGCAACTTTAAGTGGTTGGGGATAAAGGGGGCAAACCGGGGCTTCGCCCCTCCTAGCCATCCGAATTGTGGATAACCACTTGATTTTCTACTTTTGACGCCCTAAGTTCCGCTCCTCCACAGGGCCAAAAGGCTAAACCATTGGTTGAGGTCACAGGCTGTGGATATATGTGTGGATAAGACAGGAGTCACCATGTCCGAGGTTACGGTCGACCAAGATCTAGCGGCCCTTTGGGGTCAGGTCGTCAGCCAGGTCGGTGGTGATGGCCCCAATCGAGCTGTGCTCCAACTCGTCCGTCCATTGGGGCTTTTGAAGGGCGCTGGCAACCCGAATTTATTGGTTGCCGCCCCCAACTCCTTCGTTAAAGACATTATTGATGTGCGGCTTCGCAACATGATCACAGAGGTTTTGGCGGAGGCGTTAAGCGAGAAGGTCAATTTTGCAGTCACGGTGGATGAGAGCCTGGAACTTCCAGAAGCTCCCGAACCGGTAGCCAACCACTTTAACGCCGGAGCTAATTCAGTTAATTCAACCAGCTCCAACCAATCTCAAATTGATCACAAACCAACCGGGGTTGATGCCCTTAATCCTCGGTACATCTTTGAGACTTTTGTTATCGGCGCCTCCAACCGATTCGCACACGCAGCAGCGTTAGCGGTTTCAGAGGCGCCTGCTAAGGCCTATAACCCGCTATTTATTTATGGTGAATCTGGGCTTGGTAAAACCCATTTATTGCACGCAATTGGCGCATATGCCAAGGAGTTATACCCGAATGTGCGCGTTAGATATGTATCTTCTGAAGAGTTTACAAATGACTTCATCAACTCAATCCGTGACGATAAATCAAACGGTTTCCAAAAACGTTATCGCGATCTCGATATTTTGTTGGTGGATGACATTCAATTTTTAGAGAACAAAGAAAGAACCCAAGAAGAGTTCTTCCATACTTTCAATACTTTATATAACGCCAACAAACAGATTGTGATCTCTAGTGATCGCCCACCAAAACAATTGACAACTTTGGAAGATCGTTTACGTTCGAGATTTGAATGGGGTTTGATTACTGATATTCAACCACCAGAACTTGAAACTCGAATCGCGATTCTACGTAAGAAAGCGGCGCAAGAGAGACTTAATGCACCAGATGATGTTTTGGAATACATTGCCTCGAAGATATTTACCAACATCCGTGAATTAGAAGGTGCGTTAATTCGTGTAACTGCCTTTGCCTCTTTAAATCGCCAACCAGTCGACATGGCTCTGGCTGAGATCGTATTGAAGGATTTGATTCCTACTGATTCGACTCCAGCAATCACAGCCGCCACGATCATGGCCCAAACCGCGGCTTATTTCTCTCTAACCGTAGATGATCTATGTGGCACTTCTAGATCTCGAGTATTGGTAAATGCCCGTCAAATAGCGATGTATTTATGCCGCGAGCTAACCGAACTCTCTCTGCCTAAAATCGGCCAAACTTTTGGTGGAAGAGACCACACCACGGTTATGCATGCAGATCGAAAGATCCGCGAACTGATGGCGGAGCGCCGCTCTATTTACAACCAGGTAAATGAGCTCACCAGCCGCATAAAACAGCAGGGCAAATAGCCTGTGGAAGGTATGTGGATAACTGTGGAAAAGATGCGTAAAACTGGGGATTTCTTGTTGGGGATATCTCAATTAAAGGTGAAGGGTTTT
>CAZZLH010000006.1:44778-49785 GCA_964654815.1 uncultured Actinomycetes bacterium
AGTCTTTCAACCAGACCAATACAGACCGCGCTACTTGGTATCGTGATAGATGCCGAATCCAACAAAGTTGCCTTCTCAGGTTCTGATCTAGAGACCGCAAGCCGGGCAGTAACAGATGCTGAGGTAGCTAATCCAGGAAAAGTTTTAGTCCCCGGAAAGCTTCTGGCTGATATCTCGAGATCACTACCCAACAAACCAGTCACCATCCAATTAGACGGAACCAGAGTTTTAGTAACAGCCGGAAGCGCTAAATTCACTTTGCCACTTTTACCTGTAAATGAATATCCAAACTTGCCAGATATGCCAGAGACGCTCGGAGCGATAGATGGCGAATTATTTAGCCACGCAGTTACACAAGTTGCAACCGCAGCCGGAAAAGACGACTCACTTCCATCACTAACCGGAATTCATGTCGAGGTAAATGGCGAGAACATCACTATGGCTGCGACAGATAGATATCGTTTAGCGGTTCGCGAACTCACTTTTAGCCCAGCAAGGCCAAATACCGAAGCAGTGGCGCTGATTCGCGCCCGCACTTTGGTCGATGCAGCCAAAACCCTCTCTGCTTCAAAACAGGTAAATATCGCCTTAGCTCCTGCCGCCTCCACTGATCGTCTGGCCGGGTTTCAAAACGAGAGCAAAACCACCACTACCAGGCTGTTAGATGGCACCTTCCCGCCCTACCGCCACTTATTACCGCAAGAAGCGCTAACTACAACAGTTATTGAAGTAGCACCATTTTTGGATGCGGTCCGACGAGTAGCGCTGGTTACTGACAAGACGATTCCTTTAAAACTTACCTTCTCTGGAAACTCAGTGACCCTTGAAGCAGGCGGCGGCGATGAAGCCCAAGCCAACGAAGTATTTGAGATTCAAAAAACCGGCGAGGATTTATCGATTGCATTTAATCCAAACTATCTTCTTGATGGGTTGCACGCTATCAGTGCCCCATATGCCCAAATCTCATTTAACACTTCAAGTAAGGCCGCCATTTTGATGGGCAAGAGTGAGGTCAATTCTCCAACAAATGATAATTTCCGTTATCTCTTAATGCCAACCAAGTTCGCATATTAAAACAATCGCCAAAAATTAGATTGAATGCACTTTAATGTATGTATCGAAACTATCTTTAAATAACTTTCGCTCATACCCCCACTTAGATCTTGAATTAACCACAGGTGTCACCACTTTCGTCGGCAATAACGGCGCTGGAAAAACCAATATCGTAGAGAGTTTAATATTCTTAGCGTTCCTCTCTTCGCATCGCACCCCAACCAACCAACCACTTATCTCTCTTGGTGCCAATCAAGCGATAATTCGGGCAGAGATAATTCGAGGCGATAGATCTATCCAATTAGATTTAGAGATAAATGCCGCAAAAGCAAACCGCGCCAAAATTAACCAAAATCCCACCAAATCCCAGAGAGAAATTTTAGGCGCTTGCCAAGTTATCTACTTCTCCCCGGAGGATCTTGATTTAGTTAGAGGCGACCCAACCTCACGACGCGACTACTTAGATAAATTACTCATAACCAAATCACCGCGTTTAGCAGGGGTGCTTGCAGATTATGAGCGGGTCTTAAAACAACGAAATACGCTACTTCGCACCAGAGCGCCACAATCCTCTTTGGTGCCCTGGAGCGAACAACTATCAACACTAGCGGCAGCGATAACAGCCGAACGGGTCAACCTGGTTAAATCTTTAAACCCATTAGTGTCAAAAAACTACAACGAGTTGAATGAAAGCAAGCCGGCACTTATTAGTTATAAATCAAATATTGAGAATTTAACCACCTCTACCGAAGAAAATTTAAAGCTAATCGAGGGTGCGCTAGCCGAGGTGCAGTATCAGGAGATCGAACGAGGTGTGACGCTTATTGGTCCACACCGCGACGATCTCCACCTACAACTCGGTGATTTCCCCGCCAAAGGTTATGCCAGCCATGGAGAGTCTTGGTCATTTGCGATCTCATTAAAAGTAGGCGCTTTGGAGCTTTTGAAATCACATGGACTCGACCCAATTCTTATATTAGATGATGTCTTTGCCGAACTAGATACCAGTCGCCGTGCCCGGTTAGTGCAAGCCACTAAACTAACAGAGCAGACCATCGTTACTGCCGCTGTTGAGGCAGAGCTACCTGATGATTTGAATGATAAAAGATTCTATGTATCAAACGGAAAAGTTGGAGTTGCGCCGTGACCAAGCGAGATTTAGCTTTAGATTTATATAACACCTATAAAGGTGGCCGCCAATCTTTAACCACTAAAACAAACAAAAAAGCAAATAATGAAAACTCTGAGACCATAGAGCGAGTAACCGACCCCAAACCAGTTGGCGAGTTGCTCGATGAGCTAATCAAAACACGCGACTGGCAGAGTGGATTGGCTGAAGGCGAAATTTTTGTTAAATGGGCCGAAATTGTGGGCGATGAAATCGCATCTAAATCAGAACCAGTAGAGATAAAAAACCAGAAACTAATTATTCAATGTGTATCAACTGCGTGGGCTACCCAATTAAATTTAGTGAAATTACAATTATTAACTGCAATCCAAAAGGTCGCCCCAGGTATTACAGCGTTAGAGATCCTCGGCCCCAATGCGCCAAGCTGGCGAAAAGGTTTTCGTACCACCCAAGGCGGCAAAGGGCCTCGAGATACCTATGGTTGATAAAGTCCCTACCACTTACCGCTAAAAAGGGCGGAAACCCCCCTTCTAGCCTAAATTTGGGGTATTACCGCTATTGATTTCCCACTAGGATTTGAGGGTGCGCCCATGGATTTGGGCCTTGGCTGGCGATTACAGCCATTTTGATCCGGATCAACCTGGGTAGCCGATTAAGAGAGAGCAAGGGTAAAGATGGCAGAAAAGTCCTATGACGCCTCTGCAATCACGGTTTTAGAGGGCCTTGAAGCGGTCCGTAAACGCCCTGGTATGTATATCGGTTCAACCGGAGAGCGCGGACTTCACCATTTAGTTTATGAAGTAGTCGATAACTCAGTCGATGAGGCGATGGCCGGGGTATGCGATCACATAGCTGTCACCTTGCTCGCCGATGGCGGCGTTGAGGTTGTCGATAATGGACGTGGTATTCCAGTAGATATCCATCCAGTTGAGAAGAAGCCAGCCCTAGAAGTAGTTATGACTGTTCTACATGCGGGTGGAAAATTTGGTGATGGTGGCTACTCGGTCTCTGGCGGATTACACGGCGTAGGAATCTCTGTAGTTAACGCACTTTCAAAGTTAGTGCAAGTTGAAGTCCAACGAGATGGATTTGTTTGGTCACAAAGTTATCAATTAGGCGTTCCTGATGCAGCGGTAAAGAAGGGCGAAAAGACCGAAGCGCACGGAACCACAGTTAGATTCTGGCCATCCGAAGATATCTTTGAAACCACCGAATTTTCCTTTGAGATTTTGGCAAATCGTTTTAGAGAGATGGCATTTCTAAATAAAGGTCTTGCCATAACCTTGACCGACCAACGACCAGGACATGTCGATGATAAAGGTGAACCGCTAAAAGTTTTATACCAATACAACGGCGGAATTATTGATTTTGTCCGCTACCTCAACTCCACTCGCGGTGAATTGCATAAATCTATTATTTATTTAGAACAAGAGGATAAACGTAAGAAACTTTCATTAGAAATCGCCATGCAATGGAATTCAGGCTTTGCCGAATCGGTCTTCACCTTCGCTAATGCGATTAATACCCACGAGGGCGGTACCCATGAAGAGGGCTTCCGCACCGCGCTAACCTCAATCGTCAATAAATTTGGCGAAGATTGGGGTTTTATCCGTAAGAAGGAGGATCGCTTAACCGGAGAGGATATCCGCGAAGGTCTTACCGCTATTGTTTCGATAAAAATAGCGGAACCACAGTTTGAGGGCCAAACCAAAACCAAACTAGGTAATACCGAAGCAAAGACTTTCACTCAGAAATGCGTAAATGAGGCGTTAACTGAGTGGTTTGAGCGAAATCAAACCGAAGGCAAAGAGATCGTTCGAAAGAGTATTGACGCTGCGGCAGCGCGCATCGCAGCGCGAAAGGCCCGCGATTTATCGCGAAATCGCAAAGGTCTTCTTGAGGGACGTGGCATGCCAGGAAAATTGGCGGATTGTCAGTGGACCGAACCAGAAAAGTGCGAGCTATATATCGTGGAAGGTGATTCTGCCGGAGGCTCTACCAAAGGTGGCAGGGATTCTAGATATCAAGCGGTGCTACCAATTCGCGGAAAAATTTTAAATGTCGAGAAAGCCAGAATCGATCGAGTGCTACAGAACAACGAAGTGCAGGCGCTAATCACAGCGCTGGGCACTGGTGTGCACGATGATTTTGATATTGCGAAACTTAGATATCACAAAATAATTTTGATGGCAGATGCCGATGTTGATGGCCAACACATTCGCACCTTGTTGCTGACTTTGCTATTTAGATTTATGCGCCCATTGATTGAGGCGGGACATGTATATCTTGCCCAACCACCGCTTTATAAATTGAAGTGGTCAGGAAAAGAGCCGGTGGAATATGCATTTAGTGATAAAGAGCGTGATGGTTTGATAAAAATAGGAGTCGATGCCGGTAAGCGACTTCCAAAAGAGGATGGCATCCAACGCTTCAAAGGATTGGGAGAGATGCCCGCGAAAGAGTTGTGGGATACCACGATGGATCCAGAGCATCGCGTCTTAATCAAGGTGACTTTAGAGGATGCAGCTGCGGCAGATGGACTCTTCTCGGTACTAATGGGAGAGGATGTCGAACAGAGACGGCAATTTATTCAACGTAATGCCAAAGATGTTCGCTTCTTGGATATCTAATGGAAAATTTAGAAAATAAAGAGTTCGACAAGATCGAAACTGTCGATTTACAAGTTGAGATGGCGCGTAGTTATCTTGATTATGCGATGTCGGTGATTGTTGGCCGCGCACTTCCAGATGTGAGAGATGGTCTAAAACCAGTACATCGCCGCGTCTTATATGCGATGTATGACGCGGGTTATCGACCAGATAAGG
>CAZZLH010000007.1:0-41771 GCA_964654815.1 uncultured Actinomycetes bacterium
AGTACTGAGGTTCCATCCAATGAGACCGTGGCTATTCCGTGACCGGATGCGATAGACATAGACGCATACTAGCCTTCACCAATGCGAGTTTGCGTCTTCTGCTCATCATCACCAGCCATTGATGATAAATACATTCGCCTCTCCAGTGAATTGGGCGCAGGTATCGGAACTAGAAACTGGACCTTAGTTTCTGGCGGGGGTCGAATCTCTTCTATGGGCGCAGTCGCCTCTGCAGCTAGAGCAAATGGCGCGAAGACAATCGGTGTGATTCCAGAGTCATTGGAGAAGATTGAATTTGCCGATAAAGATTCAGATGAATTACATGTTGTCAAAGATATGCGTGAACGCAAAGGATTAATCGAGAAAATATCCGATGCATTCATCGTTTTACCCGGCGGACCGGGGACTTTGGAAGAGTTCTTTGAGATTTGGGTTGGAAGATTCTTAAAATTTCACGATAAACCAATTGCAATCTTGGATCCCTTCGATCTTTATAAACCACTAATCGATTTGCTAGATCATCTTGAAGCGGAGAAATTTGTAAAGCCAGGCCAACGTGAACTTGTATTTTGGGCGCGAAACGTGGATGAGGCGCTCAATCACATAAGCAGCCAATAGCGTCATGACCGACCTGCCGCATGAGTTCTGTTAGGACATTCGATATCAAACGTCAGTAAACTTGGCGCTTATGGAGCGCTTAATAATCGAAGTTATCGAATCGCTCCCTGACGAGTATCAAATAATTCTGCGCGCTCACTATGTGGGAAATAAGAGCGCGGAGCAGATCGCAGAAATGCTTGGTGTCCCGACTGACTCTGTGGTGCGCATCATCAAAGCCGGCAAGGCTGCGCTGGCGCGTGAGTTGGGTCTTTAAATCCCGATTTGAGAGTAATCACCCGATAAGAGATAATTAGCCACTATCCAATCTCACATCCAATCTGGAGGAAGCGCCTATGGCTGCAATGAAGCCCCGAACTGGTGATGGCCCTATGGAGGTCACCAAGGAGGCTCGTAGCCTGGTCATGCGCATCCCATTGGAAGGTGGCGGAAGATTGGTAGTCGAATTAAATGGTGAAGAGGCGGCAAATCTAGGCAGCGCGCTTCAAGCCGCGGTTCAACTAATCAAAAAGTAATTAATTGATAGCGTTAGGCGCATGCTCCTTTTTCAGCGCGCCGATCGGCTCTCAAAAAAGGCTAACCAGGTTTTCGTAACCTTCTCCCAAAGTAAAACAGAGGCAGCACCAAAGATCGCCGCTGCCGAACTAGCGAAACTATTCAGTTTGAATCTGCAAGATGAGTTGGCTTTCTTTTTAAATCCCGATAAACCCGCAAAATCCGGGGAGATATTTGAGATACCGGTAAGCGCAACTGGTTTTAATTGCGCTCGATTGAATTTCGTATCGATAGGGCAGGGCGAGTTAAAGGATCTGCGCCAAGCTGGTGCCGCAATCGGCCGAAAACTTCGCGGCAAAAATGAGTCTGCCTATCTACATGCAAAGTTAAAGTCAGATCAGATAGAGACGCTACTTATCTCAACTAATCTCGGATATTTCCAATGGAATCTAAAGAGTGGCACCCGACCGGTAAAAACTTTATTAGAGGTTTCTAATATTGATGCCAAGCATCTTCACCACGCTCAAGTTAAATCCAGTGCAGTAAATCGAGCGCGGGAAATGATCCATACCCCCTCTAATATCAAGAACCCAGAGTGGATCGCTAAGCAGGCGAAGAGATTAGCCGCCAAATCTAAGGCGAGCAGAGTTATAAAAGTGGATGTGAAATCAGGCGCCCAACTACGAGACTTTGGCGGTTTAAGAGCGGTAGGCGGCTCTGCCCCTAAACCTGGACCACGATTTATTGAAATTACCTACACGCCGCGTAAAGCAAAGACAAAACATGTGGTGTTAGTTGGTAAGGGAATTACCTATGACACTGGGGGCATCTCACTAAAGCGTCCCTACGACATCATGATTCCGATGAAGAGCGATATGGCAGGGGTCGCCGCCTGCTTGGCAGCGATAAGTGCGCTGCCAGAATTAAATGTGGAAGTTAAGGTAACGGCGCTACTTATGTGTGCTGAGAATGCGATTTCAGCGACTGCTCAGCGACCCGGAGATGTGATTAAGCATTACGGTGGTAAGACTGTTGAGGTATTGGATACAGACGCTGAAGGTCGCTTGGTGCTAGCTGATGGTTTGGCATACGCGGTGGAGCGATTAAATCCAGATTATTTGCTGGATATCGCAACTTTAACTGGCTCTGCAACTCTTGGATTAGGCAAGCAGTATGCGGCGCTCTACTCACGCAATCCAAAATGGGTGAAAGAGTTGGTTACTGCAGGTGAAAAATCTGGCGATCGGGTTTGGCATATGCCGTTGATTGACGATTATCAATTGGCGCTGGAATCCGATATCGCAGATCTAAATCACACCGCTGATAAAGGAGATTTCAAGGCAGGTTCAGTGACTGCGGCGCTCTTTCTCGAGCAATTCGTGTCGGGTGCAAATTGGGCCCACTTAGATATTGCTGGTGTGGGTCGCGCCGAGAGCGATGCGGGTGAGAATCCCAAAGGCGGAACAGGTTGGGGAGTGCGTCTCATTTTGGAATGGCTCGTTAGTTTGAAATGAGTAATTTAATATGAAATTCGACCTCTCCCAATTTTCCGATCAATATCTTCCTGAGGATCCGATACAGAGCGCGGCAAGAGAGAAGGGCCTCGAGTTAGGCGTTATTGATGCCACGCCAGGTTCTGGCGCATATTTGAAATATGTCGCCTCTTTGATTGGCGCGCAATCGGTCGTAGAAATTGGCACTGGATCTGGGGTTGGGACTTTATGGATTTTAAAGGGCATGATCAACTCTGGTGTAGTCACCACAATTGACCCTGAAGTCCAACATATTCAGATAGCAAGACAAGTCTTGCTTGATGCAGATATTCCCGCGAATCGATACCGATTAATCACTAGTGATTATCTAGAGGTAATGCGAAAGTTGGCTGATCGGGCATATGACATGGTGGTCTTTCGAGGTAACCCCGAAGATATCTTGGATGTAATTGATGAGGCGCATCGAATTCTTCGTACCGGTGGGATTTTGGCAATAGATCATTTTTATGGCGGTGGAAAAGTTCCAGACCCCGCTCAACGGGACCCAAAGACTGTGGCGCTTCGAGAGGCTGGAAAGTTCCTGAAGAGTCAAGGAGAGAGTTGGGCCATCTCACTTAATCCAATAGGAGATGCAGTTTTACTAGCGACCAAGCTATAACTACGCTAAGCATATGTTTGGCGATCTGGGTTTTGGTGAGTTAATTGGGCTAGCCATTCTGGCTTTGGTGCTGGTTGGTCCTGATCGATTGCCTACCGTTGCGGTCGAAGGCGCAAAACTCATCAAGAAATTACGTGGATATGCCTCCTCCGCCACCGAGCAAATCAAAGAGAGCTTGGGGCCAGGCTATGAGAATTTAAAGCCTGAAGATCTCCACCCGAAGAATTTCATTAAGAAACAGATCAATGAAGTATTGGTCGAGGAAAACAAGAGCAAAAAGTTAAAGAGTAGTGGCATCGACGTAAAACTCGATCC
This sequence comes from uncultured Actinomycetes bacterium, assembly GCA_964654815.1. Classification (GTDB taxonomy): domain Bacteria; phylum Actinomycetota; class Actinomycetes; order Nanopelagicales; family Nanopelagicaceae; genus ZLKRG08. Next base: position 3,580 of record CAZZLH010000007.1, read on the forward strand.
CGACATGTTATGAGCCAACTGCTTGATGCGCTCAGCAAAGTAATTGATCCTGAGCTTCGCCGTTCCATAACCGAATTGGGAATGGTCGAACGCGCTGAATTAATTGATGGCACTGCCGAAATTAAAGTTTTACTAACGATCTCAGGTTGCCCCATGCGGGATAAATTGACTGAAGATATTAATAATTCTGCTAGACAGGTTCCGGGCGTATCCAAGGTCGCACTGGAGTTTGGTGTCATGACTGAGGCGCAACGCGAAAAGGTGCGCGACATCGTTCGGGGCGGCAAAGCCAAAGAGATCCCCTTCGCCAGACCAGATTCTTTGACCAGAGTAATTGGAATCTCCTCAGGCAAAGGTGGAGTTGGTAAATCCTCGCTAACTGCCAATTTGGCAATCGCGGTAGCAAAGCAGGGGATGAGCGTGGGAATTCTGGATGCAGATATTTATGGCCATTCGATTCCACGGCTATTGGGATTGATTGGAATGCGTCCAACTGCGATAGATGAGATGTTTATTCCGCTCGAGAATTATGGCGTTAAATGCGTTTCGATGGAGATGTTCAAACCAAATCGAGCTGATGCGATTGCTTATCGTGGCCCAATCTTGCACAAAGTTTTACAGCAACTACTGACTGATGCATTTTGGGGTGACCTCGATTTTCTATTCATCGATCTGCCACCTGGCACAGGAGATCTGGCGATCTCGTTAGGTCAATTGATACCAGCATCAGAATTAATTGTCGTTACCACTCCCCAAGTTGCAGCAGCAGAGGTGGCAGAGCGATCTGGTCGAATCGCTTATCAATTGAAGCAACAGATAGTCGGAGTTATTGAAAATATGTCGGCATTTCCTTGCCCAAAGTGTGGTGAACCAATTGAGCTCTTTGGTCATGGTGGTGGAGCAGAAACTGCAGCCAGACTTGGTCAATTGATCGGCGCCGATGTGCCGGTATTAGGCCAGGTCCCTTTCAGTGAATCGCTACGCAATGGCGGAGATGGCGGCCATCCAGTTGTGGTCAGTCAAATTGATGATCCTGCAACCAAAGTGATAAATGAAATTGCGGTGAATTTGACGCAAAGAAAGCGTTCTTTAGTGGGCGTTCCGCTCAAATTGAACACCTAAAAAGAGTTAAAACACTTAATTTGGGAGCTCGAATCCATTCACTGAATTAGAATTTGAGCATGTCAAAGTCCGCAGCCCGAGTTCAATCTGCGGCACTTACTCGTAAAGGGATCAAATCCACATTAGTTTCGGTAGCTGGAATCATTGGCTGCCCAGTTAAGGATCAAGATGGACTTTTCTTAGGCAAGCTCGTTGATTTCGTAGTTCACCATGGTGGCGAAACCTATCCGCCAGTCTCCGGCCTTATCGTAAAAGTTGCGGGGCGCCGAGCTTATATTGATGGTGCTCGAATCTCTAAGTTATCCAAAGATGAAATCACCCTCTCTTCCGCCAAAGTAAATCTCTCGGAATTCCAAAGACGAACCGGCGAATCATTACTTGATGGGGATGTTTTGGATCACCAGATCGTGGATGTGAATGGTTTACGAGTAGTTCGCGCATCAGATTTATATCTTGCGCCACTGGATAAAGAGATTCGTTTGGTGGGAGTTGACGTATCTTTCCGCTCGTTTATACGCCGATTATTTCCGGGTAATTTTGGTAGAACACCAGCTGTTGACCAAGTAATCGATTGGGCAAGCGTGGCATCTCTGGCAGACGATGGGGGCGTAGTTCGCACTACTGCAACTCGCGAAGCGCTTAGCAAGTTGCGCCCTGCTGATATTGCCGACATCATCGAAGATCTAGAGGGTCGTGAGCAGAGCGCTCTAATCGAACTGCTTGATCCAGATTTGGCAGCCGATGCTTTGGAAGAGATGGAAGATGACGAATTGCAAGGTTTACTTCGCGGTCTGCCCGATGAACGTGCCGCTGAATTGCTTTCTCACATGGAACCTGATGAATCAGCGGAGGTGCTGCGTGATTTAGCAGATGAACACTCTGAGAGCATTCTCTCTCAGATGTCACCTGCCATGGCCAAACAACTTCGCCGATTAGTCGAGCACGATGAGACCTTAGCGGGTGGAATCATGACCACGCATCTCTTGATCGTGAAAGAGAGCGATTCCGTTGCTGATGCCTTGAAATTGCTCATCGAACATAAAGAACGCGACATCTCAGATGGCGTAACTGTGGTTGATGCAAAGGGAAAGTTACTAGATCACATTCAAATCGTGGAGTTAATCGCAGCTAAACCAGCGCAGAAGTTAGCTGATTTAGTGAAAGCGCCTTTTCCGACTGCGGTTGAGAGTAATACCTCATTAGAAGAGGTGATTGAAGAGTTCTCTAATAATCGTGGTTCATCGATTATCGTCGTTGATGAAAAAGGAAAGCCCATAGGAAGAATTTTGGCAGACGACATCATTGATGCCATGGTGCCATCTGAAAATTCTGGATTAGCTCAAGGCACCGGAGCGCTCTCATGAAGCAATTAGATTCACGAAAATTAAGGATTGGTGCCTTTCTCGCCGTTATGGGCCCTGGCATCATCGCTGGATTATCAGATGATGATCCAGCTGGCATCACCACTTATTCACAACTCGGTGCGCAATTTGGTTATCAACTCCTATGGACTCTAGGAATTGCAACCATCGCTTTGATTCTCTTTCAGGACCTGGGTGCGCGCATTGGGGTCGTTACTCGTCAAGGTTTGATTGGATTGGTACGGCAAAAATATGGTGCAAAGTCTGGTGCACTTAGCGCGACTGCTTTAGTACTGGCGAATATTGGCACCATGACCGCGGAGTTTGCGGGAATCGCCGCAGCGGGAAATCTTTTTGGTATCTCGAAGTACATCACTGTGCCAATCGCCGGAATTGTGGTCTCATTTCTGGTGCTTCGTGGCAGTTTTGCCAGAGTAGAGAAAGTTTTCTTCGCGCTAGCATCGGTATTTATCGCCTACATCGTGGCAGGTTTCTTAGCCAAACCAGATTGGGGCGCAGCTGCCAAAGGATTGCTGGTGCCGACCATGCCACTTACTCAGGATGCAGTTTTTATTGCTACCGCTACTTTAGGTACCACTCTTGCGCCATGGGGGCTAGCTTTTATTCAAAGTTACGCAGTAGATAAACGACTTACTAAAGAAGATCTGAAATTGCTTCGTGTGGACGTTTGGACTGGGTCATTGCTCACAGGAATCATCGGATTCTTTGTTGTGGTCACCTGCGCTGCAACTTTGCATGTAAATGGAGTCACAAACATCACCGATGCCTCTGAGGCAGCCGAGGCGCTGCGACCCTTGGCGGGAAATTTAGCCAAGGAGTTCTTTGCAATTGGCCTAATCGGCGCATCCTTGCTCGCGGCATCGATCCTGCCCTTATCGACCGCTTATGCGGTATCAGATCTAACTGGTCGCCCAGCCGCCTTAGACGATAAGGCTAAAGAAGCGCCACTTTTCTATTCGACCTTTGGAGCAATTACGGTCTTAGCGGCAACTTTAGTTTTGATACCTGGCGTGCCCTTAATTAAGACGTTGGTGCTTACGCAGATACTCAATGCAATTTTACTTCTACCTTTATTGCTCTATATGTTTGGAATTGCACGCGATCAAAGACTTATGGGCGAGTATCGTGCGAGCAATCGGATGTCCTTGGTCTATTCAATTATTATCGTGTTGATCTTTGTCTGTGTTACCACTTTGATCTGGCTTAGCGTCGCGGGATGAGCCAAAAACAACATCTCGCCTTTCCTAATCGTGCAGATGCCATTCGCTTGGCGATAGGCGTGGTTGGAATCGGAACTTCTGGACCATTAATTGCGCTAAGTACCATGCCGGTTCTTACCTTGATTTTTTGGCGAAATCTGGGTGGTGCGATCGCTACATACTTAATGAATTTTCGAAATCTGGAATTGAGAGATAGACAGGGCTTCAAATGGTCTGCACTTGCCGGAGTGGTGCTAGCCGCGCACTTTGTCGGCTTCTTTCTCGCAATGCGATATACCTCAGTCGCAGCAGGGACCGCATTAGCCGCGCTACAACCTATCTTTGCCACAATTTTTGCGGTTTTTACTGGGACTCATGTCTCAAAGCAATCTTGGATTGGAATGTTTGTAAGTTTTATAGGAGTGCTCTTTATATCTGGTGTGGACCTGAATCTTTCCTGGCGCGCATTCCAAGGTGATTTGGCTGCGATTACTTGCGCGGCACTTGCGGCAACTTATGTAAATCTCGGTGCAAAAGCGCAGCGAACAATTCCTGCTACTACCTACAACACGATCTGTTATTTCTTCTGTGCGCTCACGGCGCTACCTTTTGCCCTGACCCAAGGTGGCTTACTTAATTATCAACAACGTGAATGGTTATTGGTGCTTGGGCTGATTCTCGGTGCGCAATTATTAGGCCACTCCATGTTCAACAGCGTGCTTAAGCGAGTATCGCCCGCGATAGTTTCGATGGTGGTCTTCTTCGAAGTGCCAATAAGTGCGTTGCTTGCAATCTGGTGGTTAGGCCAGAGGCCTCATATTGGTATCTGGTTTGGGGTAGCTACGATTCTTGCCGGAAGTGCTTTAGTCGTTTTAGGTCGAACCAATGAAAATTGACCTACACACTCACTCAAATAAGAGCGATGGCACTTTGTCACCAACGGAATTGGTGCATCACGCCATCATCAATGGCATAACTATCTTGGGTCTTTCCGATCATGACACCATTGCGGGTTGGCAAGAGGCAAGTAGCGCAGTACGCGGCGAACTGCAATTGGCGCTTGGGGCAGAGATCTCTTGTATGACCGAGGATCATCGCAGCGTACATATCTTGGCCTTACTTTTTGATGGCGCTAATCAGCCGTTACAGGAGTGTTTAAAGATAAGTAGAGATGATCGCATTCCAAGAATGCAGCAGATGATAAAACTTCTGGCGCAGGATGGCTTTGATATTTCATTTGATGATGTGATGGCAGCTAAACCCGAAGGTGCTACTTTGGGTCGCCCACATTTGGCAGATGCACTAGTGGCAAAGTCAATCGTCAAAAATCGCGACCAAGCATTTGCAGAGCTATTAAACAACGATTCCAAATACTATGTCTCACATATTTCACCTACGCCAGAAGCGGCAGTGGCGCTAATTAAGGCGGCCGGTGGGGTATCGATAATTGCTCATCCTTACGCATCGTTTAGGAATATCGGCTTGACTGATGAATTTATGACGAGATTGAAAACGGCAGGTTTGAATGGAATTGAAGTAAATCACCGCGATCACTCACCTATCGAGCGTGAGGAATTAGTGAAGCAGGCGGAAGAATTCGATTTAGTAATAACGGGATCAAGTGATTTTCATGGTTCTGGCAAACTAAATGTCATCGGCGAGAATGTGACTGCGCCAGAACAGTGGCAAAGGCTAGAATCTGAAGCTTCGGCCCGACGTTTAATCAAAGGAAGATAGATGACAGATGCAAGCACTTTGACATTTGCGTTGCAGGCATTTGTCACTTTGATGGTGATCCTCGATCCGCCAGGAAATGCACCAATCTTTCTCTCGGTACTGGGGGAGCGAAGCGCAAAGATGGGTAGACAACTTGCGATACAGGCCGCAGCGATTTCATTGCTTATCATCTCGGGATTTGCGCTCTTTGGCAGATTTGTCCTGGCCTACATGGAAGTTTCAATTGGCGCGATGCAGGCAGCGGGCGGGCTTTTGCTGCTCTTAGTTTCTTTAAACCTATTGACTGGCAAAGAAGATAACGAGTTGACCTCTGGTTCTAAGAATGTGGCAATGGTGCCACTTGCGACTCCATTACTGGCTGGACCTGGTGCAATCGTTGCGGTCATGATCTTTGCCGAGCAGGTAAAGAACCCTTCAATGGGAATTGCGCTAGCTGGAGCAGTAGTTGCAGTTCATATCGTGGTGGCTCTGGCGCTAATGGCCTCAACCTTTATCTTGCGAGTTATTGGAAAGTCCGGGGTAGATCTACTGGCGCGAATCTCAGGTTTGGTTTTGGCGGGCATTGCAGTTCAGATGTTAGCCAACGCGATTAATGCACTCTTTTAGTACGTACTCGATTTCGTTTTGGTCGCGCTGACTTATCTTTCTCATTAACTTTATCTTTCACTCTATCTGCTGAGGGTCGACGATCTCTATTAGGTTTCTTTCCAACCTCTTGACTCTTCGAAGCCACGACTCCCGTTGCACCTGGCAGCAAACCCTTAACATCTCTTGGAATATTCAATTCCTCATATAAATGCTCAGAGCTGGAATAGGTCTCCTTTGGCTCCGCTAGTCCCAAGTCAAGAGTTTGATTTATATGGGACCAACGAGTTAATTCATCCCAATCAACAAAGGTAATCGCGGTTCCGGATGCACCGGCGCGAGCCGTGCGCCCGATGCGATGAACATAGGCCTTCTCATCCTCGGGACATTGATAATTGATCACATGGGTGATTCCCTCGATATCGATTCCGCGAGCTGCAACATCTGTGGCTACCAAGATATCTCGCTTCAAAGATTTGAAATCCTCCAGCGCCTTTTCGCGGGCGCCTTGTCCTAAATCTCCGTGGATTGAAGTGGTTTTGAAGCCTCGTGCCTTCATCTCATCGGCGATTTGCTGGCACGCCCGTTTGGTTCGGCAAAAAATCATCGTCGGTCCTCGACCACTTGATTGCAGGATTCGCGCCAGCATCTCTGGTTTGTCGAGTGAATGTGCACGATAGACAAATTGCTTGATCTTCTTGACGACCGCACCAGTATCTTCTATCTCAGCGCGTATCGAGGTCGGTTGATTTAAGTACTTTCTAGCCAAAATCACCACATCACCAGGCATGGTCGCCGAGAAGAGCATGGTCTGTTTACGACTCACCGTAAGTGAAAATAATTTCTCGACATCAGGTAGAAAACCAAGATCGAGCATCTCATCTGCCTCATCAAGCACCAGAATCTGGATCTCTTTGAGGTTCAATGCTGCCTGTCTCTGTAAATCTAGTAGTCGACCAGGAGTGCCAACCACCACATCGACGCCCTCTTTCAATGTGGCGATCTGTGGCTCCATTGGTCTTCCGCCGTACAGCGCGGTGATACGCAATTTTCGACCACCTGCCAACTTCTCAAGTTCATCAGCCACTTGGATACCAAGTTCTCGAGTGGGCACCACGACGAGCGCTTGCGGTATGCCATTTCCGGGATTTAAGGAGTTGAGAATTGGAAGGCCAAAGCCCAGAGTCTTTCCAGTACCGGTTTTGGCTTGTCCAATGATGTCAACACCAGTGAGTGCGATTGGTATTACCGCTGCTTGAATGGGAAATGGTGCGACAAATCCGGCAGCCTCGAGAGATTTTAGAAGTTCGGGTGCTAGCCCAAGTTCGGCAAAGGTTTTAGTCAAATCAGAGCAGCTCTAATTAAGGGTTTATTGGCCAAAACCGACGCGACGTTCGGTCTGTTCGCCAATTTCTACAAAGCCAATCTTCTCGGCCGGGACTATGTACTCGCGACCTTTGGTATCAATTAGTGAAAGGGTGGCGCCTTCGGCAATTGCTTTGTCAATCGCAGCCTTTACCTCTTTAGCGCTCTTGGCTGAATCAAATGAGAGCTCAGCGCTCACATTAGTTACGGCAATTCGAATATGTGCCATCTTTAATTCCATTCTCTAGTAAAACTTTTATGCAATTGAAATCTAAATTAATCTAAGTACGTGGAAATCCTGAGATACCACGCCAAATTATATTTGTAACTAAAGTTTGAGCCTCTTCACGTGTGAGTTTTGAGTCACGTTCTAGCCAGTGTCGAGCGGTTACTTGAGCGCTACCAATCAAGCCTACCGCCAATAACATGGAGGCCTCTCTTGGTAACCCAGTATCGAGCGAGATAACGGCGCTAACCGCCGCAGCACAGTCGTATGTCATGCGATTCAAACGTTCGCGAACTGCAGGCTCAACGCTCATATCGCTCTCAAATAGCAGGCGAAATGCCTCTCCATCCTCTTCGATGAAATCAAAATATGCCCGGATCGTCTCTTGTACACGAATTGCATTATCTGGTGTCGATTGAATCGCTTTTTGAATCGCGAAGACCAAGGAATCGATATGCGTATCGAGTACCGCTAGATATAGCTCCAATTTCGATGGAAAGTGCTGGTAGAGGACGGGCTTACTCACGCCGGCTCGATCTGCGATCTCATCCATCGCAGCAGAGTGATATCCCGCTGAAGTGAATACTTCCAACGCTGCTGAGAGCAACTGCGCTCTGCGCTCATCTCGGGGCAGCCTGCCCTTATCCGCGAGTTTATCGACAATCTTCTCGGTGCTCATTAACCGCATCCTAATGGCAGAATTGCCGAATATGAAAGCGTTGGTGCAACCGGGACGCACGCTAACCGATGAAGAGCTTCGCAGATATTCACGTCATACTCTAATTCCCGATCTCGACGTAATTGGGCAACAACGAATCATTAATGCCAAGGTTCTAGTTGTTGGCGCCGGCGGCTTGGGTTCTCCCACCATAATGTATTTGGCTGCAGCGGGAGTTGGCGAAATTGGAATCGTAGATTTTGATCGAGTTGAAGCTAGCAATTTGCAGCGTCAAATAATCCATGAGGAAAGTGATATCGGAAAGAGCAAGGCGGTAAGTGCTAAAGAGAAAGCCCTAGCGCTTAATTCAAATATCAAAGTTACAACTTTTGAGACCAAGCTTGATGAATCAAATGTCCTAGCAATTTTCGCGAATTACGATTTAATAATCGATGGCACTGATAATTTTGCCACCCGATATTTAATCAACGATGCTGCTGCAATCTTAGGAAAGCCCTATATATGGGGCAGTATTTATCAATTTGATGGGCAAGCTTCAGTTTTTTGGTCAGTCGAAGGCCCTTGCTACAGGTGTCTGCATCCGACGCCACCGCCACCTGGGTCGGTGCCAAGTTGCGCCCAAGGTGGAGTACTAGGTGCGCTATGCGCCGCCATCGGAGCTATCCAAAGTACTGAGGCGCTCAAGTTGATAACGGGAATCGGAACTTCGTTGCTTGGCTCGTTGATCGTTTACGATGCCAAAGATGCTAGTTACGCTAAAGTTCCAATCACTAAGAGCCCCAACTGCCCAATCTGCAATGGAAAGCAAGGTAATTTATTGGAAAGCTATGAGGCCTTCTGCTCGGGCAAGAATGGTGAAATCTCCGCAGCTGAGTTGATGGCGAAGTTCGAATCTGAATCAGATTTCTTTCTGGTGGATGTCCGCGAGCCTTTTGAACACGACGAGATTGCAATCCCAGATTCGCACTTGATTCCAACGGGCAAGTTTTTTGATGGCAGCGCGTTCTCCCAGTTGCCGAAGGATAGAGAGATTGTGCTTTATTGTCGCAGTGGAATTCGCTCTGCGGATTGCCTTTCGATGATGGCTAGGGCGGGATTTTCAAATGCTAGCCATTTAACTGGTGGAATTATCGAGTGGATAAAGTTGGTGGAGCGGTTATGAAGCGCGCGCTATTTGTACATGCTCATCCTGATGATGAGACCATCAACAATGGCGCCACAATGGCGCAATTAGTCGAAGATGGTGTTTCGGTAACGCTAGTTACCTGCACCAGAGGTGAAGAGGGAGAGATTCTGATTCCTGAGCTCGCTCATCTAGCGAGCAACGCCCAAGATGGGCTGGGTAGCCATCGTGAAGTGGAATTGGCTAATGCAATGAAGGCGCTCGGGGTGAAGGATTTTCGCTTTCTCGGAAACTATCGCGATAGCGGGATGATGGGTGCGCCACAGAATGAGGGCGCAAATACCTTCTGGAAAGCAGATGTCGAAATCGCGGCCCGACAATTAGCTAAGATCATCGATGAGATAAAGCCACAGGTCATGGTGACATATGACGAAATTGGTGGGTATGGACACCCGGATCATATTCAGACCAATCGCGTGGCGATGCGCGCCGCTGAATTGGCGAAATGGCAGATTCAAAAAATCTATTGGAACATCATGCCTAAATCGGTGGTGCAAAAAGGTATGGATGCCATGAAAGAGATTGGTAGCGATTTCTTCGGCTCTGAGAATATAGATGACATTCCCTTCGTCAAAGATGATTCTTTGGTAACCACTGTGGTTCATGCACCAAATCAAGTAGAGAAGAAGATGGCAGCGATGAAGGCCCATGCCACCCAGATTTCAGTTGATGGCCCCTTCTTTGCGCTCTCAAATAATCTGGGTGTTCAGGTTTTTGCCGATGAGTATTACACCTTAGTTAAAGGCGAGAAAAGCGGGCCTTTTAATGAGAAGCAGTGGGAGTTAGATCTCTTTGCGGGAGTAACTCTTTAAATAGCGCTTCATGATGTACTTCATAGCCAAGTGATTTGTAGAGCGAAATGGCGCTCTGATTCTCCACGTTTACTTGTAGCGCTAACTTGGTGACTTTCTTATTGAGCTTAGTTGCAGCGATAGCCTCAAGAGATTTAACCATTTGGCGCCCCAAACCCTTGCCTCGCACCTTGGGATCCACCCAAATTCGCGAGAGCACTGCCCAATCCTCTGCGAATGCGATTCGCCCAATAGCCGACAAAGCTTCTCCTGACCGCAATGTCAGATACATTGCTTCACCCCGGTTGAGTAATTCAAGATTTCTTTGATCATTGTGCACCTCAAGCCACTCTGAAGTTGGCAAGGAGCTGCTACTCAACTTGGTATCCAAATGGTTGGTAACCCCCAAAGCCTCATTATCTGAATTAGGTTTTAGGTCCTTGACCATAACTAGCAAGGAGAGTCCATCTGAGAAACCTGCACGGGAGAGTTCTTCTACCAACTCCTGCTGAATTCTGGGAATTAGCAATACGGTTGGGGTTTTCGCTCTCTCTCGGTACCAATCAATCAATTGAACAATTGATTGATCTTGCAGCGCTAGCTTTTGATTAATCGCAAGTGCAGAATTTGCTCGCCTCGTCGTTCCAGAATCTGACCGGAGAAGATAACCAGCAGTTTCGCTCAATTCTTGAGGTTGCCATGTAAGAGTTAGTACTCGTTCTAATTGCGCAATCCGCAACGAGAGAGGGGCGCCAGATTTTGCGCCACGAGGTTGCTCGATGATCTCGCGCCAGATATGGATTTCGGCGGGATCAAATTCCAGAACCTGGCCATGGCGATTGCGCAATGTGGTAGTCGTAAGTAGCTGGCCCACGATATCTCGGTAACCGGTGCCAGCTTTCAGGCGGATTGTGACCCTTTTACCAATATCACTCTCGGAAATCTGCGCCATATGTAAATGGTAGGCCTTCTCCTAATGGGTAGAATTCCCACTATGACTTACATAATTGCTGAGCCCTGCATCGACGTTAAAGATAAATCTTGCATCGAGGAGTGCCCCGTGGATTGCATCTATGAGGGCAATCGGATGCTTTATATCCATCCAGATGAGTGCGTGGATTGCGGAGCTTGTGAGCCAGTCTGCCCGGTTGAGGCCATCTATTACGAGGATGATGTCCCGGGTCAATATGAAGAGTTTCGCGAAAAAGCGCCACTTTTCTTCGTCGAATTGGGATCACCAGGTGGCGCAGCTAAGGTCGGCAAGACCGATCATGACCCTGATTTCGTTAAACAAATACCTGAAAAATAACTTGGCATTTTAGGGAATTCTTGAAGCTGCCAGATTTTCCTTGGGATGCGCTCGCACCATATGGCGAGATTGCAAGAGCTCACCCATCGGGAATGATTGATCTATCTCAAGGCACTCCGGTTGATCCCACGCCAGAATTTATTCAGCAGGCGCTTCGCGAAGCATCTAACTCGCCTCGATACCCAACAACGGCAGGTACGCCAGAGTTACAAAGTGCGATAGCAAATTGGGCGAGAGAGACCCTAGGTGCAACGGGAGACTTTGGAGTCCTTCCAGTAATTGGTTCTAAAGAGCTAGTGGCTTGGTTACCAACCATCTTGGAAAGTCAGAATGTCCTCTACCCGGAGATTGCCTATCCAACCTATTTAGTCGGATCGATGATTTCTAAGAGCAACTCAATTGCAGTTGGATTCGATGCAGCGAATTGGCCGAAGGCAACTAATCATGATCTAGCTTGGGTTAATTCACCATCAAACCCAACTGGACGGGTAAGTACTGATGCAGAATTGCAAAGCGCCATCAGCTGGGCGAGAAGCGGTGGCATATTGGTAGCAGATGAGTGCTATTTGGAATTCGGCGAGAATGTCACACCAAAATCCATCCTCGCTCTTACCAACGGCGATAACCGAAATATCTTGGCGGTGCACTCTCTATCCAAACGCTCTTCGATGGCAGGGTATCGGGCCGCGATGTTGATCGGAGATAGGGCGCTGATCGCAAAGATTCTAGAGGTGCGAAAGCATGCTGGAATGATGGTGCCTCTTCCGGTCCAGAAGGCTATGGTGGCGGCGCTTAGCGATAACAAACATGTTGCCGAACAGCGCGCTCGCTATATCGCTCGAAAAGTTAAAGTACGAAATGCGATCGCTAAACATGGATTCTCCGTTCTGCACTCAGAGGCAGGGCTTTACCTATGGGCTACTAGAGATGAATCTGATTGGGATTCCGTTTCATGGTTTGCCAAATCCGGCATCTTGGTCACGCCCGGCAATTTTTATGGCGAAGCCGGCGCTAAATTTGTGCGAATAGCCATGACCGCAACCGATGCACAGATAGATGAGTTGGTGGCGCGACTTGGTTGAGGGAATTCTCCTGGTGGGTGGGTATGGCACCCGTTTGCGCCCACTGACCAACTCCCGACCTAAACCAATGCTGCCAATCGCCACCTTGCCGGTAACGGAGCATCAATTAGCAATGGCGCGGCGCGCAGGAATCAAACGCATCGTTTTAGCGACTGCTTACTTATCAGATGTCTTTATCCCTTACTTTGGTGATGGTTCCAAGTGGGGAATGGAGATCAAATATGCGGTGGAGCGAGAGCCGCTCGGCACTGGTGGCGCAATTAGAAATGCATTTAATGAGCTCTCTGCTGATACCGCTGAAGTGGTGATTTTCAATGGCGATGTCCTAAGTTCCCATGATTTGAAGTCTCAAATAAAATTGCATAGGGATAATCAGGCTGATGTCACATTACATTTAACCCCAGTTTCTGATGCAAGAGCTTACGGCTGTGTGCCAATTGATGCCCAGGGCCAAGTAACTGCATTTTTAGAGAAGATGGATAATCCGATAACCAATACCATCAATGCTGGTTGTTATCTCTTTAATCGTAAAGTGATTGAATCAATTCCGGAAAGCCAAGTGATTAGCGTTGAGCGTCAAACATTTCCTGAATTAATCTTGGCGGGGCAGAAGATCATGGGTTACGTTGATGGCTCTTATTGGCTTGATATAGGCACGCCCGCCGCTTTACTGCAAGGTTCTCGAGATTTAGTGGCAGGCAAAGCAGATAACGATGCGCTTGATGAGTACAAATTCGCCTCCCGAAACCAAGATTTTATTTCGATGAGCGAAGGCCTATCCGGTGAATTCTCCGGGGGCACCTCAATCGGCGCACTCAGCAAATTGAGAGATTGCCAGATCGAAGGTTCGATTATTTCTGACGGGGTAGTTGCGGAAAATTGCATTATCCGCAACTCATTTGTCGACATTGGCGCGACTCTCACCCCTGGTTCGGCGATTACCAACGCGTATGTCGATCCAGACGGGGAGATTACGCAGCTTTTCTAGTTAATTTTCTGCGAAAAGTTGCAGAAATCAGCGCCAACATGGACTCAGGTAGATAAGAGCCCCCACGAATTCAGGAAATATTTTGCTGGTATTTATTGGGATTGACTTGACGAATTGGAGTTACACGAGTGTAATTCGGTCAGTACCACCCAAGATTCAAGGAATTCCAGGAACTTCAGGAACTTCAGGAATCTCAGGAACCTAAGGAGTTATATGCGTCAAGAGGGTCCAAGCATCCAACTGGAGACCGGCGAGGTAGTAGAGCTATCTTGGCAAGAGCGGGCGCTATGCGCTCAGACCGATCCAGAGGCCTTCTTCCCCGAAAAAGGCGGTTCAACCCGCGAAGCAAAACGAGTCTGCACCTCATGTGAAGTACGTGCTGAATGCCTTGAATATGCCCTCGCGCATGATGAGCGCTTTGGTATCTGGGGCGGCCTCTCTGAGCGCGAACGCCGTCGCTTGAAGCGCCGCACCGCTTAAATTCAGCACAGATTTCCCAATTCCCCTGATTTCCCCAAGACTTACACCTGATGACCTATTTAAAGTCCTCGCAGGTGACTGCAATTCTGGTTGTCCACGACGGCGCCGTTTGGTTGCCCAAAGTGGTCGCAGCAATTGCCTCTCAAAGTAGAGCGCCAAATCGCACCATCGCAGTTGATACTGGTTCGACCGATGGATCTAACAAGTTACTAAGTGGCGCTCGCATCAAATCCATAACTATTGATCGCGGTGAAGGTTTTGGCACTGCAGTTGCTGAAGCAGTCGCCACTTTGCCACCGTGTGAGAGCGATGATGAATGGATCTGGTTATTGCACGATGACAGTGCGCCTGACCAATTAGCGCTTGAGAAGTTATTGGCAGCTGTAGCAGAGCGACCAAATGTCGCGATGGTCGGACCCAAGATTCTAGGTTGGAATGATCGCACTCATTTGCTTGAGGTTGGCGTGAGTATCGCCAGAAACGGCGCAAGATGGACTGGTTTAGAGGTCGATGAATACGACCAAGGTCAACATGATGGAACCAGAGAGGTGTTCTCCGTAAGCACCGCAGGTGCCTTGATTCGACGTTCGGTATTTGAAGAGTTAGGTGGCTTCGATGAGAAGCTTGATCTCTTCCGCGATGATGTGGATTTTGGCTGGCGCGTTCATACAGCTGGGCAGACTGTTTTAGTCACCACCGATGCTGTGGTCTATCACGCAGAGGCAGCAGCCTCTGAAAGAAGAAGCGTCGATGTCGATGAAGCCTTTCTGCATCGTCCACTATTGCTTGATCGTCGCAATGCTGCCTACGTATTGCTCACCAACTCAACCTGGTGGATGCTCCCACTGATCTCGTTACAAGTTATTGGTGCGGCAGCGTTTCGCGCAGTTGGCTATTTATTTGCCAAATTACCAGGGTATGCCTCCGATGAGCTACTGGCGCTGGCGCAATTATTTATCCGTCCCGATTTAGTAAGAGCCGGGCGAAAGTGGCGAAAAGAAGATCGTCTGGTCTCGCCTCGAGTGGTAACACAATTTATGCCCTCGCGCTGGTTGCAAATTCGTAGCGCACTTGACTCTTTAACAGATCGAATTCAAGAGAAGCTCTTTCCGACTCAGTCCAAAATCACGGATGCCTCCAGCGTAGATGGCGGAATCTCTGATGATGAAGATCTTTTAACTCCAGCTACGAATAGAAGTTGGCGGGCTTTGCTAAAGCGCCCCGATTTAGCGGCGTTCCTAGCTATGTTTATCTATTGCTTAGCGCTCTCACATAATAGATTCGGAGTCATCGCGGGGGGTGCGCTGCCAGAGACGCCTAGGGGAGTATCAGCGCTTTGGAAGCTATACGCCGAGTCGTGGCACCAAGTTGCGCTAGGTAGCTCCAGCGCTACGCCAAGTTGGATTGCAGTGATTGCACTTATTGGCACTATCACCTTTGGAAACGCGCAGCTGTTTGTGTCAGCGCTCTTTATCTTCGCACCAATTCTGCTTTACACCGCAATTTTCATCTGGCTGCGAAGAATTACCAAACATATCTGGCTTGCGATTTTTGGTGGCGCGCTTTATGCAGTTTCGCCCGTGGCATTAGCGACTATCAATTCTGGACGCCTTGGCACATTGATAGTAATGATTGCGCTGCCACTTACATTTAACTTCTTGGGCGGAACTTTGGCTATCGAGGAGAGCTCGATTCGGCGCATCTTTCAAATCGGATTATTCCTCGCAATCCCAGTTGCCTTCTCTTTGCCCTACTTCTTGGCTTTAGCGCTATTTTTTGTGGGCCTAACTATCTTCGAATATGCCCACGTCTCTCGAGACATATTGATCTTGCGCATCAAGAATCGCGCCATCTTGCTCTCGATTCCATTCTTAATAAATTCGCCTTATTCGACCGAAGCGCTTCTACATCCAACTAGGTTTCTCTTAGAACCAGGTCTAGCGCTATCAGGTGGCGGTCCAAATTTGGCTCTGCTCTCAAATCCCGGCGGCGTTGGCGCGAGCCCTTGGTGGTTGATTGGTCCAATTAGCGCACTGCTATTTGTATCTATCTTTTCGCGAACCAATGCCCGTTACTTTGCCGGCGTAGGCGCCGGATTCTTGGCGTTGGGATCACTCCTTGCCGGAATCTCATTTCCGGCGCGAGGTACTTCGATTGGTTATCCACTTTGGACCGGTTCTTTTATTGCCATCTCTACCGCTGCGGCAATATCTGCTGGAGCGATTGTTTTAGATCAGATTCGAATTCACTTGGAGAAATCTGCAGTTAATTACCGACACATCTTGGCTGCGTTTCTGCTGACTATCTCAGTTCTTTACACTGCAACTGCGGCAATTTGGAATATTTTCGCCCCCTCACCGCTATCTACTATCTCCACTCGAGTCCTACCTGAGTTCTTGGGCGTTAATCCTGGAAATAAGACTGTGGTGATCCGCAAAATGCCAGATGGCTCAATTAATTACTTTATCGCCCGTGGCAGAGATATTTATTTAGGGGATCCAGATGTTGCGCCAGCTACCAATCCTGAAATTGCGGCTGCGATACGTGCTGCAGTTGATGGTAGCGGGGTTAATAGTGGTTTGCTGCTTGCAGAATATGGCATCAAATATCTCTTTGTAAAAGCTCCAGCGCCTACAACATTGGTCAGAACCATTGATGGCTTGGGTGGCTTTGCCCGAAACTCTGCCACAAGCGCTGGCGTAACTTGGCGCGTGATTGGTTTCTCTGATCGTTTGGTTTACACCTCCACATCTGGCGAGGTTTCTGCCCTGCCTACCAATGAGATCAGTGCAAAGTTCTCAGTGCCCAAGGCGGGCAAGATTCGTTTAGCGGAGAATTTTGATAAGGGTTGGCAATTAATTGGTGCGGGCAAATTAATTCCAAAACAGGCAAACGAGAATAATCTTCCCGAATTCGTTTTGAGTAAGGGTGGAGAATACTTATTGATCCATGACGGGACTGCACGTCGCGGTTGGCTTTCGTTGCAGTTCATCTTCGTGTTGGTAAGCATCGTTATGGCGCTACCGGGCGGCAGACGTAGACGCGATAGGGCAATGCCATAATGAAGAATTTGAAGATTCGCAGATTGGTGGTGCTTCTTGCGGTATTTGGTTTGGTAGCCACTGCTGGAAATTTGATGGAGTTCGGTGGCAGAGATCAAATTTATTCAGATAATTATCCAGCCGTGGTCTGTCCTGATATAGGTGGGCAGACTCAACTCCAGGTCTCTTTAACCAATAGCAAGAAATTAGTGCGCAGCCTTTCACGTAAGAGTGTAAAACTGATTCCGGCGAAGACCACTCGAATAAGTAGCAATTCAGGTTCGATTCTGGTGGAGGGCGAGGGTATTAATTCCACCGCTTGGATCTCCAAATCGGGAATTTGGGCCGGTGGCGTCACCTGTCTGGCGCCGCAGACTCAGCAGATCTTCGTCGGTGCCAGTGCAGATGTATCGAGCAAATCTCAATTGATATTGGTCAATAGCGGCCTCAGCAATTCCACAGTGGATGTAACTGTCTACAGCGAGAGCCCTTCGTTTAAGAAAGCCATCACAGTAAAGAAGAATCAGACCTTAAATATCCCATTGGTCACGTTAGCGCCAGGTTCGAAGGCAGTAGCGCTGCAAGTTGTGCCGCGTTCCGGACGCGTGGCTGCCTATCTAGTTGATGAACGGGGCAAGGGACTTACCGCTCTCGGGGGAGACTTAGTAAATTCACAGAATGAGCTGCGGAAAACTCTGTATATCCCAGCAGTCTCACATACATTGAATCTTGAGAAGACCCATGTACTTCGGGTTTTAAATTCAAATGCGATAAGTGCAAATATCTCAGTCGAATTGATTTCAGCAGATGGCAGATATATCCCGGTGGGATTAGATAATCGCTCAATTGATCCGGATAGCGTTAGAGATATTTCCTTTGATGTCGATACCAAGAATTCAGTATTTGGCTTGAAGATTTCCTCCGATCAACCAATTGCGGCATCGGTATACAGCCGAGTAAAAGCCAAGAACAAGACTGATTTTGTTTGGGCCACTCCGGTATTAGAGGGGCAACGCGGTACCTGGGCCATAACTGGACTAGACCCGGTACTAATAGTCACAGGCAGCAAGATTGAGGTTGCGCTTGAGGTTTATCTTCCGGGCGGGAAGAAGGTAAAGAGCAAGTTAAATGCATCTGATATAGCGGCCTATAAAGTGCCACAAGGTGCATTAGGTATCGCAATAACTTCGATTGCAGCCGATAATTCCGCAGCGCTAGTCGTAAGTTCGCAAAGTGGCACCGGCTTCATACCTTTAATCAATGGTTCAGTGTTGACTCGCAGCACGGTCCCAACCGCCAATATCGGCGTGTTAAATCCTTAATCTAAAGTCGATTCCCACTACTTTTCTCACATGAGTAAACGGATAGGCCGCCATTGCTCTAGATCGGGCTGCCATCGTAAGGCTGAGATGACTTTGACCTATGTTTACTCAGAGTCAATTGCGGTGCTTGGCCCACTTGCCACGTATTCAGAGCCACACGCATATGACTTATGCGAGTTGCACGGTAGCAAATTAACGGTGCCAAATGGTTGGCAGGTAATCCGCAGAGAGCTAAATACTGGAGAGGCTGGTCCATCTGACGAAGATTTGATGGCAATTGCCGATGCGGTCCGCGAGGTCGGAAAACGTGAGGTCAATGAAGCCACCACAGGCCCGCTTTTGAATCAATCTAACATCGGTCGACGTGGCCATCTGCGTTCGGTTCCAAATTCCTAATTTCTTCCTTTGATCAATTAAGTTCATGATCCCTAATATTTTTAAGGCTTATGACATAAGAGGCTTGGTGGGAAGCCAGCTAACCAAGCAATTCGCTTTCTCTACCGGAGTCGCCTTTGCAAAATTCTTAGAAATACAACGTGAACCTGGCTCGGTAGTAATAGGTGAGGATATGCGACCCTCCTCTCCAGAACTTGCCGATGCCTTCTCATCCGGAGTTACATCTCAAGGCTTTGATGTGATTCGAATCGGTTTGGCCTCCACGGATATGCTCTATTTTGCCGCGGGCAAGTTGAATCTGCCTGGCGCCATGTTTACTGCAAGCCATAACCCGGCCCAATACAACGGGATAAAACTCTGCCTAAGTGGCGCACGGCCAATCGGCAAAGAGTCAGGCCTGCTAATGATTGAGAACTTTGTGCGCGAGGGCGTTCCGGTCTCAACCAGGTCGATCGGAAGAGAGTCGCAGCAAGAGATGCTTGATGACTATGTTGATCATCTCTTGCAACTTGTTGATCTTTCCAATATCCGTAAGTTAAAAATCGTGATTGATGCCGGAAATGGCATGGCGGGCCATACCGCGCCAGCAGTCTTCAAACGTTTAAATGTTGAAGTAACCGAGATGTACTACGAGTTAGATGGCACCTTTCCTAATCATGAGGCTAATCCAATTGATGAAGAGAATCTCAAGGACCTTAAACGAAAGGTGAAGGCCAAGAAGGCTGACATCGGCTTGGCATTTGATGGCGATGCTGATCGCTGCTTCTTGGTTGATGAGAAGGGGGAGGCGGTAAATCCCTCGCTTTTAACCGCTTTGATTGCCGAGCGAGAACTAGCAAAACATCCAGGTGCGCCCATTATCTTTAACCTGATCTCTTCACGAGCAGTACGCGAAGTTATCGAAGAATCAGGTGGCAAACCTCTACGCTCACGAGTAGGCCATTCTTATATTAAAGCAATGATGGCAGAGAGTGGTGCAGTTTTTGGCGGCGAACATTCAGGGCATTTCTATTTCACAGACTTTTGGCGTGCTGATTCGGGGATGCTCGCAGCGCTACATGCGATTGCAGCTCTTGGCAGTACCCAGAAATCGTTATCCGAATTATTGAAACCTTACGCGAGGTATGTGGCAAGTGGAGAGATCAACTCTGAAGTGGCAGATGGTCTTGCTGTCATGGCGAATCTCAAAGAGATTTATGGTGCAAAGCCCGGTATCTCTATAGATGAACTTGATGGATTGACTATAGATGCAGATACCTGGTGGTTTAATGTCCGAGCATCAAATACCGAACCTTTGCTAAGGCTCAATGTCGAGGCTAAAAGCGAGAGCCAAATGTCCCAAGTTCGAGATGAAGTGTTGGCGCTCATTCGCGGCCGCAGCTAGCTTCTGCGCATTTTCAGGGTAAACTGAAGGCCTGCGCGAGGCCTCGCCGTTAAAGAAAAATCATCAAACTTAATTGAATTGAACCTTAGGAGCATTAAATGTCTACGACGACCTCATTACGTCACGATATTGCCAATCCAGCGTTAGCAGCTGAGGGCAAGAAGCGCATCGAGTGGGCCGAGCGAAATATGCCGGTCTTAGCCCAGATTCGTGAGAGATTTGAAAAGAGCAAACCATTCAATGGCGTTCGCATCGCAGCCTGCATGCACGTCACAACTGAGACCGCAAACTTGATGCGAGTGTTGAAGGCAGGTGGCGCTGAGATCGCGCTCTGTGCCTCAAATCCACTCTCAACCCAAGATGACACAGCTGCAGCGCTGGTCTATGAATATGGAATCAGCGTCTTTGCACGTAATGGCATCGATCGCGATGGCTACTATGCCCATATCAATGCCGCGCTAGACATCCAACCGCATCAGGTATTCGATGATGGTTGCGATTTGGTAAATACCTTGCACACCACTCGCAAAGAATTGATACCTAATATTGCAGGTGGCTGTGAAGAGACCACCACCGGTGTGATCCGCCTAAATCAAATGGCAAAGGATGGCGCGTTGCAATTCCCGATGATTGCCGTTAACGATACCGATACCAAGCACATGTTTGATAATCGCTACGGAACTGGCCAATCAACCCTTGATGCAGTTTTCCGCGCAACTAATTTCTTATTAGCAGGACGAATTTTGGTGGTTGCAGGATTCGGTTATTGCGGCAAGGGCGTGGCAGAGCGCGCTCGCGGTTTAGGTGCAGATGTGATCGTCACCGAAATCGACCCAACAAAGGCGCTAGATGCGATGATGCAGGGCTTCCGCGTAATGCCAATGACCGAAGCGGCAAAGATTGGTGATGTATTCATCACCGTAACCGGAAATCGCGATGTGCTTCGCGAGGAGCATTTCCAAGTGATGAAGGATGGCGCGATTCTCGCCAACTCTGGCCACTTTGATGTGGAGATCGATGTCGCCTGGCTGGAACAACATGCAGCCAAGAAGAATGCCAAGATGCGCCATCAGACCGATGAATATGTACTTAAGAATGGCAATCGCATTCTGCTACTGGCAGAGGGTCGCTTGGTAAATCTTGGCGCTGCTGAAGGCCACCCAGCATCTGTCATGGATCTATCCTTCTCAGATCAGGCTTTGACTGCGGAGTACCTAGTTAAAGAGGCAAAGAATCTAAAACCTGGCGTACATAATGTTCCGACTGCGATTGATAAGGAAGTTGCACGATTGAAGCTAGCGAGCATGGGCGGCGCAGTAGATGTGTTGACTCCAGCTCAAGAGCTCTATCTCAACTCTTGGGAACACGGTAGTTAATGACTTTAGTGCTTGTCGTCGATGACGATCCAGACTTAGCAGAGATGCTCGGCATCGTACTTACCGGTGCCGGCATCGATGTTGAGATGGTCGCTAGAGGCGATGAAGCGCTAAACGTTTTTCGCGAAACCAAACCTGATTTAGTCCTACTTGATGTGATGCTTCCAGGCATCGATGGCGTTGAGGTCTGCAAGCAGATACGCAATGAATCAATGGTGCCAATCGTCATGTTGACCGCAAGAGGCGATACTCAAGATGTGGTTGCAGGGCTCGAAGCTGGCGCAGACGATTACATCGTAAAACCATTTAGACATCCCTCTGAATTGGTAGCTCGTATTCGTACCAGATTGCGCCGCGCCACTCTTCCAACCACTGGCCAGATTTATATTGGTGACATCAAAATAGACATGGTTGCTCATGAGGTGACTCGCGGCGAAAAGAAGATTCTGCTGACCAGGTTGGAATTTGAATTGCTAGCTGCGCTTGCCAAGGAGCCTGGACGAGTTTTCACTCGCGAAGCGCTCCTTAGTGAGGTTTGGGGCTATCACCACTCGACCGATACTCGTCTGGTAAATGTGCACGTACAACGCCTTCGTTCCAAGGTAGAGCTAGATCCAGATAAGCCGGAGATTGTCTTAACGGTTCGAGGCGTTGGTTACAGAGCTGGCTCTACCAGCCAAAAATGAGGTTGACTCGTTGGCTACGCCATTCGTTAGCCGCACGAGTGGTATTAACGACTGCATTACTCTCAATCGCAGCGACCTCAATCGCAGGGACTGCTTTATATAACCAGTTAGCCAATGGCATCAAAGGCGTTAAATTAGACTCTTCAATTTCTGATACCAAAGCAATCGTCTATGCGCTGCAGTACCAATTTCTGCTGGCAGGCAATGAGCCAAAGGCCATCAGACAGGCCATCGATAATCTATCTACCGATGGCAGCGTATTTGGTACGACTACCAATACCGCCCCTTACTTACTCTTCATTCCAGCTCCTGGCACCTCGGTGGTAAAACATAACTACACCACAATCTCGCCTTACCTTTCCGCCAGCATGATTCCAGAAGAGATCAGAGCCAAGGTTCAGCAGAGCTCCACCACTCAATATAAATTCCATAAAATCGTAAATACCTTTGGGCTTTCCTCAGAAGTGGTGATTGTTGGCATAAAGCTCCTAGTGCCAGATGCCGGTTACTACGAAATGTATCTGCTCTATAACTTGACCAATCAGGAACGCGCCATCAAAGTTGTGCGAAACTCATTGCTAGGAACCGGATTAGCGCTCATAGTTTTGATTATGTTGCTTATTGTGTTTGTGACACGACAGGTGGTCCGACCGGTTAAAGAGGCGGCGATGATTGCGGAGAGCTTGGCTGCCGGTCAACTTAGCAAACGAATGGATGTGCAGGGAGAGGATGAGATTGCCCGATTAAGTAGCGCATTCAATGAAATGGCAAACTCCTTGCAAACTCAAATTATCCGACTTGAGAATCTTTCTCACGTACAACAAAGATTCGTTGGCGATGTGACCCACGAACTTCGCACTCCATTGACTACTCTAAAAATGGCTGCCGCCGTAATTGATACTCAACGTGAAAGCTTTGATCCTGCTATTCAGCGCAGCGTCGAATTGATGATGGTGCAGTTAGAGAGATTCGAGAAGCTGCTGGAAGATCTTTTGGAGATTAGTAGATTCGATGCTCAAGTAGCGGTGTTGGAACCGGTTGAGTTTGATCTCTGCCAGTTGGTCGCCAAGACCATTGATGATGCTCGAATTCTCGCGGGCGACTTGGGAGTCCATATTGAATTAGATAGACCAGCTGATTCGGTCTACATCAAAGGAGACATTCGACGTATCGAGCGCATCATGCGTAATCTGCTAAGTAATGCCATTGACCATGCTGAAGGCCAGCCGATTAAAGTGACAATAAAACATGATTTAGAGGCGGTCGCAATTAGCGTTCGAGATTATGGCGTCGGCTTTGATAAGGAGACCGCGCTACGCGTCTTCGATCGCTTCTGGCGCGCAGATCCCTCAAGATCTCGAATTCGTGGCGGCACTGGTCTTGGTCTCTCTATGGCTTTGGAAGATGCGCGCCTTCACAATGGTGAATTGGAGGCCTTCGGTAAACCTGGCCAAGGCGCTAATTTCGTCGTAACTCTTCCAAGACAAGCTGGTGGTGAAATTCCACAGCGTTTGATCCCACTTAAGTTCTGAACCAACTTTATTAGCACGATGGGGTAGTGGCCCCAGTACTCACAGAACTTAAAGCTCTACGTGAATTACTCTTTCCGGTTCACTGCTTTGGATGTAACAAATTAGGTATCGAAGTCTGTTCGCAATGCCGGAAGATCTGGCATCCCCATTTTTATCGCCAGAATTTTGGCGACCTAGAGGTTTATTCATCAATCAGATACTCAAGCACAGCCAAATCAATTCTACTTAGCGCTAAAGAGGATTCGGTACGTCTAGCTGATGAGCTGATCATCGATGCACTTCACAATTGTCTTCGGCGCTTACCTAGTTCCATCCTAAGACATGCGGTACTTCTGCCGATTCCGGGATCCAAACGTGCCAACAGAAAACGGGGACGAGATTTTATCCTTGAGATTACCAAGCAACTTTCGATTAGAAGTGGAGTGCCTATTTTGACGGGTTTAAAAATAAATCGAACCTTGTTGGATCAAAGTAGGCTCAATGCCGCCGACCGCAGCAGAAATATCTCAGGTGCTTTTGAATTCAAAGCGAAACTAAGCGAATCTTCCGAACAGGGAGGAAGCGGTGATTTTAAAGATTTAAATCGGGAGATACTTTTAGTTGATGATTTAGTGACTTCAGGTGCCACGCTTTTAGAGGCAAAACGCGCCATATTTGCCAGTGGTATTAGAGCGAATCGGGCGATTACCGCTTGCGTGGCGCAGACCCTTAACATAGGGCGGTGAATTGGAGAGGTGAGTAATGACGATTCTGGATCGAATTCTTCGTGCAGGCGAAGGAAGAATTCTCAAAGAGCTCGCCAAGATCGCTGATCAGGTCAACTCCTTCGAACCCACAATCTCCGCGTTAAGCGATTTAGAATTGCAGGGAAAGACCAGCGAGTTCAAAACCCGCCTTGCAAATGGCGAAGATCTAGATGATCTTCTGCCAGAGGCTTTTGCAGTGGTGCGTGAGGCGGCAGTTCGCACCTTAGGTCAGCGACATTACGATGTTCAAATCATGGGTGGCGCTGCGCTACATCAGGGCAATATCGCCGAAATGAAAACTGGTGAAGGTAAGACGTTGGTTGCGACCCTTCCTTCATATCTAAATGCGCTCACCGGTGAAGGTGTTCACGTGGTCACCGTAAATGATTATCTGGCAGAGCGTGACTCAGAATGGATGGGACGTGTCCATCGCTTCTTGGGTCTGAAAGTTGGCGTGATTCTCGCTGCAATGACCCCAGCAGAGAGACGTGAAGCCTATTTAGCCGATATCACTTACGGAACAAATAATGAATTTGGTTTTGATTACCTTCGTGACAATATGGCTTGGTCACTAGAGGATTGTGTTCAGCGCGGACATAATTTTGCGATTGTTGATGAGACCGACTCAATTCTGATTGATGAAGCCAGAACACCTTTGATCATTTCAGGCCCTGCCGATAAGCCGACCAAGTGGTATGTGGAATTTGCTAATTTAGTCCAAAAACTCGAACGCAATGTGCATTATGAAGTGGATGAGAAGAAGCGAACTGCCGGAATCCTAGAGGCGGGAATCACGCGGGTAGAAGAGTTACTTCAAATCGGCAATCTCTATGAATCGGCCAATACGCCTTTGATCAGTTATTTAAATAATGCGATTAGAGCCAAAGAGCTCTTCAAACGCGATAAAGATTATGTAGTAATGAATGGCGAGCTACTTATCGTAGACGAACATACGGGACGCATTTTGGCCGGCCGCAGATACTCCGAAGGTATGCATCAGGCTTTGGAGGCGAAAGAGCGGATTGAGATTCAAATCGAGAATCAGACTCTTGCGACCATCACACTACAAAACTACTTCCGCCTATATTCAAAGCTCTCAGGTATGACCGGTACCGCGATGACCGAAGCCTCAGAGTTCATGCAGATCTACAAATTGGGTGTAGTGCCTATTCCGACAAATCGTCCGATGATGCGTTTGGATCAACCAGATTTGGTTTATAAGACAGAGGCGGGCAAATTCCACGCCGTTGCGCAGGATATCGTCGAGCGTTATCGCAAAGGTCAACCAGTCCTAGTCGGCACAGTAAGTGTTGAAAAATCAGAAGAGCTATCTGCCGTGCTTAAGAAAAGTGGCGTGCCACATGAGGTGTTAAATGCCAAACAACACCAACGCGAAGCAGCCATCATCGCTCGTGCTGGTGTAAAGGGTGCGGTCACAGTCGCAACCAATATGGCCGGACGCGGAACCGACATCATGCTCGGTGGTAATCCCGAGTTCATGGCAGATTTTGAGATTCAACGCCGAGGTATTTCACCGGTCGACAACCCAATTGAATATGAAGCGGCATGGGCGGATGAGATTGCAAAACAGAAGGCGGCGGTAAAAGAGGGCCACGAAGAGGTAGTGGCACTTGGTGGACTTTATGTTTTAGGTACCGAGCGCCACGAATCTAGACGCATCGATAATCAGTTACGTGGTCGTTCGGGGCGCCAAGGTGA
Organism: uncultured Actinomycetes bacterium; assembly: GCA_964654815.1. Lineage (GTDB taxonomy): Bacteria > Actinomycetota > Actinomycetes > Nanopelagicales > Nanopelagicaceae > ZLKRG08. The sequence continues at coordinate 29,910 of CAZZLH010000007.1, forward strand.
TCCCGGCGAATCACGTTTCTATCTTTCATTGCAAGATGACTTGATGCGCCGTTTTAACTCTGCGATGGTAGAGCGTTTTCTCACCGCAGCTGGTATTCCAGAGGACATGCCAATCGAATCAAAGATGGTCTCAAATTCCATTAAGTCGGCACAGACCCAAGTAGAAGCGCAGAATTTCGAGATTCGCAAGAATGTTTTGAAATATGACGATGTCATGAACCGGCAGCGCGAAGTCATATATCAAGAGCGCCGTGCAGTACTGGAAGGTCGCGATATCTCAGAGCAAGTTAAGCAATTCCTGACCGACACCATCACCGCCTACATTCAAAGTGCTACCGCCGAGGGATATGCGGAAGATTGGGATCTAGATACCTTGTGGACTGCGCTTGGAGCGGTCTATCCGATCTCATTTACCTTGGCAGATCTCGAACGCGAAGTGGGTGGTCGCGCTGGAATGGATGCGGAATTCCTAACCGCTCGGGTGGTAGAGGATGCACTTGCCGCATATGAGAAGCGGGAAGCTGCAATGACTCCAGAGGTTATGCGTGAATTAGAACGAAAAGTTCTGCTCTCAGTGCTCGATCGAAAGTGGCGCGATCATTTGTATGAGATGGATTATCTCCAAGAGGGAATCGGGCTTCGCGCCATGGCCCAACGTGATCCTTTAGTTGAATACCAACGCGAAGGTTACGACTTATTTGCAGCGATGATGGATGGCATTAAGGAAGAGATTGCTGGTTTTATCTTCAATGTAGAGGTTACCGTTGAGACCCAACAGGTTCAGGGTGGCGGTCTAGATGCGCCAAAACCACAACCACTTTCTTATTCGGCAGCGGATGAGACTGGAGTGGTTCGAAGTAGCGAGACCTCTAGAAATGCTCCATGCCCCTGCGGTTCAGGGAAGAAATTCAAGCGCTGCCACGGCGCTGCCTAAATTAATTGCAAATCGGTGCAGAGCCATTTGTGATCGACACCTTCAAATCGAAGCGCCATAGATCGCACCCGTTTCTTAAATTGAATCGTAGCGATGCACTCACAGAGACCATCTAAAGGCTCTTGAATGTGAAGCTTTCTTATCTTGCCAACCTCCCTTTGATACGAAGTAGAAGCCATTAGCTCCTCATAAATCTTGGGATGGCACCAACGTGCTAGTTGAGCTGCAGGTCTTTTGCCGGCCCAGATTTCAAGCACTCCGATAACAAATCGCTTACTCCAAGTACTTAGTTCTGGTAACTCTGAGGCAGAGGTCGGAACTGGGGCAAAACCCGGCTCATAATCCTCGGTGTAGAGCGATGAGATCTTGTAAAGATAAGGAAGCTGCACAAATTCTTCCCCTTCATCAACTGGAGATAATCCGAGTGCCGCTACTGCATATTCGAGATTCTGTAAATCACTTGAGATTTTAGGTTGATTCTTTAATTGCAATGATGTGGTCATGCCCCAAATTTCTGATACATAGAGGGCTAAATCATCAAATCTTTGGTCCAACTTCGATAATACTTAAGTTGGATTGTTCATGTGGAGTGAAAGCGCCACGCTTAGATTTCTACTCTGCTGCAATGAAATCACGGATTGAAATCAAAAATGTATTGGCAATTACCTTAATAGCTGCCGCATTCCTATCAGCCTTTGCCCTTGCCTTTATCTCAAATAATCGAGAGAGCTATTGGATCGCCACTAGAAATCTAACCCCAGGCCACCTGGTCGATGTCACTGACTTCAAACTAGCCAAAGCCAGTTTGGCCAAGAGCGCGGCGGGTTACCTGCCTGGTGCGCAGAGCCCAGTAGGCCTCTCGCTCTCAAGATTTATCGCAGCAGGTGAGTATCTGAATTTAAATTCTCTGGCAGATAGCAACTCCCAAATCGATGGCATTGGAGGTTTTGGCAAGGTCAAATTACTCTCATTCGCAGTGGCGATGCCGGATCTACCAGCCTCGATAAAGATCGGTGATCTAGTCAATCTCTATCAAGTTATCAATGTTGACGGTAGCCGTGAATTGACGCCGAGTGAATTGGTGATCGAGAGTGTTTACATAGTCGATCTAAACCGACGCAGTGAGAATATCGGTGGCGCCACCATCGTGACTGTTGCGATCCCTAATGACTTTGTGGAGAGAGCCTTAGATGCCACTCGACAGGGCCGAATGGTCGTAGTGGCAAATCATGGCTAAATATCTAACTTTCATCGCAGATGCCGAACTAGAGTCGAAAGCTTTAAAGGCAATTTCAGCGATCAATGGGGAGTTGGTTGGCCGTGGGGTATCGATGCAACAAGTCAAAGCGGCTGAAGCAAGGGGAGATGTTACGTTGATAACTTCGCGTAATATAAATTTCCATGGCAAAACCGTGTTGATTGATCGTACATTCAGTATTGAAGAGTTAGCTGGCATGTTGGCCCCAGAGAAAATCCAGCCACAATTTAATTTTGAGAGCGCTGGCGCAAGAGTGAGTGCATTTGTAGGACTCTCGGGCGGGGTAGGCACTACTTCGCTTGCAATCAATTACGCCTTTGAACAAGCTAAGTCACGGCAGGTTGATCTAATTGACTTAACGCCAAGTCAATCGGATTTAGCAACCGTATTCGGGCTTCATCGTATTGAGCACCGATTTGAGAATGTCACGCAGAACCTTCGAGCATCCCAAGGTCTACCTCGGCTGGAGAATTTAAATCGCAGATGTGAGCAATTTGTATTTGATCTAGGCACCCAATTAACACATCCGCTTTTGACCACAGCCGATCAGGTTTATCTGGTAGCTCGAGTCTCGGGCAATACTTTGAATAGACTCAAGGAGCTCACTTTCACCCCTGTGTCGGTGCTACTTAACTTCGTAACGCGCTCCAAAATCGAGCAATCTTGGCTCCAACAAATAAAGGCCGAATATCCGAGGTTTGAATTTAAGTTGATTCCACTAGATTGGAAATCTTTCGAAGCGGCATCGTATGCCAAGAGCGCATTACTGGAGATTGCAGCTAATTCGCCTGCGCGAAAGGCCATCGCTAACCTTGCCTAGTGCGCGTTTATGTGGCTGCTTCACCATCACAGGTCAAAGAACTCCTGACCAGCGAGGTTCTATTCTCGGAGTATTTGACCCCCGCACAATTTGAATTTGATTCAAGCATTGATGAAGAGGCGCGAGAGCATTTAATCAGCCTACTAGCGGCGGAAGATTCCTTAGAACTGAATCAAGGAGAGCATGGATTGGTGCTCGCAGTCGATCTCAATGATGATCAATTAAATGGTGAGTCAGTTGCCATCAAATTTGCCCAAGTAGCTGCACTCTTGTATTCGCAAGATGGCGAGGAACTCTCCTGGTACGCACCAGATGAGATCGAACATCAAATAGGTGACTGGCTCTAATGAAGCAGATAGATGAGCTGATACATGGGCGCACTAATTTAAGTAGCGATGCGCTTGATCACTTAAAGAATATTGCGGCAGATTGGCAATTAATCGCAGATCTAAGTTTTGCGGATCTAGCACTTTGGGTGCCTACAACTGCAAAGAAATATGTGGCAATCGCACAAGTTCGCGCTGCCACAGCTGCCACAGTTTTCCCCAGAGATTTCATCGGGGATGAGGTAGATCAATTAGAAACCGGTAAAGGTATAGAGCATTTTCCTATTAGCTTCAAACAAGAGGTGATTGCTCAGATTGCCCGCCATCGAAACCCAGATGCAGTCAGAAGCACTGGTCGATTGGAGAGCGCTTATCAAGAGATTGCACAACAATTACTTGAAATGATTGGGGAGGGAAGTTTCCCGTATACGTTATCCATCTCTTCGCTAAATCCCTCGCCTCGAGTAGGCGATGGTTTCATCAGATTAAATAAGAATGGCGAGATTATCTACGCAAGCCCAAATGGCCGAACCGCATTTAGTCGTTTGGGTTGGGAGAGCGAATTAGAGGGTCTCTCATTGGTAGAAGTGGCGAGTGAGATTTCCGATGAACCAGCGGAAGCGTTGATTCAAAAAGTTAGAGAGAACGCGGTAACGCAGATCGAATTAGAGAGCCGCGGTGGCGTAGTCGAATTGACCTTATTACCGCTATTGAAGAGTGGTTTACGTATTGGCACAGTCGTGCTGCTCTACAACGTGACTGAGATTAGACGGCGCCAGCGGGATTTGCTCTTAAAAGATGCCACCATCAAGGAGATTCACCATAGAGTTAAAAATAACCTGCAGACCGTATCGGCCTTATTGCGTTTGCAATCTAGACGCGTAGTAGATCCGAGTGCCCAAGGCGCCCTAGATGAAGCAGAGCGCCGTATCTCTTCCATTGCCTTGGTCCATGAAACGCTCTCGGCGAGCGGGAAAGACCAAGTGGATTTTGATGCGGTGGTCGATTCAGTGATTGGTCATGCCGTGGAGATAGCCTCCCGAACCCCAACCAGCGCAAATCAGATTTCAGTTAAGCGGCGCGGTTCCATCGGAGCCTTAGATCCCAAAGTTGCCACGCCACTTGCGTTGATTATTACCGAGTTGGTGGCAAATGCCATCGAACATGGCAAGAGCACAAGTAAGGTTGATGTGATCTTCTCTCGCACCGGTGGTAGTTGCCTTATCAAAGTAGAGGATGATGGCAGCGGCCTACCTGCAGATTTCAAACTTAGCGACTCTTCCAATCTAGGACTTCAAATAGTTCGCACTCTTACTGAGAGTGAATTACATGGCAGTTTGGAGATCAGCAATAGAGTTTTAAGTGATGGAGAGATTAAAGTTGCCGGAACCTGCGCACAGGTTCACTTTGAGATTCGTTAACTAACTATCTTGGCGGTTAAGCTCGGCTAGGCGAGCGCGATTGCGTGCGGCGCGACGCTTCATCGCACGACGTTCATCCTCGGATAGCCCACCCCAGACGCCAGCATCCTGCCCAGATTCCAGCGCCCATTGCAGACAGGCCTCCCTTACCGAGCAGCGCATGCAGACCTTCTTCGCCTCTTCGATCTGGGTGATGGCAGGTCCGGTATTTCCGACCGGAAAGAAGAGCTCAGGATCCTCATCACGACATGCCGCTTGATGTCGCCAATCCATGCGTCAACCATCCTTCGCTACTTCGGTAAATTTCAGACCAACGCGCTATTCTCTATTAGTTATCAATTCGTTACAAGAGTGGCTGGCGGAAAAAAGCGTGATTTATCGCAAATGTGACGCGCCCTCGACAGGATTCGAACCTGTGCTCCGGCCTCCGGAGGGCCGTGCTCTATCCCCTGAGCTACGAGGGCAAAAATTCCATCCTTCGATCTCGATTTCAGGTCTTATCGTATTAGATGAAAGAATTAATTGCAGATGAAGAGATTCTTAATCGGCGATCGCAAGAGATTTGGAGTTTTCAGAGCAAAGATGGAGAGAGCATTTTTTGCCACCGGATGCTTCTGGGGCGCTGAGCGTAGGTTCTGGAACCTGCCAGGAGTGATTGAGACTTCAGTTGGCTATATGGGTGGCCACACAGATAATCCCAGTTATGAGGCGGTCTGCACCGGTAAGACCAACCATGCTGAGACGGTAGAAGTGGTTTTTGATCCGCAGACCATCTCATATCAACGTTTGCTTGAAGAGTTCTTCACTATGCATGATCCGACATCCTTAAACAAACAAGGTGGCGATATCGGAACTCAATATCGAAGCGCGATTTTTTACACCAACCCCGAGCAAGAGGCGCTCGCATTCAATGCCGCAAAGGTCTACGGCAAAACTTTGGCAAAAGAGGGAATCGGTCCAATTGTTACTCAGATCGAATCCGCTAAACCGCATAAATATTGGCGCGCAGAGGTATACCATCAAAGATATTTAGAGAAGAATCCAAATGGTTATGACTGCCATTCATCTACGGGAGTCGCCTATCCATCAATCGATGAAGCAGAGTTGAAAGCTAAGTTAGATCCGCTTTCTTACCAAGTGTTACGTAAAGGCGCCACGGAGCGACCATTTACTGGCGAATACACCGATACCGAAACTGTCGGAGTTTACAAATGCAAGGCCTGCAATTCGGAGCTATTTAGAAGCGAAACCAAGTTTCACTCCGGCTGTGGCTGGCCATCCTTCTATGCGCCCACCACTGATGATGCCGTGATTTTGTTGGAGGATCATTCGCTAGCACCACGGGTGCGCACTGAAGTCCGTTGTGCCAACTGCAACTCACATCTAGGACATGTATTTGAAGGTGAAGGCTTCGATGTTCCCACAGATCAAAGATGGTGTATCAACTCGGTCTCTTTGATTCTTGAACCGCGCTAGTTATCTACGACTCTCCAGCAGTACCAAGCAACTACGCTGCGATGTGGGCGGAATTTCTCGCCCCGTAACTCCAACTTGGCTGGCGTGATCTCATCCTTTAATTTATGGATTCGCTCCCAGCCACGTCGTACTCCTAAATCTCCCGTGGGCCAGATATCGAGCCTGCCTAGTTGGAACATCATGAACATATCGACGGTCCAAGGTCCAATTCCCCAAAGTGACGTCAGTTTTCGGTATACCTCGCTATCCGACATCTCATGAAGACGGTTGAAATCAATCTCTTTGGTGATTGATGCATTAGCAAGGCCAACAATCGTCTTAGCCTTTGCCGCAGATAGTCCAACACCCCGTAATTGTTCGTGGGACAACGCGCTAACTCTTCGTGGCGTGACTTTGCCACATTCGTTATAAAACCTATTTCGGATCGTGCGAGCAGCTGCAGTTGCTAGTTGCTGCGAAATTACCGAAGAGACTAGGGATTCAAAGTGGCTCTCTTGCGGGTTTCCGATGCCCAGATCGCAAAGCGGTGAGCTCTCAATAATTGGCGCAAAGCGCTGATCTAAAAGGGCAATCTCCTTGACGACGCTTCGCATTCTGCGCTCTGTAATCAAAGGAGCCCCTTCTTAAATGCTGAAACAGGTAGTACGTTTTGAGCCTTATTGCGGGATTGTTGCAGAATTGTTGCAGATATTTGCAATTATTTGCAATTAAAACTTCAGCACCGAAAACCGGTTACTGGATTCTTCCTTGGAGGCGAGATGGCAGGTATCAAGGATGTGGCCCGCGAAGCCGGCGTCTCAACTGCAACTGTCTCTCGTGCCCTAAGGGATATGCAGCATGTAAATCCAGATACCAGAGCCAAGATTTTAAGCGCTGCCGAGAAATTAAATTACCGAATCAATAGCTCGAAAGTTCACGAGCCAAGGCGAGCCAATAGCGTGGGAGTTATCGCTCCATTTCTAAGCCGTTGGTATTTTGCGAAAGTTATCCAAGGTGCGGAGCAAGCTCTAAGTGAGGCGGGATTAGATCTCCTGGTCTATAACATCAACCAAATTGAAGATAGAGATCGGGTATTCAAAGAGGAGTATCTCAAAGGTCGAATTGATGCATTGATTTCGATTGCGGTTCCACTAAATGAGGAGGAGTTCCAATCGATATTGAATTTGGATATCCCAACCGCACTGGTCGGAACTGGCGATCCAAGAGTGGCAAGCGTTCGAATAAATGATGTCGCTGGCGCAAGAACTGCAACCCAACATTTAGTAAATCAAGGCCATAAACGAATCGGGTTAATCGGTGGAGTGGATATGGATCCATTTAATTTTCCAGTGAACCGGAATCGAAAAACTGGATTCCTGCAAGTTTTAGAGGAGAGTGGTTTGGAGTTTGACCCGGCGCATGAAGTAATCGGTGATTTCCAGGCGGCAACTGCGGTGCAGGCGATGGGAGAACTTCTAGCGAAACGTAATCGCCCAACCGCAATCTTCTGCGAATCTGATGAGATGGCGATTGGCGCAATTCATGCCATAAAACGACATGGATTAAAGGTGCCAGATGATATTTCTATAGTGGGTTTCGATAATCATGAGATGGCCGAATACTTTGATCTAACAACTATCGAGCAACCAGTCCAGATGTTGGGTGAGATGGCAGCGTGGTCGATCATGGAAAAACTAAAGAAGCCCGATGCAGATATGCCTGATTTGACTCTGCCCACATCGTTGATAGTGCGAAATTCAACCCGCAATATCGCGCTTGATTGAAATTTTTCTTCATTAAATGTGATAAAAGTTAATATTTGTATTACTCTCTTAGCGTGAAAATCGAAGCGCTCTCGCTTGCAGAAATGCGAACTCACCGAAGCGAGAAGTGGCGGGGATTCCCCTCAGATGTATTACCTCTCTTCGTGGCAGAGATGGATTTCCCGATAGCCGATCCGATAAAAGAAGTGCTAGTTGAGATGGTCGAGCATTCGGATCTTGGTTACCTCGGATCGATTCCCGAGTTGGGTAAGGCTTTTGCTGGTTTTGCCAAACGTCGCTGGAATTGGGATTTAAATCCAGATTATGTCCGCCTATGCGGCGATGTAGGAATCGGTATGGTGGAGGTGCTCAGAGTTACCACCAAGCCTGGTGACAAAATCCTAATTAACTCACCGATCTATCAGAATTTCTATAACTGGATTAATGAGACGCAATTAGAGCTGGTGGATGTGCCTTTTATCCGCGAAGGCTTGGATTGGCAGATCGATTTTGCCAACATTGAAAAGCAATATGCCAGTGGCGTAAAGGTGCATGCGCTCTGCCATCCGCATAATCCCTTGGGACGAATTTACTCTAAGCAAGAATTGGCTAAATTGGCAGATCTAGCAAAACAATATGGCGTGGTTGTCATTAGCGATGAGATTCATGCACCACTTACCTTCGCGGGTAAGGAATTCGTGCCTTTCTTATCAGTCAACCAAAATGCTGCAGAAGTCGGATACTGCGTAACTAGCGCAAGCAAGGGTTTTAATATTGCTGGTTTGAAATCTGCAATTATCATCACACAGAACGAAGCGAATCATAAAGTTCTGGCAAAGATGCCGATGGCAGTTCATTTCCGCTCATCGATACTCGGTGCCTTTGCTGCGGTTGCTGCCTTTGATAAAGGTGAGCAGTGGTTAGATGCCGCAATCTCTACGATCGAATCAAATGCGCACTACCTAAAAACTTTGCTCGATACCCATCTACCGGCAGCCCAATATCAGATCCCTGAATGTTCTTATTTGGCTTGGGTGGATGTTTCAGCCCTTAATTTAGGAGCAGATCCCGCCGCAGTTTTCCTGGCAAAAGGGCGCGTCGCTTTCAATGCTGGACATATCTATGGACCGACTGGCAGCCAGTTTGTTCGAATAAATCTAGCAACCAGCGAGTCAGTCCTGGCTGAGGCAGTTAATCGAATGGTTAAGTCGCTTAGCTAATCATGAACCAGGTCCGTAAGTACGATGCGATCATCGCAGGAGCTGGACATAATGGATTGGTTGCCGCAAATTACTTGGCCAAAGCGGGTAAGAAAGTATTGGTGCTAGAGGCGCAAGAGCGAATCGGTGGCGCCTCTCAAAGTGTGAAAGCCTTTGAAGATTACGAAGCGAGATTATCTAGATACTCGTACTTGGTATCGCTCTTACCAGACCAAATAATCAAAGAGCTGGGGCTAAATTTCAAAACGCTCTCTAGGAAAGTCTCTTCGTATACTCCAAATCAATCTCAAGGGCTCTTGGTCTCAAGAGAGTGGGATAGCCAGACCGCCGATTCATTTCGCAATCTAACGGGCGATGATAATGAGGCGAATTCATGGCGTGAGTTCTATGGCGAAGTTGCAAAATTCGCGGAGCGAATTGCGCCATCTATGTTGCAACCTTTGAAAAGTCGCGCCGAATTGAGCACTCAAATTGCCATGCCGCAGCTCTGGGACCAATTAATTGAAAACCCCATAGGCCACGTGATAACGGAGAAGTTTAAGAATGATCTTGTCCGAGGCGTGATTTTGACGGATGGATTGATCGGAACGCTCTCATCAGCATTTGGAATACAGGCGAATATCTGTTTCTTGTACCACGTGATCGGTAATGGCTCCGGCGAATGGAAAGTACCTCAAGGTGGCATGGGAGCCCTTGTGGCAGAACTTGAGCGAGCCGCTTTAGCGCGCGGGGTTGAGATTGAATGTTCGGCGCGCGTTGTCGATATTGATGCCGACGAAAGTGGCGTGATTGTCACTGACATCAATAATCGCAAGTTTGAAGCAAGATATTTCCTCTCCAATGCTGCACCCGAATTTGTCTCAAACAAAGTGGAGCATCGCTCGAGCCTGGAAGGTTCACAGATCAAGATAAATATGTTGCTAAAGCGTTTACCAAGATTTAAGTCCGGTATAGATCCAAAATTAGCCTTTGCCGGAACGCTCCATCTAGATGAGAGTTTTAGCCAATTGGAGCGGGCCTACGATCAAGCGGTGATGGGAGAGATTCCAGAGACGATTCCAGCTGAGATGTACTGCCATACCCTCACCGACCCCTCGATTCTTAGCCCAGAGCTACAGGCAGAAGGGTTTCACACCTTGACTCTCTTCGGACTTCACACTCCAGCTACCGCATTTGAATCGAATAACAGAGCAGTAACCAAAGAGGTAGTAGCTAGATCGATTGCAGGTCTAAATAAGTATCTGGCCGAACCGATAGATGAGGTAATCGCAGTAACTAAAGATGGCAAGGCATGTATTGAAGCAAAATCACCACTTGATTTAGAGGCGGATCTATTTCTGCCCAGGGGCAATATCTTCCATAAAGATTTAACTATGCCATTTGCAGAAAGTGATGAGGAGATTGGCAAATGGGGCGTCGAAACCAATCTGCCTAATGTCTTTATTTGTGGCGCAAGTGCCAAACGAGGTGGCGGGGTAAGCGGAATTCCTGGCCATAATGCTGCGATGGCAGTGTTGCAAAGTAAAGGTTAATCTCTCCCTATGAGCAAGCAGGATAAGCCAAAGCAAGAGACGATTGCCATCACCGCAGGTCGCCCTGCGCATGATCAAAGTGGTTCACTAAATCCGCCAATTCAATTGACCTCTACCTTTGTAGCTGGTGCGCCTATGGGTTATGGTCGATTTGGAAACGAAACTTGGTCGGCGCTAGAAAGTGCAATTAGCCAATTGGAAAAGGCAACTCACACTCTGACATTTGCTTCAGGAATGGCTGCCATAAATTCAGTTTTTAATATGTTGCCGGTTGGTGCAGTAGTCACCGCTTCAAATCAAGGTTATAGCGGAACCATGGGCGTCCTTGGCCAACATCATCAGAGTGGTCGCTTAGAGGTGCGATTTGTCGATGTGAGTAATACCGAAGAAGTTTTGGCTGCTATTCCCGGAACTCAATTGCTCTGGTTGGAATCGCCAACTAATCCATGTCTTGATGTCGTTGATCTACCCAAGGTAATCGCGGCTGGAAAATCGGCTGGAATCGGGGTTGCGGTTGATAACACCTTTGCCACCCCGCTAAATCAAAATCCATTGGAGATGGGTGCAGATCTCGTAATGAACTCCGTAACCAAATTCCTCTCCGGCCATAGCGATATCTTGATGGGTAGTATCTCAACCAACGACGAAGCGCTACTTGCCAGAATCGAAATCCAGCGCAAATTAGGCGGCGCGATTCCGGGACCGCAAGAGGCGTGGCTTGCATTGCGCGGAATTCGTACCTTTCCGATTCGAGTAAAGGCAGCATCTGAGAGCGCTTTAGAGCTGGCTAAACGTCTAAGCCAACATCCAAAGGTGGCGGCGGTGCGATATCCGGGTTTGCCAAGCGATCCGCAGCATGCCCGCGCGAAGAGTTTTATGCGGGGCTTTGGCGCGGTGCTCTCATTTGAGGTTAAAGGAGGCGCTGAGGATACTGATCGAGTTTGCGATGCTGCGAAGTTGATTACCAATGCGACAAGTTTGGGAGGCGTGGAGTCGCTTTGGGAGCGGCGACGACGTTGGCCTGCTGAGAGTTTGCAAGTTCCCGAGAATCTAATCAGGCTTAGTGTTGGCCTTGAGAATGTAGAGGATCTCTGGAGCGATATTGAACAAGCTCTGGCAGTGCTTTAATCACT
>CAZZLH010000007.1:41871-47239 GCA_964654815.1 uncultured Actinomycetes bacterium
TTGAGAGAGATTAATTAGAGATAGATTTTAGATAATACCTAGATATACTAGCGCTGTGAAATTCATCCGCCGTATAGCAGCACTTGCTACCTTTACCGTGCTTGCTTTCAAAGCGGTTGGTTCTTTCCTTTCCTGGGTTGAAAAACAGGAAGATTCACCAGCTTCTGTGTGGGCAGAAGATGATGAATTCGAAGACGCTTAAGTTTAGAATTTAAGCGTAACCACCCTAAGGAAGGGTAACAACATGGAAATTCTCTTTCACACCCGTAAAGCTCATCTCGCAGAAGATTTCAAAGCCATCGCCAGCGAAAAGCTGGAGACTTTGACCCGATTTAACGTGAAACTCGATCGAATTGAGGTCGAGATTATTCACGAACAGAATCCCAAGCAAGGCAAACATTCGCATCGCGTCATCCTTACCGCTAAGGGGGTTGGCCCACTCATCAGGTCGGAAGCATCAGAATTTAATGATGTTGCGGCCTTTGACCTAGCGGTAAAGAGCTTTGAGTTACAACTCCGCAAAATTCACGAAAAAAGCCGAGCCCACTCAAGAGATTCCATCAAATTTCTTAATTAAGCAAGGACTTGAATTAGCGATTAATTCAACTTTGCTGATTCAATCTAAGCCAAACAGTGGACTTTGCTGGCAAGGCGTCAATCACTTCATGGCTTGCGAGAATAACCTCTCCCGGTGGGATAGGTAGCGAAGAACCCGAGGTATTCATTACAACCTGGATATCTCCGCGCCGATAACTAAGGATCTGGTCTTGGTTATGCAAAGTTATCTCTCCGCTACCAACAAAAAACTCTCTCCTTAATTTGAGTGCTCGCTTATATAGATTCAGTGACGAGCCGCTATCTTCAAGTTGTCGCGCTACTGTGAATTCTGCCCATTCTCTCTGTAAAGGTAGCCATGGCTTTCCAGTGGTGAAGCCAAATGGCGGCACTTTGCCATCCCATGGAATTGGAACTCTCGCGCCATCGCGACCTTTCTGTGCACCTTTGGTTCGAAAGTAAATGGGATCTTGACGGTCGGAATCATCCATTTGGCCATTGGGTAGACCTAACTCTTGGCCGTTGTAAATATATGTCGAACCAGGTAAGCCAAGGATAAATAGCGCCATTGCTCTTGCTGCATCAGCTCCGATTCTTGAGGCAACTCTCTCGCAATCATGATTCGAAAGACACCAAGTTGGCCAAGCATCTTGCAGTTTCACCAATTGCAACATTTTAGAAATGGAATCAAAGAGATATTCTGCTTCAAAGGGCGCATTCATCACGTCAAAATTGAAGAATTGATGTAGTTCATCAGGCCTAACGTAAAGTGTGGCGCGCTCCGGAGGATGAACCCAGATTTCAGCTACCGCCATAACATCACGTTGGCCATACGAATCGAATAATTTCCGCCATTTTCGATAGATTTGATGGACTCCATCTCGATCAAAGAATGGAATAGTCGAGAGAAAAGAATTGCGCCTCTCTGGCTCCATGAGTACATCAAGTCTTAAGGCATCACTTAGCCCTTGCGGATCAAAGTGATCTTTGTGGATATCTTCTTTGGCCAATCCATGGGCCACATCGATTCGAAAACCATCTGCACCCATATCAAGCCAGAAGCGAATCGTCTCTTCAAAGTCTGCTGCAACTTCTGGGTTCTCCCAATTTAGATCTGGCTGAGAGGAGTCAAATAAATGTAGATACCACTGACCATCTTCAGTTTGGGTCCAAGCCGGTCCTCCGAAAAGCGAAATCCAATTATTCGGTGGGGTATGCGCATCTTTGCCATCATAGAAATGAAAGCGTTTGCGAGCTGGTGAATCTTTTGGGGAGTTAAGCGCCTCTTTGAACCACGGATGCTCAGCGGAGAAGTGGTTGGGCACGATATCTACCACCACTTTTAATCCTAGAGAGTGAGCCTTTTGGAAGAGAACTTTGGCATCATTCAAATCCCCAAATCTTGGATCTACATCTCGAGGATTTGCCACATCGTAGCCACCATCATTATTGGGACTGGTGTAGAACGGGCTTAGCCAAATTGCATCTACTCCGAGATCGCGGATGTATTCCAATCGTGAGGTTATGCCCGGTAAATCACCTTCGCCATCACCATTGCTATCTTGGAATGAGCGAGGATAGATTTGATAAACAATCGCCTCATTCCACCATTTCTGGTTTGTGACATTTGATTGGTTAGGGCTTGCAGCTGGCACGGCTAAACTTTAGACCATGAATAGACTCGAGAATTTCTCGGCCAGAAGTAAAGAATTTTTAGATGTGATAGCCACGATTCCGGAAGCTCATCGTTATACCTCGGTATCCGGTGGCTGGTCGGCGGCCTATGTGATCCATCATCTGGCAGATGCCGAGTTACATTTCACCTCGCGCTTTCTACATGCAATCGGAGATGTAAACCCAGATGTGGTTCCCTTTGACGAAGAGGCCTACCCAGAGCGGGTCAACTATGCGCTACGAAAAGTGAAGACCTCGCTGGCGGCTCTGGTTGGGGTTAGAGCGATGGCTTTTGAGATCCTTTCAAATGCAACTGATGCGGATTGGGAAAAAATCTCGAAGCATCCCGAACTTGGGCTGATTACATTAAGTCAGATCTATGAGAAATCAGATGATCATATGAGGGCGCACACCGATCAGCTACGTGAGATCGCAGCGCACTTCAACTGATTTTCTTCTCCAAATCTCGCAGCAATTGATGCACTTCAGCAGAAATTTTCTTTAATTCGGCAAGTTCAATTTTCGCGATTTCGAATTCAGCGAGTGAGGCCTCATGTGTCTCGCTAATTTGTTGATCAACCCGCTCGGAGCTTATCTGCTGGCCGACCATGATTATTGAGAGCAACACCAATTGCAAGAATGTTTGCGCTATCCAAGAGACAATGATGATCACATCTTGCGAGGCTATCGCCTTAGGCAATGAAATCAATGCTATTGCGGCAAAGATGTAGGCGCAGGCCATTGTGCCCACACCAGATGTAACTTTTAGCGCTAATTTTCGGTTGAAAGTACTAATTCGTGAACTCTGCATACTTCAAGCCTATTAGACTGCGCGCTATGTCTAAAGTATTGGGCGCGCTGCCAGTAGGAGAGCGCGTGGGTATCGCATTCTCAGGCGGGCTGGATACTTCAGTTGCAGTGGCTTGGATGCGAAATAACGGAGCAATCCCATTTACTTACACCGCAGATCTTGGCCAATACGACGAACCAGATATCGCTTCGGTACCTGGTCGTGCAAAAGAGTATGGTGCAGAGGGCTCACGTTTAGTTGACTGCAAACTCGCGATGGTCGAAGAGGGTTTGGCTGCAATCGCTTGCGGCGCTTTTCATATTCGCTCAGGGGGCAAGCAGTACTTCAATACCACTCCGATTGGGCGTGCCGTCACCGGTACCTTGCTGGTTCGTGCGATGTTGCAGGATCAAGTCTCAATTTGGGGCGATGGTTCGACCTACAAAGGTAATGATATTGAGCGCTTCTATCGCTATGGATTGCTGGCAAATCCAAAGCTAAGAATCTACAAACCTTGGCTAGATCAGAAGTTTGTCTCTGAACTTGGTGGTCGCAAAGAGATGTCAGATTATCTGGTGAAGCATAAATTGCCTTATCGGGATAGCGCAGAGAAGGCATACTCAACCGATGCCAATATATTGGGCGCGACCCATGAGGCTAAGACTTTGGAGTTCTTAGATTCAAATATCGAGATTGTTAATCCGATAATGGGCGTCAAATTCTGGGATGCTTCGGTTCAGATTGACTCTGAAGATGTGAAGGTCGAATTTGCGCAGGGAAGACCAGTTGCCATCAACGGAAAACATTTTGATGACATAGTTGAATTGATGCGCACCGCCAATGCCATCGGTGGTCGACATGGTTTAGGAATGTCGGACTTGATTGAGAATCGCATCATTGAGGCTAAGAGTCGGGGGATATACGAAGCACCAGGTATGGCGTTGCTATTTATTGCCTACGAACGCTTGATTACCGCTATCCATAACGAAGATACCATCGCCAATTACCATGCTGAAGGGCGCAGACTTGGTCGCTTGCTCTATGAAGGTCGTTGGTTTGACCCGCAATCTTTGATGTTAAGAGAGTCGCTTCAGCGTTGGGTAGCTTCGGCAGTTACCGGTAGCGTGACCATTAGATTGCGCCGTGGCGATGATTATTCGATCATCAACACCGAAGGACCTGCCTTTAGCTATCACCCCGAGAAGCTATCCATGGAGCGCACCGAGGGCGCGGCATTTGGGCCAATCGACCGCATCGGGCAACTCACCATGCGTGATTTGGATATTGCAGATACTCGCGCAAAGTTGGAGTTATACGCCTCGCAGGGTCAGTTAGGCGAAGGCCAATTCAAATTAGTTGGAGAGTTAGAGCTACCCGCCAAAGAGGATTAACCGACTAACTCCTGTTTGTGGCTTCGGCTGACATCGTGGATGCAAGTAATGTTTTGGGAATTCTGGGCGCATTCCTCGCATAGCAAGAATAATTCATGACATTGCTGGTTGGCACAATTGTAGAAATTCTTGGTGGGAGCGCCACAGCCATCGCACTTACCGATGACTTTGGTCTTGTCACTGAAGTCAATGGTCATGCGGTCATCAAAGGTGTAAAGCGATCCTTCCCAAAGTGAAGAATCGGCAAATTTATTTCCGTAGCGGACAATCCCACCCTCTATTTGATAAACCTCTTTAAAGCCACGATTTAACATCACCGCTGAGAGAATCTCGCAACGCACGCCACCTGTGCAGTAAGTGACTATCGGCTTATCTTTGAGTTGATCGTATTTGCCGCTTTCGATCTCCTGAATGAAATCTCGAGTAGTCACGGTATCTGGCACTATGGCATTCTTAAATTTACCGATCTTGGCTTCGAAGGCATTACGGCCATCGAAGAAGACCACATCATCGCCGCGCTCTTCCACTAATTTATCTACCTGATAAGGGCTTAGATGTTTGCCACCATTTACCACACCATTTATGTCAACTTTGATTTCATCAGGTGAACCAAATGCAACCAGCTCATCTCTTACGCGCACTTTAAGTCGTGGAAAATCATTGCCCGTGCCATCGGACCACTTAAAATCGATTTTCTTGAAACCGGGGTATTCCTTGGTTTGACGAACATATTTTTTGAGCGCAGACATATCGCCACCCAAGGTTCCGTTGATGCCATGCTTGGAGATCAGAATCCGCCCCTTTAGACCGAGGGTTTCGCAGAGGTTTTTCTGCCACAGGCGGACTGCTTCAGGATCTGCGACCGGTGCAAATCCGTAATACAAGATGACTTTCTGTAGCTCCACGATAGGGGATTCTAATATCCCTTGCGCCTAGATAAAAATGTCAGCGGTAACCA
>CAZZLH010000007.1:47339-49049 GCA_964654815.1 uncultured Actinomycetes bacterium
TGCCAAGTCTTAAAATAGGTTGCGTTATTGGTCTGGGTGACTATGAAATCTGAATCACTCATCTCATTTCTTGCCTGTTTGTCAGAGAGCAATTCGTAACAGATAAGAGTGCGGAAATTGCCTTGTTGGGTTTTAAAAAGCACCGGTTCCGCTCCGGGGGTATATCCACTAACAAGTTTTGCCTTATCGCTGATGCGTTCAACTAGCCCCCTAAGCGGCATGAACTCGCCAAAGGGTGTGAGATATCGCTTTGAGTAACTCTGAATCTTGCCTTCTGCAGTTGGTCCACCAATCAAGAGTGTGCCATTGGTGCCATCTACCAAATTGGCATTAACCAAGATTGGGGCATTGATTCGAGAGATCTCTTGGTTTAAAAACTCTTTGGTGCTTTTGCGCACAGTTGGATCATGCATGATTACGTTTTCGGGCCAAATCACTAAATCAACCGAATCTGGTGAGATCAATTTGGTAGCGCGAAAATGTTTAGCAAGCGCGGAATCGGCATTCTCGAATGTATTATCAAGTTTTTCAGTCTGCCCGCCTTGGACTAATGCAACCTTAATCATTCCCGTCTCCTTGATGTTTACGGGAATCAAAGCAAGTAGTGCAAGTAGCGAGAGTGCAGATGCAGCAGATTTAATAAGTTTGCTTTGGTTATTGAAATTCTTAACTAGGCTCGTGGTGATCAAAACTACCAAGAATGCCACTCCCACAATGCTTATTCGTGGGTATAGATAATTCAGAGGCGATTCGGTCAGGGCATACCCAATTCGACTCCAGCCAAATCCGCCAAATGGGAATCGCCGAAGAACGAATTCGAAGGCCACCCAACCTAATGCGAAAGTAAGCGGTGATCTGGCAAAGCTAAGGACGATAAAGAAGGTGGCTTGCATCAAAACTAGGGCGACCCAGGCAATCGTGCCCACGTAGGTACCAATCCAATAGAGCGTGATGACTTGGAAACAAATTCCAAAAACTAGATTCAATCCAACTCTCTGCCACGCGGAAAATCCTCGTGAGGTATTTAGATGGAAAAGTAACCCGACCCCGACAAAGAGCGCAGGCCAGAAATCTAGGGGGTGGAAAGCCGCACTAGCTATAAATCCCGCAAGTGCTGCAAGTATTAATGCCACCTGCAAAGAGTGCCATTGTTGGGCAGTTAAGGGTATTTCGCAGGTTTTGGAGGGTTAGATGCCAGAGGAGATAAAAAAAGCTAGAAGTAGATCAGGATCAGGATAAGGAAAACGGCCCCCAAGATAGCGAGATCGGAAACCGACCAGCTATCCGGGAGCCGCTCCTTCTTCAATTTACGCCCACCTCTAGCGGATTGGCTACAGCTTTGCCAGCAACCTCAGTTAGTAACGTCGAACGAGTCAGAGCATTACATTCAGAAGCCACCATACTCGCAAGTGATAGCCTCACAGAAGCTACACCCACGATTTTCGAGCTTCCATCGGTCACATACACATTCACTGCAGTTCCGCTAGCGTAAGCGGTGCTAAGAATTACTGTCACTTGCTTTGCAAGGCGCGTCCCCACAGCACTAAGGATGTAATTCTTTACGGCCAATTGTGAGACCGTAGACTGCCAATACGCATATGAGATCTGACCACTCTTGTTGGTAGAGCCCTGGCAAATATTGGCAATTCTCATCACGAGAACCTCAACCCAAACTAGAGAATTAACTTGAGTGATTTTTATATACTCAAA
>CAZZLH010000008.1:0-2243 GCA_964654815.1 uncultured Actinomycetes bacterium
CGAGCTTGCAACCGCACCAATGTCCGAGGGACTTAGCGCATCCGAGCCGCCAGTCCTGATTTGATGGTTCCGGCAGAGGCATCAGCGCCACGCATAAATGAGACTGGGCCAGATGCGGTGCCGCCTGATTTCAAAAGCTCTTTGGAGGAGCGAATTCGAGAGAGATTCAAACCAGCGCCGGAGCCACCTTTGAAGATCATGCCCTCTTCGCGATACCAATTAAGGATGGAATCCATGGTGTCATCTACAGACAAGATGAAGCAGGCGCTTACCTGCTGTGGTTGATTGGTTCCGACGTTAAACCAAACCGGTGAGTTAAAGCTAAATACTTGGTGCAAGAGCATGTAGGTAAGTTCGTGCTCGAAAACTTCCGCATCCTTCTCGGTTGCGAAGTAGCCGTACTCCTTGCCTGCCTTGGTGTAGGTCAAAACCACGCGATCGATTACCTGGCGTAGCGACCATTCACGATCTTCACGGCCTACTGCACCACGGAAATATTTTGTGGTGACGATAGTCGATGCATTGATCGACCAGAAATCTGGAAACTCCACCCCACGCTGTTCGAAGACGGTCTCGCCAGTCTTCCAATTCTGCTGCACGACATCGCGACGTTCCCAGGTGACTTCGTCGTAGGGATGCACTCCCTCGTTGGTATAAATTCGTTCGATAGTTAAACCTTTTGCCTTCTTGGTGTTATGCAAAAATGGTTTAACTTTCTCGGGCCGATTGATGACCGTGTCAGACATTGGTGCTCTTTCTCTAGTTATTTGGTTTTTGTTCAATTTTCAATTTATTTTTTAATTAACTCTTTAACTATTACCGTGTGGGGTTACGGAAATTGTTGGTTTTTCTACCGTAGGGAATGTCCGAAGAAGCGCGATCTCACCTTCGAAGTCAGCAAGGGAAGCAAAGTTACGATATACCGAGGCAAAACGTAGGTAAGCCACGGCATCCAATTCTTTAAGTGGCGCAAGTATCGCCATTCCGACCTCTTGCGCCTCGATCTCGGCCTGGCCAGAGCGACGTAAGCTCTCCTCAACCGTCATAGCAAGGCGAGCCAGATCATCCTCTGAGACCGGGCGACCCTGGCAGGCCTTGCGGACTCCACTGATGACCTTCTCGCGGCTAAATGGCTCGGTGACCCCAGAGCGCTTGATTATGTTCAAGATGGCCGTCTCCTGGGTAGAGAAGCGCTGGCCGCACTCTGGGCATTCACGGCGACGCCTAATCTGAAGACCCTCATCGACCACGCGAGAGTCGATGACTCGGGAGTCATCGTGGCGACAGAATGGGCAATTCATGGATAACTCCTTTCGTCTCCTTGAGGGAGGAGGGGAACCTACCCCATAACCACAACTAATGGAAGTAATTCGCTCTCGAACCACTACATATTGGGGTTAGTTAGAGAACTCTAAAGCAGGCCTTGAGAGTTGTAAAGCACTTGAGCGTGCGCGACACGCCCAGAGCGGGCATGGATTTCAGATATTGAGCAATTAATTTAAATCGCTTTAGAGGCGCTTAGCGCCAATATATGGCTTACGGCCCAAGCTAAATGCAGTTGAGATCTCAACGCGCTTTCCGGGGCGTGGCGCATGGACCATCTTCCCCTTGCCCATGTAGATACCCACATGGCTAATCGGCTTGCCAAAGAAAACTAAGTCACCGGGTGCCAGCGCGCTCTTTGGCACATACTTTCCATAGTTATATTGAATCGCGGCCGAGTGCGGTAGCGAGACGCCAGATGCTTGGAAAGCTCTCATGGTTAAACCACTGCAATCCCATTTGGTGGGACCTGCACCCGCCCAAACATAGATATCGCCTAATTGGTTTAACGCGTATCGAAGTGCAATTGCGCCACGGGTTGAACCACCGGCATAGAGCGCAGCGAGTTTCTTTGATTCGGCGAGGATCTTCTGCTGCTCGGCATCATCGGCCGCCAATAATTTGGCACGCTCCTCCGCCTTTAAAGAAGCCAGCAATTTCTCGGCCTTTTTCAGCGCCGCATTTGCCGATGCAACTTGTCGCTCCAAATTCTTCTGCGCTGCTTGTAATTGCGCAGTTCTATCTGCGACTACTAATTGACTTGATTGCAAACCCTGGCGATAAGTTTTTAATTGACGTAATTTTGTTGAATAGCGCTGCGCCAGAACATCTAACATCGCAGCATCTGATAGATATTTCGCAGGATCTCGGGAGAGCAGCAATTCAAGGCCATTTCCTAGCCCACCGCTCTTGTAATTCTC
>CAZZLH010000008.1:2343-17794 GCA_964654815.1 uncultured Actinomycetes bacterium
AAAGCCCTTTGGGGAAGGGTTTCGAACACTTGTTCGATAGGAGAACCATAAGCCACCCCACCGACAAAAGGCAAGAAAATTTCGAACAAATGTTTGAATTTTTTTCCAAATCCGCCTACCCTTAAGCCATGAGCAGAGATACCTCAGGACTTTCCCCACGTCAGGTCAAGATTCTGACCGCGATCCAAGAGGGGATCCAGAACAATGGCTACCCCCCATCAATCCGTGAGATTGGGGCTGAAGCTGGGCTAACCAGCTCCGCCTCGGTCCAGTATCAATTAAAGGCCCTGGAGGAGGCGGGCTTTATCCGCCGTAGCGCCTCTCTCGGCAGGGCTATCGAGGTAGTCGACACGGAATCAAATGTCATCGCTGATCGCTCTCGCCAAGTTCCCTTGGTCGGAAGGATCGCAGCCGGTGGGCCGATCTTGGCCGAGCAACATATTGAGGAGACCTACAACCTCCCAGAATCAATAGTCGGTAGCGGCGAATTATTTATGCTCAAAGTAGTTGGCGACTCAATGATCGATGCCGCAATCTGCGATGGCGATTATGTAGTGGTCCGCTCTCAACCAACCTGCGAAAAGGGCGAGATCGTTGCCGCGATGATCGATGGTGAAGCGACTGTTAAGACCTTTACTAGAAAAGATGGCCACATCTGGTTAATGCCAGCCAACCCTGCATATCAGCCGATCAATGGCGATCAATGCGCCATCTTAGGCAAAGTCACTGCGGTCTTACGTAGCATTTGATGGTCGCGATAAGCGCGTAATTGATACAAGGCAATCACACCCGCGCTAATTAATGTGCCACCTGGCGCCTTGATAGTTAACCAATCAAAGCCGCCTACCAACATCGCCTTGAAAATCAGATAGAACAGAGAGATTGCGGCGCCAATGCTGGTAATCGTTGCAGCGCTAATTGATGCATAAAGATAAACTCTTCGAATCGGAGATTTATACTCGATCTCAAAATCAGAATCCGCTGCATGTTGGCATTTACGCCATTGCACCAACCAAAGTGGCAAGGTCACAATCAAACCACTTAAACCTGTTATGAAGGTATTTGGAAAATCAGTGATCTCGAATAGACCTGCGATGGCCCAACCAAAAGCTAAACCAACACCTATCAAAGCTAAGCCCGACATTAGGTATTGATAGAGGCGAGTGATGTTATCTCTGGAGTAACCAAGAGTTAGATGCCGGAAATACCAGACCAGTGGCGCCAGAACAATGACGCTTCCCATCTGTTGTGGGACGCTAGTAAAGAACCTGCTGGCATCTTCAATATGGCTTCCGAAATTCCAAACCAGAATTGCATTCAATGAAAGGCTTGCCGACACGGCAAATCCAATTGATGGCAGGACCATTCCAGCAAAGGTCCGGTAGATGCGCGCCTCCTGATCACCTGATGTGTACTCAAAGACCGACCAGTAATAAAGCGCAACGGGCACGCTCACTGCCAGCAATAACCAGGCGTTCGGTAGATCATATTTTCCAGTCTTGACCCCAATACTCTCCGAAATTGCGTAATCGAATACTTGAATCAATGCGATTGCTCCTGCCGTGATTCCAGTTGCCCAACCAATGAATCTATGTATGTTGGAGGTAATAGATTGATGGGATCTAAGCAAGATTGCATGCACCAGCCAGACTGCGAAAGCCACAATCGATTGAGCCAATTCCCTCGGACGAAACTCCTCGCCCACTATCCATTGCAAAGCTGTAGCCAAAGGCACGAACCAGATCAGAAGCGAGACGGTATTTGCAGCCAAAAGATAGATTTGCCATGCTGGGAATTGGCTCTGTAATGGATCCTTTCGAAAATCCCGCCTTATCCAACTTCCGATCACATATATAACCGGAGTGCCAACCACGATAAATGCCAGCCATCTGGCGGCATCTAAGCGATCACCATAACGAACATTTTCACTATCCAGTAACAGGCCTAGTAGTCCAGCCAGGCCAATACAAGTTATGAAGACGGCAATGAAGAGCGTGGCATATTTCATTAGATCGCGAACCATGACTAAGCCATGAGATTGGCGATATTTACCAACTGTGGAACGGATGCCCAGAGCGGCGAAGAATAGGAGCGCTGCGCTAATTAAGAGTGAGAGAATTCCAAAGGCCATAAAGCCATTTTGGAACTACTTTACAAATAATGAAATGAAATCATCCGCAGACTTTGTGATTATCCGGTCATAATCCAAAGTCGCTTCGGCAATCTCTGTTGCGCGTTTTTCATCAAATATTCGTCGCAAATTCCTCTGATACTTCTCTACCAAAAGCGGTAGGCCCTCTTCGCGACGTCGCTTATGCCCCACAGGAAACTCAACCACGATCTCCTGGCTCTTGGCGCCATCATTGAATTCAATCGTGATTGCATTGGCGATACTGCGTTTTTCTGGGTCGTGGTAATCCGCAGTGAATTGTGGATCTTCAACGCAGATGATCTTCTCGCGCAGCGCATCGATGCGTGGGTCGGCCGCAACATCATCCTCATAATCTTTCGCCGTCAAACGCCCGAAAATCAAAGGCACTGCGACCATGTATTGCACGCAATGGTCGCGGTCCGCTGGATTATTTAGCGGCCCCTTCTTATCAATGATTCTGATACATGCTTCGTGGGTACGAATAGTGACTTGCTTGATCTCATCGCTGCTTCTGCCATTTTTTTCCATCCAATCGTGCAAGGTGAAAGCTGCTTCGCAGGCGGTTTGAGAGTGAAATTCCGCAGGAAACGAGATCTTAAAAAGCACATTCTCCATTACATATGAGCCATAAGCTCTTTGGAATTTGAACTTTTGGCCTTTGAACGAGACATCATAAAAACCCCAAGTCTTAGCAGTTAGCGCTGAGGGGTATCCCATCTCTCCCGCCTTTGCCATGAGCGCCAAACGAACTGCGCGAGAGGTGGCATCACCTGCTGCCCAAGATTTCCGAGAACCTGCATTTGGAAAATGGCGATAGGTTCTAAGTGATTGGCCATCGACCCAAGCCAGAGAGACTGCGGCGAGCGTCTCTTCGCGCGTTAGCCCCATCATCTGACAGACCACTGCGGTCGAGGCGATCTTCACCAAAATTACATGATCTAAGCCAACCTTATTAAATGAGTTCTCTAGCGCGATGCAACCTTGAATCTCGTGGGCTTTGATCATCGCAGTCAAAATATCTTTAACCGTTAATTTTTTCGCGGCGCTGCGATTTAACCAATCTGCTACCGCCAAAATTGCGCCTAGATTGTCGCTCGGGTGTCCCCACTCGGCCGCAAGCCAAGTGTCATTGAAATCCAACCATCTAATTGCAGTACCGATATTAAATGCACCTTGCACTACATCTAATTGATAATCCGTTCCTGGGACCCGCACCCCATGCTCGACCTTGATGCCTGGAGTCAGTGGCCCCATTAATTTTGTACAAGCTGGATATTCCAGCGCTTCCAATCCACAACCTATAGTGTCCAAAAGGCAAGCCCAGGCCGTGCGATAAGCCAGATCAGAAGTGACTTGATAGTTAAGCGCATAGTCCACGATCTCTTGAATCTCTTGATCATATGGTTGATTGGATTTGATTACCGTTGACATTAACGCTCCGCTATCTTTACGAATTTGAGTTCATCGGGGCCGGTGTAATTGGCAGAGGGTCGAATTATCTTGCCATCTGCTCGTTGTTCGATGATGTGCGCTGCCCAGCCAGTGATTCTCGACATCACGAAGATGGGGGTAAAAAGTGGGGTTGGTATCTTCATTGAGTGGTAGGCCACTGCGCTAAACCAATCTAGATTTGGAAACATCTGCTTTAGCTCCCACATCACGCTCTCTAGCCGCTCGGCAATTTGAAAAAGCACCTGATTTTCAATGCTTAATTCGCGCGCTACTCCTTTGATGATGGGATTTCGTGGATCACCTGTGGTGTAAACCGGATGACCAAAACCAATCACTACCTCTTTATTTGCCACGCGCTTTCTGATGTCTTGCTCTGCCTCATCAGGATCGGAGTAACGCTCTTGAATCTCTAGCGCTACTTCATTGGCGCCACCATGTCTTGGACCACGTAGCGCACCAATTGCGCCAGTTATGGCCGAGTAAATATCACTGCCCGTTCCGGCAATTACTCGGGCGGTGAAGGTTGATGCGTTGAACTCATGTTCGGCGTAGAGAATCAACGAGATATTCATGGCAGCTTCCCACTCTTTTGTAGGAGCTGCGCCATGCAACATCTCAAGAAAATGGCCGCCCACCGATGTTGAGTTAGTACTGCACTCAATTCGCTTGCCACTATTGGCAAAATGAAACCAATAGCAGAGCATCGATGGCGTTGCAGCGATCAATCGATCTGCAATCTCCTTAGCACCAATTTCGGTATGACCTTCATGTTCTGGCTCAATCGTCCCAAGTGCCGATACTCCAGTGCGTAGGACATCCATCGGATGGGTGCTCTTTGGCAATTGCTCTAATACTTGGCGCACCTGCGGCGGCAAGTCACGGAGCAGTTTCAATTTTGCCTTGTATCCATCTAGCTCTGATTGATTTGGCAGGTGGCCATGGATTAAAAGATGCGCCACCTCTTCGAATTCGCAGTTATTGGCGAGATCCGCGATGTCATAACCCCGATAGTGCAGATCATTGCCATTTCGCCCCACGGTGCAGATGGATGTATTACCTGCTACTACCCCAGATAACGCAACTGATTTCTTGGGTTTGAATTCACTCATAGATTTGAAGAATCAATTATTCTCTTGATACTTGTCCAAGCGCGCTTCGTATTCGTAATAATTGATTGACTCATAAAGTTCTTCTCTGGTCTGCATATGTTGGAGTATGTGCTGCTGCGTACCTTCTTGGCGGATGGTCTTGTATACCAACTCAGCTGCTTTGTTCATGGCGCGAAAAGCAGAGAGTGGATATAGCGCGATATCAACCCCCGCAGCGCGTAATTCAGTTATGGTAAATAGCGGCGTCTTACCAAATTCGGTGATATTGGCCAAAATCGGTACGCCCACTTCGGCGCGGAATTTTCGATAATCATCCAGTTCGGCGACTGCTTCAACAAAGATCATGTCCGCACCTGCTGCAACATATTGTTTGGCGCGATCGATTGCCGCATCTACCCCCTCATTAGCTAGCGCATCGGTGCGCGCCATGATGGTGAACTCCGAACTCTCGCGACCATCCACTGCCGCCTTGATGCGATCAACCATCTCATTGGCGCTGACGATCTCTTTGTTTGGGCGATGGCCGCAACGCTTAGCGGCAATTTGGTCTTCGATGTGAATAGCCGATGCGCCAGCTCGCTCAATCTCTTTGACGCTTCTTGAGATATTAAACGCGGAGGCGCCAAAACCGGTATCGATATCAACTAAAAGGGGTAAATCGCATACTGCAGTTATACGCCGAACGTCAGTGAGCACATCATCCAATGTGGAGATCCCTAAATCGGGTAAACCTAATGACCCCGCCGCGACGCCACCACCACTTAGATAAATCGCTTTGTAACCAGCAGCTTTGGCTAAGAGTGCATGATTTGCATTAATCGCACCAACAACTTGTAATGGTTTCTCAGATGCGACCGTTGCTTTGAAAGTTGGCTTTATGCTCATTGCGCAGTCCAACCGCCATCTACCGCAATCGCGGCGCCAGTGATGTTATGAGCCGCATGAGATGATAGAAAAACCGCTAAGGCGCCAATATCTTCGGGAGTGGCCAAGCGCTTTGATGGTTGCTTTTCAGAGAGCAGATCAGCAATTCCCTTCACTCTATCGCCGCCGAATTTTTCAGCTCGAGCTTGAATCTGCGGTTCGATTAGCGCGGTTTCGACCCAACCTGGGCAGATTGCATTCACGGTCACCCCGCCACTTTCTCTACTTCCGGCATCCGCGTATTCAAGCGCGGCAACTCGAGTTAGACCAACTACGCCATGTTTAGCGGATACATAAGGCGCTTTTGCAACAGATGCCACTACTCCATGCACTGAAGCCACATTTATTACTCTGCCAAACCCGCGTTCCTTCATCGCAGGTAAGAGTAAGCGCATCGTGTCGAAGTAAGACTCTAAATTGATTGCGATAATGTCATTCCACTTCTCTCTCGGCATCTCGGCAGTTGGCGCAGTATGTTGGATACCTGCGTTATTGCAGAGAATATCGACTGGACCCCCAGCTAAAATCTTTTTTATCAAAGCTTCAGTCGCAGCAACATCACGTAAGTCAGATACATGGGATTCGACTCTTCCCGCTCCCGCTGCCATTATCGATTTCTCGGCAGCTGTGATTACTTGGGCATCAGCTAAACCATGTAGCACGATATCCGCGCCCGCTTTGGCTAGCGCAGTTGCAATACCCAAGCCGATTCCTTGAAACGATCCGGTGATAAAGGCTCTTCTGCCCTTCAAGCTACCGCTTTGATTGATGTCACTCATTTATGTCACTCACCTGTTTCACTCCATAAATCAAAGTTGCCACCTGTTCTGCGCCATCTGCTGTAAGAAACATCTCATAATGATTTACATCCTCGAGGTTTACCAACTTCAATTTAGGGAAATTAGGTAGCGCAGCTTGGATGATTGGCAGCGGATAAAGCCCACCCTCTTCATTTTGCAAGCCTCGAGGCGCGCGGATAAATAAGGCTGCTCGATCTAATTGCTTGAGCGAGCGCTCAACCAAATTATCTCCAAAGAGGTCTCGTGAATCCTCCTCAACTGCGATCGGATTTGTCGCGGGCTTGCCCGCTCTCAAATCGTAATCTGAGTATTCATCCAATTCACCACTCCAACCACGCGAAAATGCTGGCTGTACCTTCCAATATTCTCGGTAAGCCTCTTTCGTTTCAAAATGCATCGCAAGTCGTGCAAGCGCTGGTCCCAATATAAAAGGCATTACCTGTTCGACTGTCATGCCAGGTGGCAGTGGTAAGGGAATGCCACCATCTGCGAATACAACTTCGCCAATTAAATCTGGATAGAGCCCCACCAATGCTGCGGTGACAAAGCCGCCCATCGAATGGCCGATCACTGTCGGCTTTCGCCAATCGAAATATTTAATTACCGATGCCATATCGTTGGCATGTTGTGCCATACCAAAGGGCCCGGGCAGAGCATTTGAATCTCCTCGACCCCGTAGATCTACGGCGTAAGGTGATTTGCCTCTGGCAATTAATGAATCAGCAAAGAATTGGAATGCGCGATTAGATGATGTAACGCCATGTATTAAAAGGACCGGCTCACCTGCGCCGTTGCCATATTGAAAAACTGCAAGTTCCCCGCCGGTAACCGGAACTAAGTAGCGCTGCGTCGGTAACGACATGTAACAAGTCTGCCTTTGAATTCACCCCTTAGCCACTCGGATGGGCGCGAAAAGGCGTGAAATTGCGGGAAAAGTCGATAAAAGTTATGAAACGGATACCAAAACCGCGTTCAAATGGCAGGTTGGCAGATATAGCCTTTGCGCCAAGTGGGTCGGGCCCGGCTCACAGAAATAACTCGATGAGGAGAATAAATGAGCAAGCGCTCACTTCTAGCGACCGCTGCAGTAGCAGCTTTCGCGATCGTTGCACCATCAATGGTGCCAGCCCAGGCTGCTAACGAAATCAAAATTGGTGTAATCACCTCAACCTCTGGCGGACTTAAGTCATTCGGTGACTCATATGTCGACGGCCTTAACTGGGGCTTGAAGTATTACACCGGCGGCAAGATGACTATCAATGGTCAGAAACTTGTCGTGACAATTAAGGATGATGGTGGAGACCCAGCATCAGCGACCGCATCATTTAAGGATATGGTCGGTAATGGCACCAAGGTAATCGTCGGTACTGCATCCTCTGCAGTTGGCTTAACCCTTGCGCCACTTGCTCAGCAGAATAAGGTGCTATACATCTCTGGCCCAGCCAAGAACGATGGCATCACCTCTGCTTCAAATAAGTATGTATTCCGCTCCGGAAATACCTCGATTCAAGATCTCGCACCGCTAGTTGGTATCAAGCCAATCTCAGGACGCAAGGTCGTACTCTTCGTAGAAGATAACGCTTTCGGTGCTGGAAATATCGCGGCAGCTAAGGCGCTACTTGGTCCAAAGGGCGCAATTTTCGAAGAGATCAAGGTTCCAACTTCAACCTCAGATTTCACACCATTTGCAAAGCAGGCTGCTGATGCAAAGGGAACTTACATCTTCATCGCTTGGTCAAATGCGCTAACTTCGACTGCGATGTACACCGCACTTCGCGTTCAGGGTGCGCTAACCAAGCAACGTCCAATTACTGGTCTTGCAAATGCTGCAACCTACAATGCGCTCGGTACCTTGTTCGAGGGCACCAATGCGATCTTGACCAATAGCTACTTCGGTGGCGTTGGTAAGACCAAGGCAGCAGGCGATTTGGCAGCTTCTTACGCTGCAGCGAAGAAGTCACAAGATCTCTTCACCTGCACCGGTGCCGATGCCGCAAAGATGATTGTTCAAGCGCTAACTGGAAACCCAGATCAAAATGTCGACCAGATGATCTCTAATCTAGAAGGTTACTCATGGGTCGGTGTAAAGGGCTTGATGAAGATCAACGCTACAAATCACGTGCTAACTCAACCAATGTTCTTGGTCTCACTCCGTAAGACCGCTGCAGGCTATGTGCCTCAGTTGGATAAGACCATTCCAAACGTAAGCGCGTAACGACACTAAAAATAAAAAACCCCAATCTAGAAATAGGTTGGGGTTTTTTATACCCTTAGCCAGGTTTTAAGACTCACCTCTAATCAAGATCGGAGCTAGCCGTTGAACCCCGCATTGCGCGTGAACGACTTATCTCTAAATATTGGCGGCGCCAAGATCCTAGATGGCATCACATTCACGGTGAATAAAGGCGAGATCCTCGGAATCATCGGACCAAATGGCGCAGGCAAAACATCTTTCTTCAATCTATTAAGTGGAATCCGCAAACCATCACGTGGTGAGATTTTTATCGGCGAAACCAACGCCACCAACTTGGAGCCATTTGAGCGCGCCCAACTTGGATTAGGTAGAACCTTTCAGACCTCTTCGGTCTTTGCCAATCTAACCTGCCTTGAGAATGTACGTATCGCGGCACAGGCAGCTAAGGGCAAATCGATGGACCTAACCAAGAGCGCATACAAAGTCTGGGATGTATTGATCAACTCGCAAGAGTGTTTAGATCGGGTTGGTTTGAGTTCCAGAGCCACCCAACGCGCTGGGTCACTTTCCCATGGCGATAAACGAAGACTTGAAATTGCGATTGTCTTGGCCTCCAAGAGCGATATCGTGCTTCTCGACGAACCAATGGCAGGCATGAGCGTTGAGAATGTCCCGGAATTAGAGGAGATCATCCGCTCCATAAACAAGATTCATAACAAGACGGTTTTGATTGTGGAGCACCATCTTGAGGTGGTCATGGGACTAGCTGATCGGGTAGCGGTCTTAAATTACGGCGAACTTTTGGCTTTAGATACGCCAGCAAATGTGATCAATAACCCCACCGTGCAGTCAGCGTATATTGGGGAGTCTCTATGAGCGCGGTATTGGTGGTCAAGGATTTGAATGTAAAGATCAATCAATCACACATTTTACATGGCGTAAGTTTTGAAGTACCAGCAAAGACAGTTACTGCCCTCTTGGGTAGAAATGGCGTGGGAAAGTCCACGACTTTAAAGTCGATTATGGGCTTTCATTCAGGAACCGGCTCTATTACCTTCAATGGCAGAGAGATTCTGGGTGAAGATACCTTCAAAATCGCCCAATCTGGCGTGGCCTATGTTCCAGAAGATCGCGAGATTTTCTCTACTTTAAGCGTACGTGAGAATCTATCTCTGGCCGCTCGCGGCAAACAACATGATGCTGAATACAAAGTTATCTACAAACTATTCCCCGAATTAGAGACTAGGGCGCAACAAAGAGCAGGTTCGCTCTCTGGTGGCCAACAACAGATGGTGGCGATCTCGCGAGCGCTAATAAATAAGAACGAGATCTTGTTGGTCGATGAGCCAACCAAAGGTTTGGCGCCAAAGCTAGTTACTGAAGTGGCAGATGCCTTGGCCGAGGTTGCGCGCCAGAACACCATGCTCTTGGTGGAGCAGAACCTACCTTTGGTCAAACGAATCGCAGGCCATGTGATCGTCATGGATCAAGGTCGCGTGGTCTATCAAGGTGGTCCAGAGGTGCTCAACGATAAAGATTGGGTACATCGCATGTTGGGAGTAGGTGGCAAGTAATGGATGCATTCGTACTTATTCTCATCACCGGTATCGGTTTAGGGGCGCTCTATTTCCTCGTAGCATCTGGTCTTTCGTTGATCTACGGATTGATGCATGTACTTAACTTCGCACATGGCGCTTTTCTGACCGTTGGCGCTTTCTGTGGCTATTGGTTTGTGAAGAGTTCTGGTTTCTCCACCAGTACTCCAAAATTCTTGCTCTCCATGTTGATTGGCGGATTAGGAGCAGCAGCTTTCGCGCTTTTAATGGAGCAATTGCTCATAACTCGGATGTATCAAAGAAATATTGATCAGGCGCTTGTGACTGTGGGTGTGGCGCTCGTGGTTGGCGCATTGCTGGGCGGTTGGTTTGGCAATGATTTGATCCTCTACCCGACCCCTACCTGGTTCTTATCTGGAGTCAACATTGCAGGGGCCATCATCCCTGCCGATCGATTCCTCTATATCGCAACTGCCATCATCCTGTTGGTCGCGAATTGGGCGCTCCTACGCTTTACTCGCATCGGTCTGATTATCCGCGCCGGTGTGGAGAATCGTGACATGGTCGCAGCGCTTGGCATAAATGTACGTCGCGCATTTAGCACGGTCTTCTTCCTTGGTGGCTTCTCCGCAGGAATCGGTGGCGTTCTAGTTGCAGTTTATTCAAATGGTGTATCGCCCTTGGTAGCGGGTCAATATCTGATTTATGGCTTCATCGTTGTGGTCATAGGTGGCATGGGTAGCGTTCCTGGCAGTTTTATCGCCGCGATGATGATTGGAATCATCAGACAATTTGCCAATTATTACGTCACCGGCCTCGGTGATTTCGTGGTGATCATCTTGCTCGCGGGAGTGCTCTTGACTAGGCCGCAAGGGCTGCTAGGTAAGGTGAATAACTAATGTTACGTTGGAAATATTCACGTCCGATGTTGGCGCTGCTTCTACTCTTTTTAGCAATCGCACCAATGCTCTCAAATAACCCGCTATCTAAGCCAGGCTTACAACAGACCATGGCGGTGGCGTTCATATATGGCGGATTGGCACTTACCTACGATCTGCTCTTTGGCTTTACGGGGTTGCTCTCATTTGGACATGCGCTCTACTTTGGCACTGGACTTTACTTAACATGTATCTTCATTAATAAGGATGTCCTACCTTGGTATTTAGCGATGCCCACTGCGATATTGATAACTGCGGTGCTGGCTGCTTTGATTGGTGCGGCATCACTTCGTACCACTGGAATCACCTTCGCCATGGTGACGCTGGCATTTGGCGAAGCTGGCCATGTGATCGCGCTTCGTAACTTCTTTGGTTTAACTGGTGGCGAGAATGGCATCGCGCTAAATGCCGAGAAAGTGCCGCAATTCTGGATTGGTGTGGTCAATACCAAGTATCTCTACTGGACTGCGCTTTTGGCTTTGATAATCGTCTATGCGGTGATCTGGTGGGTAACTGAAAGTCCAGCTGGAAAAGTCTTTGCTGCAATGCGTGATAACGAGCAGAGAGTGCAAGTACTTGGGCTAAACACTCAGAGATTTAAGTTACTCTCATTTGTTATCGCCGGAACTTTGGCGGGTTTCTTAGGTGTGGTGATGCTTTTAACTGCGGGAAGTGCAGCGCCAAGATTTGCCGATGCCAATCTGACCATCGCGTTATTGTTGATGGTGATCCTAGGCGGTGCGGTAACGCGCTGGGGCGCAGTAATCGGTGGCATTCTCTACTCGGTAGCCACTACCCGTATGCAAGATCTTACGCAGCGCGATTTCTTTGATTCGCTTCCAAAAATTATCGGTGGTCCGATCTCAGAACCGGCGCTAACACTTGGCATTCTCTTCATACTCGTCGTCATGTTCGCACCAGGTGGGCTATCTGGAGCTTACTACAAGCTTCGCATTAGAGCACTCACAAGACGGTGACGCTGCTCTGGCAACCAAGCACTCCAGAGAGCTCCGCGCTTGGAAAATTAGAGCGTGAGAAGGGTCTGGATTACTGGGGCTTACATAAATGGAGCATTGAAAAGCCCGGAGATTTCTGGTCCAGAGCTTGGGATGATTTAGCAATCATTGGCGATAAGGGTGGCAACCATTATCAAAGTGGTGCCAGATTCATCGACGCTAAGTTCTTTCCCGAGGCAAAACTAAATGTGGCAGAGAATCTATTAAAACATGGCGCTGGACTTGCCATAATCTCAATCCTGGAAGATGGCGCTCGAAGTGAAATCACCTATGAAGAGTTAGCCGAAAAGAGCGCAGCCTGCGCTCAATCAATGTTGGATTTAGGCGTAACTACCGGAGATCGAGTTGTGGCATGGGCGCCAAATCTGCCCGAGGTAATCATTTACGCTTTAGCGGCCCTTCGAATTGGCGCCATAGTCTCAACTGCCTCCCCTGATTTCGCTCCTAGCGCGGTGGTAGATCGCTTTGGTCAGATCGAACCAAAATTGATCTTGTTGGGCGATGATTATCAATACAACGGCAAGAAATTCGAGCTTCATGAAAAGAGCCAGGAGATCCAATCGCTTCTGCCAACATTGATCAAAGCGGTGAAAATCTCAGAGTTTGCTAATTGGATTGCGCCAAATCTTGGCAAATCTCCCGAATTCATCAAGTTGCCGTTTGATCACCCAGGATTTGTACTCTTCTCTTCAGGCACTACCGGCAAACCTAAGTGCATCACTCATAGCGGCGCCGGAGTGATGTTAAAGGCAGGCGCCGAGCATCTATATCAATTCGATATGAGACGCGGTGAACGTATCTTCTTCTTCACCACATGTGGCTGGATGATGTGGAATTGGCTCTTAATGTGCTTGGTGCGAGGTGTGACTATCGTCTTGTATGACGGCTCTCCGGTCTATCCTGATGCAAATCGCCTCTTTGATATCGCCCAAGCCGAGCGATTTAATTTCTTCGGAGTCTCCGCCAAATATATAGATGGCATCAAAAAAAGCGGCTTATCCCCCATGCAAAGCCATGATCTATCTGCGCTTCGGATGATTGGCTCGACAGGTTCGGTCCTGGCGCCTGAGAGTTTTGACTACATCTATCAACACGTTAAGCGCGATGTTCATCTTGCCTCACTATCAGGGGGCACAGATATCTGCGGCTGTTTCTTGGCATCCATTCCGACGCTTGGAGTACATCGCGGAGAGTTGCAAGGTCCCTGTCTTGGCATGGCAACTAATGTCTTTGATTCATCTGGCCAAGAGGCGCAGTTAGATCAAAAGGGCGAATTAGTCTGCACCGTGCCATTTCCCTCAAAGCCAATTGGCTTCTGGGGCGATGAG
Organism: uncultured Actinomycetes bacterium; assembly: GCA_964654815.1. GTDB lineage: Bacteria > Actinomycetota > Actinomycetes > Nanopelagicales > Nanopelagicaceae > ZLKRG08. The sequence continues at coordinate 15,813 of CAZZLH010000008.1, forward strand.
CACAATGAGAAATATCTAGCGGCTTACTTCTCAGGATTTCCAAATGTATGGACACATGGAGACTTTGCCTCAAAGAGCGCAACTGGCGGCTTCACGCTCTATGGTCGAAGCGATGCCACTTTGAATTCGCGTGGAGTTCGAATCGGTACCGCAGAAATCTATCGGGTGGTGGAGAAGTTCCCTGAGGTTTTGGAGTCGATGGCGGTCTCGCAAGATTGGGAGGGCGATACACGAGTAGTGCTCATCCTGGTACTTAAACCAGGTCTGAGTTTGACTGAAGAGTTGGCTAACGCGATCAAAGGCGCTCTAAGAAGTGAGGCAAGTCCAAGACATGTCCCAGATAAATTAATCGTGGCGCCAGAGCTCCCCCGCACCAAATCCAATAAATTGGTGGAGCTAGCGGTTACAGATGTGATCAATGGCCGTGAAATTAGAAACCGAGATGCGCTAGCAAATCCCACTGCGCTTGATTGGTTTAAGAATCGACCCGAGCTAAGTTAATTAGTTTTGCCGCGCTCTTTACTTGCATTTGCCCGCCATTTGGCTATCTCTGCATGATTTCCTGAGAGTAAGACCTCAGGAACTTTAAGTCCACGCCACTCTGCTGGTTTAGTGAATGTTGGATACTCCACATAACCCTCTGCGGCATGAGACTCTTCAATGACTGATTCTGGATTACCAAGCACGCCAGGTATCAATCTAGTCACCGCCTCGGTAATCACCATCGCAGCAACTTCGCCACCATTTAACACATAATCACCAATTGAGATTTCCTGGACCTTGTAACCAGAGTTCAGATAATGCTGTCTAACTCGATCATCGATGCCTTCATAGCGACCGCAGGCAAAGATCAAATGCTCTGCTCTGGCTAAATCCTCCGCCATTCTCTGATCAAAGCGCGCACCTGCTGGAGTAAGTATTATCAAAAGTGATTCCTTGGTGATCACTTGGTCTATGGCTTTGCCCCAGACCTCCGGCATCATCACCATACCTGCGCCACCACCATATGGGGTGTCATCGACTTGGCGATGGACATTGGTGGATTGTTCACGCAAGTCATGAACATTGATCTCAACTAGCTCGCGCTCTTGTGCCTTGCCAATTAATGAGAGTTTCAATGGTTCAAAGAACTCAGGGAAGATAGATATGAAATCCAGCCTCATGAAATCACCGGTGGGATTACCACTACTTTCTTGAGTTTTAAATCCACGATCGGGACGAGTTGGCGGACAAAGGGTATTAGCGTCTCGCCATTTTCATTGCTAATAACCAAGCAATCTTGACTTGGTAGGTTCAAGACATCGGTAACCTCGCCGAATTCGCTGCCATCCTCAAGTTCGGCTTTTAATCCGATCAATTGTTGAATGTGGTAATCATCCTCAGATTCACCAGGCTGGTTGATATCAACTTCGGCATAGAGCAAGGTATCGCGCAGCTTCTCAATACCATTTCGATCATTGATGCCACTAAAGCCCAAAAGCCAAATTCCATTATGAAGTCGAGCGCTTGCCACGGTTAATTCACCGCTATCTGTAATCAATTTGGCGCCTATGGCAAAGCGGGTTTCGGGCTCATCGGTTCGAACTTCAATGGTCGCCTCACCAAGGATTCCGTGAGCACGACCAATCCGCCCAACGTTGAGTTTCACGCTTAGCGAATCTCGTCAGCCTCGATGAGATCCACGCGCACCGAACGACCAGCAAGTGCGCTCATCACTGTTCGTAACGCTCTCGCGGTACGACCATTACGACCGATTACCTTGCCTATGTCCTCTGGATTGACATTAACTTCAAGCGTCGTGCCTCGACGATGAGTCTTCTCTTTGACACTCACATCTTCAGGGTGATCAACGATCCCCTTAACTAGATGCTCTAAAGCTTCGTCGAGCATTACTCAGCTTTGGTTTCTTCGGAAGCTTCTGCAGTCGCTGGCTCAGCTGCAACCTCTGCCACTTCGCTGGCTGGCTCAGCTGCAACCTCTGC
>CAZZLH010000008.1:17894-35956 GCA_964654815.1 uncultured Actinomycetes bacterium
ATTAGGCAGATTAGGCAGCCCCGCAGCAGGCATACCCGGAAGCGCTTTACCACTTCGCATCGCTTTCATCGCCTTCTGTGCTTGGGTGAATCGATCTACCAAGTTATTAACTTCGGAAACTTGCCGCCCACTTCCCTTTGCGATTCGAGCGCGTCTTGAGCCATTTAGTAATTTGGGATCACGACGCTCTGCCGGTGTCATTGATTGGACGATCGCAGTTGATTTCGTGATCTCTGAGTCGTCAATATTTGCCAACTGGTTTTGGATATTTTTGACTTGGCCCATTCCAGGTAACATTCCTGCGATTTTTGAGAGCGATCCCATTTTGGCAATTCCCTGCAATTGCTCTAGGAAATCCTCCAAGGTGAAATCCTCACCCTTTATAAATTTCTCTTCAAGTTTCTTAGATGAATCAGAATCCATGGCGCGCTTTGCCTGCTCGGCTAGTGTCGCCACATCGCCCATGCCTAGAATTCGAGAGGCCATGCGCTCTGGATAGAAAATATCGAAATCGCTCAACTTCTCACCGGTTGAGGCGAAGAGAATTGGTTTGCCAGTTAGCTTGGTAATAGAGAGCGCGGCGCCACCACGAGCATCTCCATCTAATTTTGTAAGAACCACGCCATCAAAACCCACACCAGCTTTAAAGGCATTTGCGGTACGAATGGCATCTTGGCCAATCATCGCATCGACCACAAAGAGAATCTCATCGGGATTTATCGCATCCCGAATCGCAGAAGCCTCTGCCATCAACTCTTGGTCAACGCCAAGCCGCCCTGCGGTATCAACGATTACGATGTTATGTAATTTTTGTTTGGCGAAATCCAATCCTGCCTTTGCTACCTTTACCGGATCGCCCTGACCATTTCCTGGCTCTGGTGCAAATACCGGAATTGAAATCTGTTCGCCTAATACTTGGAGTTGCGTTACTGCATTTGGTCTTTGTAAATCCGAAGCCACCAATAGCGGCGTATTGCCTTGCTCCTTAAGATATCGGGCCAATTTGCCGGCCAAAGTAGTCTTTCCAGAACCTTGTAAACCAGCTAAGAGAATTACAGTCGGAGGGTTCTTAGCAAATCTAATTCGTCTTGCCGAGCCGCCTAAGACATCGGTTAATTCCGTGGATACTAAATCAAAGATGGCCTGCGCTTGATTGGCGCCCGGTTGCAGATTTTCCAGTAATTGCAAAGACTTTTCTTTGGTGCTTTGGGTAAAGGTGTCAATTACTTCGAGCGCAACGTCGGCATCAATTAAAGCCGCTCTAATCTCTTCGAAGGTTTCGTTGATATCTGATGAAGATAACTTGCCCCGACCTCGTAATTTGGTGAAAGCGCCGGTAAAACGCGAAGTTAGACTCTCAAACATGGCTAGGGAATCCTAATCTATTGCGGAGAGGATGCTAGCCACTACTTTCTTCGCAGAATCATCAGACAATTTAACGCCAGAAATATCAGTCACATAGAGTGTGTCGATTGCCTCAGCTCCCAAAGTCGAAGCAATTACCGACCTAATATCAATATTTAACTTCTTGACTGCAGCGCCAATTCGATAGAGCAGCGCAGGGCGATCATGGCTCCTGATCTCAATTATCGTGGCGCTTGAAGCGGAATCTTCAATGATTTCTACCTCAGGAGGCGGCACTGGAACTCCGCTTAGAGGTGCATAAGATCTTACCTTCGCCTCGATACGCTGCTGTAAATTTTCTGGATTGTTCAAAGAATCAGATAAGGCTGCTGCAATCGATTCTGCGTTTGGCACTTGCGCAAATGGATCTAGATTCACGATCCAAGACATAACCGCTGATTTTCCATGTGTGCGAGTCTTTGCAGCACGAATATCAAACTTTAGTAAATTCAAGGTACCTGCAACTATGGAGAAGAGGCCGGTGCTATCTGGAGCCACGACCTCTAGGGTGTAACTACCCTCATTCTCGCGAAATTCAACGGCCAATTTTCCACTCTCTGCTTTGGCTAATTGAAGATCATCCAACTCCATCTCAGGTGCAACCAGCACTCCCTTCATGGCGCGCTTTACTCGATTCACCAGATCTCTTACGAGTCGAGCTTTCCATTCGCTCCAAGCCGCTTTACCAGTAGCCTCTCCGTCAGCGATAGAGAGCGCATGCAAAAGTTCTAGATGTTGCATATCTGGAATGACATCTAGGACCGATTGCAAGGTAGCCGGGTCATCCAAGTCTCGTCTTGTTGCAACACTTGGCAGCAAGAGATGGTACTTAACCAAAAATTTGATGGTCTCTACATCTTTATCTACAAAGCCAATTCTCTTGGCGATAGGTTCGATTAATTGCGCTCCTCTTTCAGAGTGATCTGCCTCGGTTCCCTTGCCAATATCATGGAATAGCGCACCAACCAGGAGTAAATCAGGACGATGCACGGTTCGGGTCAACTTCGCAGCACATATTGCGGTCTCAACCATGTGCCTATCGACCGTATGTCTGTGAAGGGCATTTCTCTGTGGCAATGAACGAACCGAGCTCCACTCGGGAAACCAATTGGCGATCACTCCGGCTTGATCAAGCGCTTCCCAAACTCGCTCCATCGACCTACCACCGCCAATAAAAGCCACCAGATTCTCACGCGCTTCACGTGGCCAAGGAGCGGGCAAATTAATCTGACTTAATAACTCGCAAGCGTCTATTGAAATTGGCAAACCCAATTGTGAGGCTTTGGCTGCGGCTCTTACGCCTATTCCGGGGTCTTGTAAGCCAAGTTCTAGCGCGCCGGAATTTTCTGGGATTTCAATTATTACCTCGTGATTTTCCACACCGATGTTCTTGCCGACATTTGTCGCTCTTGGTTTACGAAAGGCAAAACGACTTCGCCGATTATCGTATCTATGCCAGAGCACATTCAGTTGATAATCAACAGTTCTTGCAATAGTTGCAACTTGACCCATCAAAGCATCGGCATCAACAAATCCCAAATCAATCGCAACTTTATCTTGCTCTTGGAATAAGAGCAGATCTTTATCGCGCTGGCTTACCTTATGTAGGCTATCCCGCACATCAAGTAATTGTGATTCCAAATCTTTTAAGTTTCGATTAGCCTGTTCCAGAGCATCTCCAGAAATATCAAGTAAGTTACTCTGATAAATTGCACTTAATGCGGCAATATCGCGCAAGCCTCCTCGGGACTCCTTGATGTCAGGTTCTAGCAAATAGGCAAGGTCGCCAAAGTGCTCGTGTCTTGCCTTCATAGCAAGCCTTAACTCTTCAATTCGACCCCGCTGCCAATTTTGGAGCGCATCACGCTTTACCTCGGCAAGTAGGTTGGCAGCTCCACAGATTATTCGAGCATCAAGTAAACCTAAAATAACTTTGATGTCTTTTGCCGCCTCGCGGGTCTCGCTCCTGGTGCGAACCGCATGATCTATTTTGCGCGGGACCGATTCTGGTCCTTGTTTATCCCAGATCGGGTAGAGCAATGAATTTACGAAATCATTCAAATTAGAGAGTGAATTATCATGAAGGATTAGTAAATCTAAATCAGATCCTGGAGAGAGCTCGCCGCGGCCGTAACCTCCGACCGCGACGAGCGCTATTCCCTCTGGCTTGCCAGCTCTTTCGTATAGTTGCGTTAGGTAAGCATCACTCTCGGATGACCTTAACTTACGCTCCGACAAACCCATTTCATTAGAGTATCTAAATCAAGTTGCTAATGGACCTTTATTAGTTGTCCACCAGCCGGATTTAGATGGCTTCGATACCGCGCTCACCCGTACGTACGCGCACTATCTGATCAATCGGAGAGACCCAAACTTTGCCATCTCCGATGGATCCGGTATTTGCCGCTTTAACGATTGCATTCACGACCGACTCCACATCTGGATCATCGACTATGACTTCAAGTCTGATCTTTGGCACAAGATCTACCGTGTACTCGGCGCCGCGATAGACCTCGGTATGACCGCGCTGACGACCAAAACCTGAGGCCTCGGAAACAGTCATGCCTTTGATTCCTAGAGCTTGAAGTGCATCCTTTACATCATCTAATTTAAATGGCTTTAGCACTGCAGTTATTAGCTTCATGCTGTTGTACCTCCACGACTTGAGTTAAAGAGTTCGTAGGCAGTTTCGCGGTGCTCTGAGTAATCGATTCCGGTTACCTCTGCCTCTTGTGTGACTCGGAATCCAATCGTCTTATTGATTATGAATCCAAGGATAAGAGTTACTATGAATGAATAAAGCATGACCAGTATTGCTCCGTACGATTGCGTTCCGAGAAGTTTCAAACCGCCTCCGTAGAGCAATCCATCTTGGCCGAGGCTATTGACATGCTTGGTTGCGAAGAAGCCTAGAGAGATACAGCCCCAGAGGCCGCCCACTAAGTGAACTCCGACCACATCCAGTGAATCATCAAAACCAAACTTGTATTTCAACCCGACTGCGAGTGCAGAGAGGGCGCCTGCGATCAATCCAATCGCAGCTGCTGCCCAAGGTGCGACGAATGCACAGGCCGGAGTAATTGCCACAAGGCCAGCGACTGCACCTGATGCAGCCCCCAGAGAAGTTGCGCGGCTGTCACGAATCTTTTCGATGAGCAACCAACCAAGCAATGCGGCACCCGTAGCAACTTGGGTATTCATCAGCGCCAACGCGGCAGTGGCATTTGCACCCAATGCACTTCCGGCATTGAATCCAAACCAACCAAACCAAAGTAATCCAGATCCAAGAAGTACCAATGGCAAAGAATGTGGTCGCATTGGATCTCTACGCCAACCGTGGCGCTTACCTAGCACGATCGCCAGAGCTAAACCTGCTGCACCAGCATTGATATGAACCGCGGTACCACCAGCGAAATCAAGTACGCCCTTGCCAGCTAAATGGCCAACGCCCTTTAGTGATTCGCCGAACTTATCGCCGAAATCGAAGACCCAGTGAGCCACTGGGAAATAGACCACTGTGACCCAGAGCGCCACAAAGACTGCCCAAGCAGTGAACTTGGCACGATCGGCAATTGCACCTGAAATCAAAGCAGGAGTGATGATCGCAAACATCAATTGGAAGGCGGCAAATACCAAGGTTGGAATCGGATAAGCCCCACCGTTATTGGTGAATTCATTGACCATATTTCCCATACCAGATAGGCCCCAACCACCAATCCATTGCGAATCAGCGCTGTAACCAAATGCCCAGTTATAACCGAATGCAACCCAGAGCACGCTAACTATTCCAATGGTGATGAATGACATCATCATCATATTGAGCACACTCTTAGTTCGGACCATGCCGCCGTAAAAGAAGGCCAATCCTGGAGTCATCAATAGCACCAGTGCGCTGCTGGCCAAGACCCACGCAGTATCACCAGAATTTAATACGATATCCATAAATATCTTTTATCTACCTTTACTTATCCCTGCATTCACTTACAAATAACTCCCAGAGACTGAGATCTCTTAAATTATTGATTCGCAAAACGGGATAGGAACTAGAAGTAATACCTCAACACTGAGTTGGGCTGCCGACCCATGGCCAGACTCTAGATTTGACGTATTAACTGGTTGATACGAATAGGTAAAGGTCTCTTTTTGACTTTGTTACGGTGGTGTTAACCCAGAAGTCCCTGTAGGTACCCTTGCGCGTCAAATGGAGCGAAATCATCCACCGACTCCCCCGTGCCAACCCATTTGATGGGGATGCCAAACCTCTCTTCGATCGCTAGCGCGATACCGCCACGCGCTGAGCCATCCAACTTGGTGAGGATCACGCCAGTTACCGCTACCGCATCAGCGAAGACCGCTGCTTGAGTCAAACCATTCTGTCCCGTGGTCGCATCTATAACGAGTAGTACCTCGGATATCGGCGCGCTCTTCTCCACTACTCTACGGATCTTCTCAAGCTCAGCCATCAAATCCGACTTGTTGTGCAATCTGCCTGCGGTATCAATGATCAGATTTGTCGCACCACTATCAATAAATCTCTTTGTCGCATCGAATGCGACTGAAGCCGGGTCGCTATTTTCTGCACCAGTGATTATTGGTATTTCTAACCGCTCCGCCCAAGTGCGCAGTTGCGCTACCGCTGCCGCTCTAAATGTATCTGCTGCAGCAAGGATCGTGGATCCAGGTAATTGTTTAGCAAGCTTTGCCACTGATGTGGTCTTACCAGTGCCATTGACTCCGACAACCAAAATAATGCCGGGCTTGGTGCTTCGATCCTTATTTGAGAGAAGCTGATGCAACCTTTCAGTTATTGCCTCTACCGGAGCAAGTCGTGAGGATCTGCCAACATCGATTAAATTATTGGTTAACTCTCTACCCAGATCAGATTTCAATAGCTCTTGCGTGAGCTCTTCCCAATCAGATTCTTTCGCAGCGCTACTTGAAATCTTTTCAAAGAACTTTTTGAAAAGCCCCATTACGCAGTTTCGGTCTCACGAAGGCGTTGAGAGATAACCTCGGTGACGCCATCTCCTCGCATCGTGACGCCATACAAAGCATCCGCGACTTCCATAGTGCGCTTCTGATGCGTAATGATGATGAGCTGAGAATTGGTACGTAGATCTTCCAGCACAGTGAGTAAACGTTGCAGATTTACGTCATCAAGGGCTGCTTCAACCTCGTCCAATATGTAGAAGGGACTTGGGCGTGATTTGAATATCGCAACCAACATAGCCACCACAGTTAAAGACTTCTCACCGCCAGATAACAGCGAGAGCCGCTTTATTCGCTTGCCCGGTGGCCGGGCTTCGATATCGACACCCGTAGTGAGTAAATCTTCTGGGTTGGTCAGGATCAAACGACCCTCGCCTCCAGGGAACAACCTGGCAAAGATATCTTTGAAATGCTTAGCGGTCTCTTCGTAAGCCTCGATGAAGATTGATTGGACGCGATCATCAACTTCCTTGACGATATCCAATAGGTCCTTCTTGGTGCGCTTTAGATCCTCTAATTGTTCAGTTAGGAATTTCAAACGCTCCTCTACAGAGGTGTACTCCTCTAGCGCTAGAGGATTTATCTTTCCGAGCAATACCAAGGCTTTCTCAGTTTGTGCCAGGCGCTTCTCTTGTTGGTCACGACGATACGGCACATGCTCACCTTCGATAATCTGCCCATCATCGGTCTCTATGAATGTTGGCACATCTCGATGTGGTCCATATTCATTCTGTAAGGTTTCGACATCCACGCCAAACTCTTCCAAGGCCTTCTGACCGAGGGCTTCAATGCGAAGTCGTTGTTCGCTTCTCGCCAATTCATCTCTATGGACGCTAGAAGTCAATTGCTCCAGCTCTTGAGTTAGCTCTCGGTTACGAGAACGAACTGCCAAGGTTTCGCCTTCGCGCCTTTGTTTTGATTCCTCTAATCGAGCACGTTCGGTGCCAGATTTGGAAATGGAGCGCTCAATATGCACGAGTGTTTCGTATGCCGCTTCGCTAATTCTCTGCGATATCTCTGATGCGCTTGCGCGATTTGCCCTTCGTGCAATCGCATTTTCGTTTGCAATTCGTTCTGCTTTGGCCGCCGCTTCAAGACTCTCGGCTCGCTCTATAACCGCATTGACTCGTTCCTCTGCGGTACGCACTGCTAAGCGGGCATCTACTTCGGCGCTACGAGCCAATGACAATTTCTCCCGAAGCATCTCAGCTGCTGCATGATCGGGTTCTGGGATTTCACCATGTTGACCTAATTGGCTCTTTGCAATCTCTAATTCCCGCTCATCTGAACTGCGTTCGTTGCTCGCCTCGGTTATAGCCAAATTAAGTCGTTCCACCTCGGCATTTGCCGACTTTATGTTCTGACCTGCGACTGCCAATTGCTCGGTGAGAGCGGATATTCTCGCATCAGAATCATTTAATCTTGAGAGAGCTTGGTCGTACTCACTCTGTCGATTTGCTAACGAGTGTTGAGAATTCTGAATTTCAAATCCAAGGCGTTCGCATTCATGAGTGGCACCTATTAACTCTGACTCTAGTTGAGAGATCAGCGCTTGGATTTCAAGAAGAGAACCAGAGCCACTTGCCCCACCACGTACTCGATTCGCAGTTATTGAGTCACCATCTCTGGTAACCACAGTTATTTCAGGGTGCTTACTAATGAGCCCAGCCGCAGCCCTTGCATCTGTCACCACTGCAACATGGCCCAGAATGCTTGAAAGTAGAGCGGAAATATCATGGCTGCCACTGCTTTTCACATGCTGAAGCAGCGCAGTCAGGCCACTTGGCAACTGGTGATTTGAAGTGGAGTCGGAATCTGTCACCAAAATTTCGGCGCGGCCTAGATTATCTCTACGTAGCGTGCCAACTGCAGTCACTGCAGCATCAAGGTCTTGCACCACCACGGCATCAGCCAATGTACCAAGAGCAGCCGCAACTGCGGATTCAAATCCGGTATCAACTTTAATGAGCGAAGCCAAGGAGCCAAGGATTTTTACACCACGAGAATCCTTGAGTAATTCACTTGCGCCATCTCGGTTAATCGATGCGATTCGCAGCGCCTCCAGCTTGGATTCTATGGAATTACGCTTGCGATCTGCGCTGCGCTCTGCATCGACTAATTTCGCCAGTGATTCTTTGGCTTCGTTTAACGCCTTCTTGGCCCCTTCGAATTGGGTATCTAGCCCAATCTCACCGCTATCTACACTTGCAATCTCCAATTCAAATTGCGCGTATTCACTCTGCGCATTGCTGGCCCGTGTCTGCGCGTCATCACGTGCTTTGGTAAGTCTGGCGATTTCCTGCGCCATCGCATCCAATCTGGCTTGTAAGGACTTGATATGTCCCTCTTGCCGCGCAGTGCCTTCGCGCTGATCGGCGATTGCACGCAAGACCGCAGCGATTCGATCCTCTTCACTTTTAACTTCTACTTCCAAAGAGCGAAGTGCGCTGATTGCGACACTCAACTCACTCTCTTTTAACTTTAAGCCTTGGCGCAATTCCATCTCTTCATTGCGTAGTTGTGCTGCTTCGCTTTCCAACCCCTCTGGGTCACGGCCAGCAGTTATCTCCATATCTTGAGTCAAGAAACGAGTACGCTCCTGGGCAAGTGCTGCAACTGCGCGCAATTTTTCGCGCAAACCAGTTAGCGCATAAAAGGTTTCCTGTGCATTAGTTAGCAGTGGACCTTCGTATACCGCTTCTGCATCTAATTTCTCTTCCCGTTCGCGGATTCCCTCAAGGTCTGCCTCGACTATCGCACGTCGCTCTCGAAGAGCATTCTCATCCGCAACTTCGGCAGAGAAGACCTTGCTCATTGAAATGTAATCATCGGCCAGTAAACGAAGCTTTACGTCGCGCAAATCCGCTTGAATGGTTGCAGCTTTTTTCGCTACCTCAGCTTGCTTTCCCAGTGGCTTCAATTGCCTACGAAGTTCGACAGTTAAGTCTTGGACGCGCGCCATATTGGCTTGCATTGAATCTAATTTTCTAAGCGCCTTCTCTTTACGCTTTCGATGTTTGAGTACGCCGGCTGCCTCTTCAATAAAGGCTCTCCGCTCCTCGGGGGTTGCCATCAAAATCGCATCCAATTGGCCTTGACCCACGATCACATGCATCTCGCGGCCGATACCAGAGTCTGATAACAACTCCTGGATATCTAATAAACGAACATTTTCGCCATTAATTTGATACTCGCTCTGCCCATTTCTAAATAAAATGCGGGAGATGGTGACTTCTGTGTAATCAATCGGTAGAGAGCCATCGGAGTTATCTATAGTTAAGGAAACTTCTGCTCTACCTAACGGAGCGCGACCGGAGGTGCCCGCAAAGATGACATCTTCCATCTTTCCACCGCGAAGCGATTTAGCGCCTTGTTCGCCCATTACCCAGCTGATGGCATCAACCACATTTGATTTACCTGATCCATTTGGACCAACCACGCAGGTGATTCCCGGTTCTAGGGCCAGAGTCGTAGAAGAGGCGAAGGACTTAAAGCCCTTGATGGTCAGACTCTTCAAATACACGCGAGAAACCTATCGGGTCTGGCAGGCTGGACAGAGGCGCGACGAGCGGTTGGCGAAGGCAATTCTCAAAATTTCACTTCCACACCTGCGACATGGCTCACCTTCACGCCCGTAAACCGCTAGAGATCTTTCAAAATATCCGCTCTCTCCATTTACGTTGATGTACAGCTCATCAAAGCTGGTGCCGCCTGCAGCCAAGGCGCGGACCATGACCTTCTTGGCTTCAGAGATTAGGTTGGCTATCTCCTGGAAGCTCAACTCATTTGCGCTACGTTCTGGATGAATCTTGGCTCGCCATAACGCCTCATCCGCATAGATATTTCCTATGCCACTTAAAATGTTTTGATCAAGAATCGCCTTTTTAATTTGCGTACGTTTTTTAGATATGGCTTCGATTGCCTCACGTTTATTGAATTTAGGGTCAAAAAGGTCTCGCGCGATATGAGAGACCACGGTAGGTACATCTCCTTCTAATTCATCAATGCATAACCAGCCAAAGGTACGTTGGTCCACAAAGCGCAATTCTTTGCCATTAGATAATTGAAATCTGGCGCGCAAATGAGGCTCCGCCACAGATTTTGCACTTTGAATCTTGAACTGACCGCTCATACCGAGATGAGCCACCAGTACCTCTGGGCGATCGAATTCCAACCAGAGGAATTTGCCCCGACGATTTACCGCTTTGATTTTGCTACCTTTTATCGAACTAAGTGGTGCGAGCGAATCACTCCTCAATGCTCTTGGATGAAGCTTTTTTGCCGCAGTGATTCTCTTGCCTATTAGATTTTTCTCTAATCCGGATCTAACCGTCTCTACTTCAGGCAACTCAGGCATTGCTACTACTAATTACCCTCTTCTTTGATTTTCTTAGAGAGGATTTCATAAGCACCTCGAGCAGCTATCTGTTCTGCTTCACGTTTGCTCTTACCTGTACCACTGGCTAGCGCTTGGCCACCGACGACTACTGTCGCCTCAAAATTCTTATCGTGATCGGGTCCTGATTCCATGATCTGATATTCCGGCGCCGATAATTTATTTGCTGCAGCCAACTCTTGAAGCGCAGTCTTGCCATCTAAACCGGCACCACGATCCATCGCACTTTCTAATGTGCTCTTTATCAACATACGAACCACTTCTTGACTTGCCGCAAAGCCATTACTTAAGTAGATGGCGCCAATTAAAGCTTCGAGTGAATCAGCCAAGATTGAATTCTTATCTCTGCCACCAGTGACCTCTTCGCCTTTGCCAATTCTGATGTATTGACCAAGTTCGAGTGATCGGGCGATATCAGCGAGAGCTCTCATATTCACGATTCCCGAGCGCAAGGGAGAGAGGCGCGATTCATCCAAATCGGGATACCGGGTGTAAAGCTCCTCGGTTACCACCAAACCCAATACCGAATCGCCTAAAAACTCTAAGCGCTCGTTGGTATCGGTAAGTGAATTTTCGTAAGCAAAAGAGCGATGAGTAAAAGCTAATTGAAGTAACTCTGGCTTTATCTCCAAGCCAAGTCGCGCGGTCAGTTGCGCGAACACCTAATTAAACCTCGACGACTTGGCGGCGGTTATAGGTTCCGCAAGTTGGGCATGCGGTGTGCTGAAGTTTTGGCTGTTGGCATTGTGCACAGGTCGAAATTGCGGCAGCAGTGGTCTTCCACTGGCTACGACGAGAACGTGTCTTCGAACGAGACATCTTTCGCTTTGGGACTGGCACTTCTATGCTCCTAAATTAATATCCGAAAACCCGATATCAAACCGAGCCTTCGCCGAACTTTCGAAACCGAATTATCGCCTAGAGCGGCAAATTAGTGAAATCGAGGCTTAACCCTGCGGATTTAAGGCTCATTTTTAAAGAGGCCCTGCAATCCTGACCAGCGTGCATCAACCTGCTCATGGGCATGATCTTTGGGTAGCTCGCGCCATTTCAAGCCGCATTCTGGGCAGAGCCCCTCACAACTCTCGTCGCAGACCGGATTGATTGGCAGCGAGAGCACAATCGAATCTCTGATTGGCGCCTCTAAATCAATGATGTCACCTTCCATCAGCAATTGATCATCTGCATCTAACTCGGGATCTGGTTTATATGTGTAGAGCTCTTGGAAGCTCTTATTGATGGGAAATTTGATTGGATCCAAGCACCTAATGCATTCACCCTCTGCAATTACTTCGAAATCTCCCGTAACTAATACGCCCTCAGCAACAGCTTCAATCCTAAGTGCTAATTGAATCAAGCCAGCTGGAACCGCAATTACATCAATTCCGATCGGCCCTGGTAGTTGAATAGGTAATTGATATTCACGCATCTCGCCGGCACGGCGCGGCAATTCATGCGTGTTGAATTTAAATACCTTCGAAGTGGCTTTGGACATGACTTAACAAAGAGACTTTATTTCTTATCTGAAAGTTGTGAGAGCACATCTTTATCGCTCCCGCCAGCTAATCGCTCGCGCCCTCTAGAGATTGCCTCCTGAGTCTTGTTCAAGATAACTTCTAAGGTTGCTAGTCGAGAATCGATATATTCCTCGATCTCCTGCTTCTGTTCTGCAGCTTCTTGGCGCGCCTCGCCCAGAATATTCTTCGCCTCTTCACGAGCTTGTTGCATGATTGCGGTCTGTTCGATTAATTGTGCGACCTCTTCTCTGGCCATCGCAATCATCTGTTCGGCTTGCAATCTACCTTCTTCGATCACTCGTTCGCGATTTGCCACTATCGCCTCCGCTTTCGCGATGGTCTCTGGCAGTGAAGCCTTCGCCTCGTCCAAGATGCCCAGCATCTCTCCACGGTGAACCACACAAGAGGCAGATAGCGGAACGCTGCGGGCCTCTTCAACCATCTTTATTGCCGAAGCTAATTTCTCGACTGCATCCATTTATTTACCTGCTACTTTCTTCGCAAGGGCTGCCTGAACGGTCGGCGGCACCATTGATGAGATATCGCCCTGGTATTTCGCTAATTCTTTCACAAGAGATGAAGAGAGGAATGAGTGTGCGGGATCGGTCGCCATAAACATAGTGTCGATCCCAGCGCGTAAATTCACCTGAGCTTGCTGAAGTTCGTAGTCGAAGTCGGTCACCGCTCGCAGGCCTTTGGTGATGACATCAATCTGGTTTCGCTTGCAATACTCCACAGTCAAGCCACTCCAAGAATCCACTTTGATATTTGGTAGGTCTTTGGTGGTCTCTTTGATCATCGCTATACGCTCTTCTACGGTGAATAGAGATTGCTTGGTGCTATTTATAAATACTGCGACCACTACCTCATCAAAATGTGCGCTAGCGCGCTTGATGATATCCAGATGGCCATAAGTTATTGGGTCGAAAGAGCCGGGACAGACCGCACGACGCTTGGATGGCATGGGTCAAGATTAACCCATCTCGCCATAGTAGAGCGTGGCTACCCCATACTCCTTTACGCGTAATGAGCGAATTGGTGCCGGCCATTTAATCTCTGCTGCCTTTGTTGCCCGCTCAACTACAACGACGCCACCCTTGCGACAGAACTCATTTTTAATAATCAGATTTAGTAACTCTAGAACTGCAACATCACTGAAATCATAAGGAGGATCAATAAAGATGATGTCATAGGAGTGCTTGTCGATACCCGATTTATCAAGGAATTTATGCGCACTCGTGGTAAAAATTTGGAATGTGCCCACTGGTTTTGCTCGAAGCACAATCTCTTGGTTTGCTCGAATGGTTTTAACTGCCTCATCATCTTTCTCTACCGCATGAACCAAGTGGGCACCACGGGAGAGCGCTTCCAATCCAACTGCTCCAGAACCTGCAAAGAGATCTAAGAACTTTAGATTTTCGAAATCACCAAATTCAGAGGTTAAAGAAGAGAAAAGCGCCTCACGGGCTCGGTCAGAGGTGGGCCTTGTGGCGCCCAATACATTAGCCAAATTTCGCCCTTTAGCTACACCTGCAATAATTCTCATTCGTCAGCCCTTATCAAGGAATTCGACCTCTTGTTCGGAGATTAGTTTCTTGATTTCATGTTCTAAAGCCGCGGTTAAACCTTCATTTAGTGCGCTCTCTGCCGCTGCTCTGGCATTGATGATAATCGCTTCATCTCTTAATACTCTAAGTAGCTTCAGATGAGATCTGGTACCGCTTTGCACCACGCCTAATACATCGCCCTCGCGTCGCTGATCCAGATCGATTCTGGCCAATTCAAAACCATCCAAAGTATTCGCAACCGCGTTAAGCCGATCGTATGCTGGTGAATCCTCTGGCGCAGAGGTAATCAGCAGACATAAACCTGGAGCCTGGCCTCGGCCAACACGTCCGCGCAGCTGATGCAATTGGGAAATTCCAAAGCGATCTGCATCCATAATCACCATAACCGTCGCATTCGGGACATCAACTCCTACCTCAATAACGCTGGTAGCAACTAATACATCTAACTCTTGGGCGGCGAATGCCTTCATGGTTGATTCTTTTAACTCTGCACTTAGTTTGCCGTGCAATTCTGCAACTTTGAGTCCTTTAAGTGGCCCAGTTGCCAATTGCGGTGCCAACTCCGTGACCGCTGCCATTTGTTTGCTCTCAGTACCAAATAGAAAATCCATATCGGCATCTTCCGGCGCACCTGCGCTGATTCTCGGTGCGACCACATAAGCCTGATGGCCCGCTGCCACCTCTTCACGAATTCTCTGCCAAGCTCGCTCAACAAAATTCGGCTTGGTCAGGGCATTTATTAGATGGGTGGTAATTGGAGCGCGGCCAAGTGGAAGCTCATCCAGAGTTGAGATATCTAAATCGCCAAATACTGCGATTGCCACAGTTCTTGGGATTGGAGTCGCAGTCATTACTAGTAAGTGTGGTGGAACTTCGGCTTTAGCGCGAAGCGCATCCCTTTGCTCGACTCCAAAGCGATGCTGCTCGTCGACAATCACAAGTCCTAGGTCTTTAAAGTTAACAGACTCTGTTAAAAGCGCATGAGTTCCGATAATCAAATCAATTTCGCCATTTTTTACCCGTGCATGTATCTCTCGCTTCTCTGCTGCGCTCATCGAACCGGTCAGCAGTGCGACCTCAATGGCGCATTCAGGTGCGCCCAATTTTCCTTTACTCGCCAATGCACCTAGCTGATTCAGGATGGTTCTGTAGTGCTGGCTTGCTAGCACTTCGGTTGGGGCAAGTAACGCAACCTGTGCTTTTGCATCAATTACGTTAAGAGCGGCGCGCAAGGCGACAATGGTCTTTCCCGAACCAACCTCTCCTTGTAACAATCTATGCATAGGGTGCTCGGCGGAGAGATCTGCGAATATCTCCTGCGAAACCGCTAGCTGGCCTGGCGTTAATTGGAAAGGCAATTGACTATCGAACTCGCTCAAAACTCCACCAGGGTTTGCGATACGTGCTGTTGTTCGCAGCGAACTCAACTCCTGCCTGCGTTTTAGCATCGTCAATTGGAGCAGGAAAGCCTCGTCGAAAGTTAAGCGAGCTCTAGCAAGTTCTGCAGTTTCTAAGCTGGTTGGTCGATGTACCTCTCTAAATGCAGTCAACAGATTAGGGAATCCATAACTCTCTCGAATCTGATCAGGAAGAAAGTCCGGTAACTCTTCTAGTGAATCAATCACTATCTCTAACGCCTTGGCAATCTTCCACGAGGGAAATTTTGCGGTCGCCGGGTAAATCGGAAGATATTTGTCAGCAAATGCCTCTATGGCATCCTCCACATCGCTATCTCCCGGTAACCACTCCAAATCCGGATGAGCTAGCTGTCGCACCCCTTTAAAGTTTCCGATTTTTCCCGCAAATAAACCCTGTCTTCCGACTCGCATCTCACGCTCTCGCCACGCCTGGTTGAAGAAGGTAAGTGACATCTTATTTTTTTGATTGTCTTCAATCACCACCTCGACCACCACGCTCTTACGATTTTGTAATCGACGGCTCTTTACACTAAACACCCGAGCTAAAACTGTGGCTTCTTCGCCCTCTTTTAGTTCTGCGATATTGGTTAGCTCTCCCCGACGTACATATCTGCGCGGGTAGTGATGGAGAAAATCCCCAACAGTTTTAAAGCCAAGCTCTGTGGTCACAACTTTTGCAGTGCGATCCCCGATTACATCAATCAATTTGGTATCCAAACTAACTTGTATTGGGGCCATAGGGCTAAGTTTCTCTTAAAAATAGCGCCTAATCCCGCATGAATCTCGCTGCCTCATGCGTTAATTGGCTCAATTGTTGGCTCAATTGGCCGATTTCGCCCTTGCGCAAACCTTTAGTAAAGTTTGGCCTCTGATAAAAGTCCGGTGCCAGCCACCGGCAACAATCGAAGGAGAAGTGCAGTGGCATCGGTATGCGAAATCTGCGGCAAAGGCCCTAGCTTTGGAAACAATGTTTCCCATTCGCAAGTTAAGACTCGTCGCCGCTGGAATCCAAATATTCAGCGAGTGCGCGTACTACTTAATGGTCGTTCACTGCGTCAGAACGTATGTACCTCTTGCCTCAAGGCTGGCAAGGTCGCACGCGCTTAATAGCCACTTAACAGCTTCATCTGCACCATAGCCCTCTGGGAAAGTTTTCAAAAGAATCTTTGCGCCTGCCACATCGCTACCTAAGGTAACAATCGGCGCTTCTTCATAACCATCTCGGCGAACTTGCGGTAAACCTATGTTTGCCATCAAGCCATTGCATAAACATTTTCGCCCTTCGATCTCCTCGGCAGCGCCGCCTTTTTTTAAGAACTCCTCATCAGGTTCGGATGGACAGCGATAGATAGTGCGTCCGGTCTTGGATAGCACTGGTTCGCGCAGATATCCCAGATCGCAGAGTTTTGGTCGCGCCGCAAAGCCCTCAGGTGTTGAAGTGTGACCCTCTAATTTAGCAATCTTGATTGGGAAAGATGTTGGTGAGGCTTTTATATCGGTTTTGATATCTAAAGCATCTATCTTCAACTTTGCATGTAATTGAGCTCTAGTCTTATCACTAAAGCCGGAGTCATTTGATAAGGCAAAGAGTGTTCCGACCTGAACTCCCGCAGCTCCCTGCGATAGCGCTGCTTTAACACGTTCTGGGCTGCCATATGTACCTGCCAACCAGAACGGTAAATTTAATTTGATCATCTTCTCGATATCGGCAATATCTTTTGGACCGTAGATTGGTTCGCCTTGTTCATCAATTTGGTATTTACCTCTGGGCGGCGCATTGTGGCCACCCGCAGAGTTATGTTCGATGATAAAACCATCTGGTCTGGTCTCTTCATCTCGCGCCAAATATGTACCAAGTACATCCACTGAGATTATGGCTAAGAACTTTGGTTTTGAAATCTTGGTGCTTGCCGTTACGAAATCTAAGGGCTTGATAGTGGTTAGAGCCGAAGGGCCACCAATAACATCAACTGGAACCGAACCAACTTCCAGTCGCGCTATGTTGCGAATCAACTTGGGAAGTTCGCGCGGAATACCCGCTCCCATAATTATGTAATCTACCCCCGCAAGCATCGCACCAAATACGCTCGCTGCAGTGGTCATCTGAATCTTATGTAAGAAGTTGATTCCGACCACTCCGTCATGCCCCTCTTTGGCCAACCAAACTTCTACGAAATTTGCCACTATTAAGATCTCTTGTGCTTCGCGCTTCTGTTCGAGGGTGATTTTCGGCACCATCACGTATGGTGCAGCTGCAGCCTTACCGCCCTCAATAAAATATTTATTTAATATTCGCTGAACAATCTCTTGATTAGGAAAATGCGCAAGCGCCCTTCGGTAAATTCCTTGCGGATCGCCATCTTGTAATCGCCGAGCCAAAACGTTATCTATTGCAGTACCCGAGACCACGCCCAATTGGCCTTGCATGGAAACGGTTCTGGCTAACTGCCAATTTGAGACTGCGATGCCCATGCCGCCTTGAATGATTATCGGCAAACGCTCGGACATCAAACCTGCCCTTTCGTCGCGACTTAAAAGTGCTGCCAGCCTGGCTGCGGCGTCGCTACATGGAGCAGTCTAACGCCACTACCCTCTCTCACCTTACCTATCACATGAGCCGAAACCTGATTTACCGCATTAACTGATTCATCTGCTGTTGTAGGAGCTGGCGCTCTAGTAGCTAGAAATACATGATCCTCACCACCACTTAACGCTAAATCAAAGACGGATACTCCAAGTAAATTCGCTATCTTTGTGAGCGCAGCGAATT
>CAZZLH010000008.1:36056-47226 GCA_964654815.1 uncultured Actinomycetes bacterium
CGAGATAAATCTCCGCCAATTACTTGAGCGCCAACTTTTTGGGTCTCTCTGCTAATTCCCCGGGCGATATCGAGCAACCATTCCAACTCCTCATCGCCGGTTGCGGACATTGCAACCGTTAGATATCTAGGTGTGCCGCCCATCGCGAGGATATCCGCAAGGTTTGCCGCTGCTATCTTCTGACCGATCTCTGATGCGCTAGACCAAGCACTTTTGAAATGCACATCTTCGACCGCCATATCGGTGGTTACGACCAAAGGGGCGTTAGGCGCTGCTACAACTGCGGCATCGTCACCGATTCCAACGATCAAGTCGGAGTTTGCTTTAGCGAAAATCTCAGAGATATAACGAATCAGCTCCCGCTCGCTCCACTTGGCCATGAGGCGAATTTATCCGAAATTGGCGCTCTTCCCCGATGCAGACTTAATGAGTAAATTGGGCAACTCGCGAGAGCGAAGAGAATTAAAGGAGCTGCGATGTCTATTCAAGCCTACATATTGATTCAAACTGAGGTAGGTAAAGCCTCTTCAGTAGCACAAGCGGTTTCTGGACTAGCAGGCGTTACTCTCGCAGAGAGCGTCACTGGTCCATATGACGTAATAATGCGCTGCGAGGCTCCATCTATGGAGGATTTTGGCCGCGTGATTCTTGGAAAGGTGCAGGCAGTTCCTGGAATTACCCGGACTTTAACTTGCCCGGTCACCGGTAACTTTCATTAATCTTCTCTAGTTTATTTACTTTATTTACTTTTTTGTGACTTTTTTATTTTGTTTATTTTGCTAGCACGGAATTGGATCTTTGTAGCGCAGTCTCTATGAGCGCACTGATTAAATCTTTATAGTCAAAGCCACTTGCACTCCAAAGTTTTGGAAAGACCGAAGTTGGCGTGAATCCAGGCATGGTATTTAATTCATTAATAATGATTCGATCATCAGAGGTATAAAAGAAATCTACTCGAGCCAATCCTGAGCAGCCAAGCGCTTTAAATGCCGCGATCGCAGCTTTACGTATATCTTCACTTCGCTTTAACTCAGCCGGGATTTTTACGGTAGTGGCACCATCAAGATATTTAGCCTCAAAATCATAAAATTCAAATTTGGGATCGATCTTTATCTCACCGGGCACTGAGCATTCAATCTTGCCATGATGTTCGAGCACGGCACATTCAATCTCACGACCTACTATGGCTTGCTCCAACATAACTTTCTGGTCATATTTAAAAGCATCTTTAATTGCGCTGGTGAGTTGAGAGGCATCTTTTACCTTATGAGTGCCTCGTGAGGAGCCGCCTCGCGCCGGTTTGACGAATAGTGGATAACCTAAACCGTGATCGCTTATTGGATCTTCTACCTTGATCGCAACCCCGGGAGCAATATCAATTCCGTGAGCTGCAAAGATTTGTTTGGCAAAATGCTTATCCATCGCCACTGCTGATGCCAAAACACCGCTACCGACATAGGGCAGATCCAACATCTCAAATAGACCTTGGATGGTGCCATCTTCGCCAAATGGACCATGCAGAATCGGAAAGGCCACATCGACCTTTAATTGATTTAGCGAGATTTCTGGCGCGCTTTCTGATACTTCTGGAAGTTTGCCATGATCGATCGCAAATTTGGTCTCGGGATCTAGCTCCACCCATTTACCGGATTTGGTAATGCCAATTAATTGAGGTTGGTATTTACTCCGGTCAATTGCAGAGATAATGCCACTTGCAGAGATACAGCTAATCTCATGCTCGCTACTTCTTCCACCGCAGATGATGGCAACTCGCTTCAAATTCACTCCCCCGCTGCATTAGCTATATCTAATAGCGAACTCTAATAGTGATATCTAGCCTCAGCGCGTTTTGCGCCTCTTCCGGAAGTTACCGGTGCGGGGTAGATCTGATTTTCGGATATCGAATAGCTCGCTTGGTGGAATTTCACCGCGTAACTCGCCCACCATCTGGGTTAGGGTTTTCATCGCGTGGCTTGTCGCCTCCTCCATGGCAATTGGATCATCGACTTTGCCGGACCATTTGGATAAGTCAATTGGGTCGCCGCAGCGAAGCGTGACTAATTTTGCTGGGAAGAACTTTATGAACTTGGAATATGGTGGCCAGATCTTATGATCGCCCCACTGAGCGATGGGTATTAGCGGCGCACCCGCAGCAATTGCTAACCGCACTGCACCAGTCTTTCCAGTCATCGGCCACAAATTAGGATCTCGCGTCAAAGTGCCCTCTGGATAAATAGCAATGGCATGACCCAATTTCAAAGCCTCGATTGCCTCTGCCAGGGCTATCGCTGCGCTGCTACTTTCTCGCTGCACCGGAATCTGCTCCGCTTTTCGCAGTACCCAACCAACAATTGGAATCTTAAATACTGAAGCTTTGCCAATAAATCTGGGAGCTCGCCCATTTTTAAAGAGGTAATGTGCCAACACCAATGGATCTAGGTAAGAGACATGGTTGCTATAAAAAACTGCAGCGCCACTCTTTGGAATCTTCTCGGTCTCCAACCAACTTCGTTTTGTTATCGCATTCATGATCGGAACCAAGATGCTAGAGCCAATTCGGTAACCCAAATTCATTCCGAGCGGATTACCAGTTGCCGGCTTCATGTGTTAAGCCTAATGATTTTATTTATCTTGCCCATAAAAAATCAGGGAGCCACCGCAAGGCGACTCCCTGATTTCGATTAAGTATTACTTGCGCTTCTTGCCCTTCTTTGCTGCCTTCTTCGCAGCCTTAGGTGCAGCCTTCTTGCCCTTCTTTGCTGCCTTCTTCGCAGCCTTAGGTGCAGCCTTCTTCGCAGCCTTAGGTGCTGGTGCTGCAGCTGGCTTTGGAGCTGGGCCTAGCTTGCGATCGCCTGAGATAACTTCCTTGAGCGCCTTTGCAGGTAGGAAGCGTGGCTTCTTGCTCGCCTTAATCTGGATCGTCTCTCCAGTGAATGGGTTACGGCCCTTACGAGCCTTGCGATCTACCTTCTTAAACTTTCCGAAGTCATTGATTGTTACATCCTCGCCCTTTTGGATGTTGCGAGTGATTGAATCAAAGACGACATCGACAGCATAAGCTGCCTCTTTCTTGCTGCCGTTGAAGAAAGGAGCCAACGACGCAATGAATTGGGTCTTATTCATTAACTTTCCCCTATTTACGCGTAAATTTGATGCGTTCGCATCAAGTAGTTAAAACTTACGCGCCTAAAAACCTTATTTTTCGCTGATTTAACGCGTGTCGCAGAGAAATTTTTTTGATTCTTCGCCGAAATTGGCCACTTTTACGCATAAATTTTGCGGAAAAACTCTCAAGTAATTATCGAGAGTTAGGTAAATTTGGCGAATTTAAGCGCGAATCGGCAGGGTTTTTGGCTTTAGCGCAGGTCGCTTCGCCTCAAAACTCGCGATTTCATCAAGATGTTGCATAGTAAGGCCGATGTCATCTAAGCCCTCCATTAAACGCCATCTGGTGTAATCATCGATCTCAAATGGGATCTCATGGCTGACGTAGCTAACTAATTTCCGCTCCAAATCTACTGTTACCTGTGTGCTGGGATCTTTTTCGATAGCCTCCCAAAGCAGCTCAACCTCACTTTGGGCAAGGATTACGGTCAACAAACCGCCTTTGGCTGAATTACCACGGAAAATGTCGGCAAAGCGTGACGAGATTACGACCTTAAATCCGTAGTTCTGCAGCGCCCAAACCGCATGTTCGCGGGAGGAGCCGGTACCGAAATCAACTCCGGCAACCAGAATGGTGCCCTTTTGATACTCCGGCTTATTGAGTACAAAATCAGGATCGTTTCGCCAAGCCGCAAATAGCCCATCTTCAAAACCAGAGCGAGTCACACGCTTCAAATAAACAGCTGGGATTATCTGATCGGTATCTACATTAGAACGGCGAAGTGGAACTGCGGTGCCAGTATGCTTTACAAATTTCTCCATTCGCAAATACTCTCATTGCATCTAAAAAAACTCAAAAAAGGCCAAAATTCACCAAATTTTAAGGTATTTGCAATGAGTTTGAGGCTTAG
This sequence comes from uncultured Actinomycetes bacterium, assembly GCA_964654815.1. Taxonomy (GTDB): domain Bacteria; phylum Actinomycetota; class Actinomycetes; order Nanopelagicales; family Nanopelagicaceae; genus ZLKRG08. The sequence goes on from CAZZLH010000008.1 coordinate 40,073, forward strand.
ATATTTAAACTTGGCAAATGCGCCTTGGGGTGTTAGATATCGGTTCTAATACGATACATTTGCAAATAATGGATGCTCATTTTGGCATGGCACCAGTACCATCCAAAAGACACAAAATTGAGCTTCGACTAACCGAGTACCTTGATGCTCAAGGTTGCATAAGTGAAGCTGGGATCTCTACTTTGATTCACTCAATAAATCAAATTTTCCACATGGTTCCTGCTAAAGAATTTGACGAATGTCTCGCATTCGCTACCTCTGCGATTCGTGAAGCAAAAAATTCAGAGGAAATTATCCATAGGGTCAAGTCATTCTGCGATATTGAGATAGACGTTTTAACTGGAGAGGAGGAGGCTAGATTTACCTTCCTAGCAGCAAGGCGTTGGCTTGGCTGGTCTGCGGGTATATTGACGATAATTGATATTGGTGGTGGATCAGTTGAGTTTGCCTATGGAGCCGATGAATTACCCGAATTCGCTACCTCTCTTCCGATTGGACCCGGTAGATTAACGCGAACTATCCTCGAAGGAGACCCCTTTACCTCCAAATCATTAAAGAAGTTAGAGGGAGTAATAAGCGAGGCATTACATAAAATTCCTCAACAACTCGGAGAATATTCAAATAGCCATGCCTACGGTACTAGCAAGACATTTCGTACTTTAAAGCGAATTCAAAACTCATTTCTGCCAAATCTTGGGGATGACTTAACACTAGAAGGATTAAAGTTAATGATCCCAAAATTAGTGGAGATGTCAGCAGGAGAAAGAGCTGAGCTTCCGGGGGTCTCCACCGCACGGGCAGGCCAAATTGTAGCTGGCGCGATGGTTGCACAATCTTGTATGCAAATACTGGAAATACCGTTGATAAAGACATGTCCATGGGCGTTACGTGAAGGAGTCATATTGCAAAGAATTGACTGGCTACGATAGAACTATAATTCTGGTGATTTCAAATAATCTACTGCAAAAACTTTTCCTCCGCGATGGTGAACAATCCAAGAATCAGCAGGAGCCGGTACTTGGTCAACGGAGAAGAATTCTGGGTACTTCACCAAATCGTTCAATATTACGCTCAAAACTGGATTGTGACTGCAGATCAAATAATTACCACCAAACTTCGCCAAGCGCTTAACGTAACTCGAAGCTAGCCTGTCATCCTTTTGGAAATAGTAATCGCTTAGTTGGTCTGTTATTACTCTCGGTACTTGCCAAGTATTAGTCAATTCATTGATAGAAGAAATGCATCTAAAGGCATCTGAACTATGAACCTCAGAGATTCCAAACATCTCTAAATGTCTAACTAATTTTGAAGCAATTCGCTGGCCATCAAAATTAAGTGGCCTGTCGGTGTCATCACCGTCCCATTCGTTGCGCTTCACTGCCTTAGCATGTCTCAAAAGGATAATCACATTTACATGTCTCTCTGATTCCTTAAAGATTTTAAGAATCTCTCTATCTGCGTCAAAAGTTAAGAAATGTCTGGCTTGCTTGACGTTTACCCACTCCAGTTGATCAACTTCTGAATTTGGAACAAAATCTGAAATGTGTGATGGCGCCTTTGCCATCCAATATTGCACCCGTTTGGTCTGCCCATTTGCTACATACTCAGTGTGACCCAAGTAGGGCCCAAAAATCGGTCTAATGCCAGTCTCTTCAAATACCTCTCGATAAGCACATGTGATAGCGCTTTCACCCGTTTCAACCTCCCCTTTGGGGAATGTCCAATCATCGAATTCAGGGCGGTGCACAATTGCAACTTCAAGTTCGAATGGCCGCTTTTCCCGCCATAAAATTACCCCAGCAGCTCTTTTCATACGACGCCCCTCTCTAAAACTGATTTCTGCAAATCTGCTAACTCATTTCCATCCTGATCCAAATGTTGGAATCTCCAAGAATCATTTTCACTCATAACCCAACGTCGGAAATCCGAATTAAAGGGGGCTGTAAGTAAGCTATTCAGAGATTCCTTATGGGCTGTATCTTGGATCTCAACAAGTGCCTCCACTCTTCCATCTAGATTTCGCGACATAATGTCAGCGCTTCCAATCCAATATTCTTCATATCCAGCATTAGAAAAATGGTAAATTCGAGAGTGCTCTAAAAATCTACCGAGAATAGAAACTAATCTAACATTTTGATTTCTAGCCACTCTACTCATACGAAAGGAGCACATTCCTCGAATTACAAGATCTATGCTCACTCCTGCATCTGAAGCCAGATATAGCAAATCGATAATTTCCTCATCGAGCAAAGAATTCATCTTCATTCGAATGCCACAAGGTAATCCTTTTTTACAATTATCTATCTCGCGACTGATTTTCCTGACAATTGAATAACGTAAATCACTTGGAGCAACTAAAATTCGATTAAAATGCACATTCGAACTTAAGCCACTTAATTGATTAAAAAGCGCAATCAGATCTTCACCTAGCTCCCTTTTTGCGCTCATTAGTCCCAAGTCGTCATAAATTCTCGCTGTTTTAGGATGGTAATTGCCCGTTCCCATGTGTACATAAGTAAATATTTCTTGATTTTCTTTGCGAACAACCAAACTTGCCTTTGCATGGGTCTTGTAATTCAACATCCCATAAATGACGTGAGCTCCGGCATCCTCGAGTCTCCTTGCCCACCGGACATTAGCAATCTCATCGAATCTAGCTCGTATTTCTATTACCGCTAAGACTTGCTTTCCCAACTCTGCAGCTTCTATTAAAGCGTGCATAATTGGCGAATCACCGGAAGTTCTATAGAGAGTCTGTTTGATTGCCAGTACTTTTGGATCGCGGGCTGCATACTGAATAAATTTGGCAACTGTTCCAGAGAAAGAATGAGCAGGATGATGTAACAAAATCTCTTGTTTCTTCAAAAGGTCAAAAAACTCATCATAATCCTCAATTATTGCGCTATCCAAAGGTGCAGGAACATGATTCTTGAAAATCGGAAACTTCAGACTTGGCATATCAAATTCATAGATTTCAAACCCGAGTGTTGGGTCAAGAGGTGGGTTAGTCACAATTACATCTGACTCAGAAATCTCCAATTCTGAAATTAATTTCTCTAAGATTATCTTGTTGATCCCAGTTTCTACTTCTAATCTCACTGGGGCCCCAAATTTTCGTTGCAATAGTTCTTCTTCCAGGGAGGAGAGCAAGTCTTCAGAATCTTCCTCATCGAGATCAAGATCTTGATTTCGGGTAACTCTGAAGAAATAGAAATCTTCTATATTTGAGCCCGGAAGGAGCAATTCTAGGTGTTCAGAGATTAGGTCCTCTACCAAGATGTAGGAATCATCAATTTCATTCACTTTGATGATTCTCTTGATATTTGAAGGTACCTTTAATCTAATGAATTGTGAGCCCTTTCGTGAGCTTTTTACCGAAATTCCCAAGTTTAATGAAAGTCCTGAGATGTGTGGAAATGGATGCGAAGAATCTACAGCTAGAGGAGTTAATACTGGTAAAACCTCATCCTGAAATTTTTTGGTTAAATGTTTTTTTTCAGACTTAGATAATGAATCCCACTTCACTTGCTTAATTCCAAGGTGATTCAAGCTTGGATTTATATCTTCTTTGACTAGAAAGTGGACGCGTTCGTTTAGTTTTCTTACTCTTTCTTGTATCTCATCTAATAGTTCAGAAACTGTGAAGCCCGATGAAAATTGCGCACTACCTGTGGATTTCAATTTTTGTTTGAGTGATGCGACGCGAACCATGTAAAATTCGTCAAGATTCGAGTGAAATATTGCCAGGAATTTCACTCGCTCCAGTAGCGGTATACTTTGGTCCTCAGCTAGTTCTAAGACGCGTGTATTGAAGTCAAGCCAACTTATTTCTCGGTCGATAAAACGTGTTTCAACTTTGTCCACGCTCTCAGTTTCGATTACCTAGGTGAATTTCAAGTTAATTTCCTGCAGAGAACGTCTTAACTCCTATAAAAAACTACAAATCTGCTGGCGAAGCCAGCGTGCCTTTGAGTGCAGTTGCCGCGGCAACTAATGGTGAAGCTAAATGGGTGCGGCCACCCTTTCCTTGGCGACCTTCAAAATTTCGATTTGAGGTCGAGACGCTTCGCTCACCGGGCTTTAATTGATCTGGATTCATTCCCAGACACATCGAGCATCCAGCGCTACGCCACTCTGCTCCCGCGGCTTTAAAAATTTGATCCAAACCCTCAGCTTCGGCTTGTAATCTCACGCGAGCAGAACCTGGCACGACCAACATACGAAGCGATTTTGAGATCTGCTTGCCCTGCAAAATTGCTGCAGCGGAGCGCAGATCCTCGATCCGGCCATTGGTGCAGGAGCCGAGAAATACCGTATCCACTTTGATCTGCTTCATCGGGGTTCCTGCAGTCAAACCCATATATTCCAGGGCTCGCTCGGCCGCGCCACGTTCCTCGGCATCGACGAAATCATTTGGATTAGGTACCGCCGCATTTAGCGGCACTCCTTGTCCTGGATTGGTGCCCCAAGTTACAAATGGCGAGAGTTCGTCAGCGTTTAAAGTTACCTCCGCGTCGAACTTGGCATCTGCATCGGTATATAAAGTAGACCAATACTTAACAGCTTCATCCCAGTTCTCTGGTGCATGTGGCTTACCTTTTATGTAATCAAAGGTGGTTTGATCGGGCGCAATTAAGCCAGCGCGAGCGCCCGCCTCAATCGACATGTTGCAGATAGTCATGCGCGCTTCCATTGAGAGTTTTCGAATAGCTTCGCCCCGATATTCAAGAACGTAACCTTGGCCGCCTCCAGTAGAGATCTTGGCAATTACTGCCAAGATAATATCTTTGGAGGTCACGCCCTCTTTTAAGCTACCTTCGATATTGATGGCCATAGTCTTAAATGGCTTTAGTGGCAGAGTTTGGGTAGCAAGCACATGCTCAACCTCTGAGGTGCCGATCCCAAAAGCCAGAGCGCCGAAAGCGCCATGAGTTGAAGTATGAGAATCTCCGCAAACAATTGTCATGCCTGGTTGGGTAAGGCCTAATTGCGGACCAACAACGTGGACAATTCCCTGCTCGACATCGCCTAGCGAATGGATGCGCACGCCAAACTCTTCGCAATTCTTACGTAAGGTATCAACTTGCAATTTAGAGACTGGGTCAGCGATTGGCTTATCAATATCTAAAGTTGGGACATTGTGATCTTCGGTAGCAAGAGTTAAGTCCGGACGATGAACTTTGCGCCCTGTAAGACGCAAGCCATCAAATGCCTGAGGGCTAGTAACTTCATGAATCAAATGTAAATCGATGTAGAGCAGATCTGGTTCGCCCGCTTTGGAACGAACGATGTGATCATCCCAAATCTTCTCTGCCAAGGTCTTGCCCATTTGCGTTAGTCAGCCTTTCATCTGGTCACTTTGCTATCCACATTTTGAGATGCTAATCTCATGCCGTGGACAGCAAGAATAGCGGAGTCGGCGTTTTAGATAAAGCCGTTAGCATCTTGGCTGCACTAGAGAGCGGACCGCACTCGCTGGCTGAATTAGTGGCAGTTACCGGAATCGCTCGTCCCACCGCACATCGATTGGCTGTGGCGCTTGAGCACCACAGATTGGTTGCGCGCGATTTAAGCGGCCGTTTCGTACTTGGAAAGCGAAATGGCGAACTAGCCGCAGCCGCTGGCGAAGATCGTTTACTGGCGGCCAGCGCGCCTGCGCTAGCTGCACTTCGTGATGCAACTGGAGAGAGCGCACAACTCTACAAACGCCAAGGTGATCAACGTGTATGTGTTGCTGTGGCAGAACGTTTATCCGGATTACGTGACTCGGTTCCGGTCGGTGCGGCACTTACTATGCAAGCCGGTTCTGCAGCACAAGTACTACTTGCATGGGAGGATTCAGAGAAGATTCACCGCGCGCTAACTAAAGCTCGCTTTACTGCAGCGCATCTAGCTGCGGTGCGTCGTCGCGGCTGGGCACAATCAGTCGGAGAGCGAGAGGCTGGTGTGGCATCCGTTTCAGCTCCAGTGCGTGGGCCAAATAACAAAGTCATCGCAGCGGTAGGTATCAGTGGGCCAATTGAGCGTTTGGGTCGCCAACCTGGGCACCTGCACGCTGCAGCGGTTGTGGCGACTGCGGCAAAATTAAGTGAGTTTCTAGCTAAAAATTAATTTTGGGAACCCAGCATCCTAATATCGATGTGGATGTTCACTTGAGATGGTTCGAATGGTGTGAGATTTAGCCCTCATAACTAGAGATTGCGACGTCATACATCTCTCATTAAAACGAACTCCATCAAGTAATTCCCCATCAGTTATACCTGTAGCCGCAAAGAAAATATCTTCACCTTTAACTAAATCCTTTGCTGTAAAGACTTGATTTAGGTCTAGGTTTGCCGAATGCGCCATATCTAGCTCTGACTGACTTTGTGGCGCAAACATTCCTTGAATTTCACCACCTAAACAGCGCATGGCGCAGGCGGCGATTACACCCTCAGGTGTGCCACCTATTCCCATCAATAGATCGGCACCGCTGTTTGGTCTTGCGGCCGATACTGCTCCTGCAACATCTCCATCAGTGATGAATTTAATTCGAGCACCAGTCTCCCGAATCTCCTCTGCCAATCTGGTATGCCGCGGTCTATCTAACAGAACCACAGTAATGTCATAAACCGGGACCTTCTTAGCCTTTGCCACCTTTGCAATATTTACCGAAACTGGTGCGGTTATATCAATTACTCCTGCTGCCTCTGGTCCAGTTGCAATCTTGTTCATGTAAAAAGCACCAGTTACATCAAACATCGCTCCCTTTTCGGCGAGTGCAATTACTGAGATTGCGTTATTAAGCCCCTTGGCAGTCAATGTGGTGCCATCTATCGGATCAACTGCAACGTCACAATGCATACCAATGCCATTGCCGACAATTTCTCCGTTATAAAGCATAGGAGCTTGGTCTTTTTCACCCTCGCCAATTACGACGATCCCATTCATATCAACGGTGGAAATCATCTTGCGCATTGCATCAACTGCGGCTTGATCCGCATCTTCTTTTGCGCCACGCCCAACCCAACGTGAGGCAGCGATTGCGGCAGTTTCGGTTACGCGAACCAACTCAAGCGCGAGATTTCTGGAGTTATGAATCTCCATTTCGCTCATGAGGTAACAGTAGCCCCGAAGGGATTCGAACCCTCGTAGCTGGCTTGAGAAGCCAGAGT
>CAZZLH010000009.1:0-13982 GCA_964654815.1 uncultured Actinomycetes bacterium
TATCTCTAAAGCAAGCGAATGAGGGCGCTGAAATTGAAGTGGAGGCATTTGATCCAACTCAATACGGCATGCCAGCTCGTTATGACGCCTCTGGAAATTTCATCTATCCAGAAGGCTTTGATGCTGATGCCCAAGAGTGGAAGCCAGGATATGAAGCGCAACGCGAAGAGTGGGAGCGCCAGTATGCGGAGGCACAAGCTCGCTTCATGGCGCATAAGAAGCAGAAGGAAGCCGCTAAAGCAGCAGAGGCTGCAGAAGTTGCTCCTGCTGCAGAGTAAGTAATTAATGAAGAGACCTCGCCATGCGCGGGGTCTTTTTATTTTTATTAGGTCAGATAGGTTTATATCATGAGCCCAATTGGCAGAACTATTGGTTTAACCGGCGGTATTGGCGCTGGTAAATCGCTAGTTGCTAATTATTTCTTTAGTTTAGGCGCTCAAGTAATTGATGCGGACCAATTGGCTCGCCAAGCAATCGAGCGGGGTAGCGCTGGCTTTGACGAAGTAGTTGCCATATTTGGAGATCAAATTTTGAAGAATGGCGATATTGATCGTCGAGCGCTAGGCGAAATCGTATTTGCTGATCCTGATGCTAGAAAACAATTGGAATCGATTATCCATCCAAGAGTCCAGCAATCTCTAGCGGAAGCTAAGAGACGACTTGGCGAAGATGAGATTTTGATTTATGAGATTCCACTGCTGGTTGAGACCAATTCCATGGATCGATTTGACCGAATCATCACTGTAGAGGCGCCATTGCAACAGAGAATTGAGCGGTTGAAAGCCCGCGGGCTTTACCAATCTGAGATTGAGAAACGTATTGCTAGCCAAGCCACTCCTGAGGCGCGTAGATCAGTAGCTGATATCGTGATTGAAAATGATGGCACAGAAGATGATTTGCTGATCAAAGTAGAGAAGATTTGGGATGAGTTAAATGCGCCCGGTAACTGATCTACAACGTCGGGTTGCGCCATTTGAAGTTATCTCTGACTTTAAGCCTGCAGGAGACCAACCTGAGGCGATAGAGGAGCTAGCCAGACGGATTAATGCCGGCGAAGAAGATGTGGTTTTACTAGGCGCAACCGGAACTGGTAAGTCCGCTACAACCGCTTGGTTGATTGAGCGGCTCCAAAGACCTACTTTGGTATTGGTACATAACAAGACCTTGGCCGCACAATTGGCCAACGAATTTCGCGAGCTTCTGCCAAATAATGCGGTGGAGTATTTCGTTAGTTATTACGACTACTACCAACCCGAGGCTTATGTGCCACAAACCGATACCTTCATTGAGAAAGATTCCAGCGTCAATGCCGAGGTAGAACGCTTACGCCACTCCGCCACCAACTCTCTTCTAACTAGAAGAGATGTGGTTGTGGTCGCAACCGTCTCCTGTATCTATGGTTTAGGTACGCCACAGGAATATGTCGATCGAATGGTGAGATTGCGGGTTGGCGAGGAGATCGAACGTAACGCTTTGCTACGTAGATTTGTGGATATTCAATATAAAAGAAACGACTTAGCATTCGAGCGAGGCACCTTTCGCGTACGAGGCGACACCATAGAGATAATCCCAATGTACGAAGAGCTTGCGTTACGAATCGAGATGTTTGGTGATGAGATTGAACGGATCACCACGTTACATCCGCTGACTGGTGAGATTGTCAGAGAAGAAGAGGAGATGTACATCTTCCCGGCAACCCATTATGCAGCAGGACCAGAGACTCTAAAGCGAGCCTTGGCTGAGATCGAAGCTGATATGGAGATGCAGGTAGCCAAATTTGAGAAGCAGGGAAAGTTACTTGAGGCCCAAAGACTTCGAATGCGAACCACTTTTGATTTAGAGATGATGCAGCAACTGGGATTTTGTAGCGGTATCGAGAACTACTCACGTTATTTGGATGATCGAGCACCGGGAAGCGCACCCAACTGTTTGTTAGATTATTTCCCAGAGGACTTTTTAGTTGTAATCGATGAAAGTCACGTAACTGTGCCGCAGATTGGCGCTATGTACGAGGGTGATGCTTCTAGAAAGCGGACCTTGGTCGAGCATGGATTTAGATTGCCAAGCGCGCTTGATAACCGACCACTTAAGTTCCCAGAATTCTTGGAGCGAGTCGGGCAGAAGGTTTACCTATCTGCCACTCCAGGTAAGTACGAGTTAGAGAAGTGCCATGGAGAGGTTGTGGAGCAAGTCATCCGACCAACTGGTTTGGTCGATCCACAAATCGTGGTTAAGCCAATTCGAGGCCAGATCGATGATCTGCTGCATGAGATCAACCTGCGAGCCGAACGAAATGAGCGAGTGCTAGTAACAACATTGACTAAGAAAATGGCAGAGGACCTCACTGAGTATTTGCAGGAACGTAGAGTTCGAGTCCGATATCTACATTCAGAGGTAGATACTCTGCGCCGAGTGGAGCTACTTCGAGAATTACGTACCGGTGATTACGACGTACTAGTCGGCATCAATCTGCTTCGCGAAGGATTAGATCTTCCAGAAGTCTCATTGGTGTCGATTTTGGATGCGGATAAAGAAGGTTTCCTGAGATCGGCCACATCGCTAATACAGACCATAGGTCGTGCGGCGCGAAATGTCTCAGGTGAAGTACATATGTATGCCGATAACATCACCGATTCAATGAGCAAGGCGATCGATGAGACCAATCGTCGTAGAGCCAAGCAGATTGCCTATAACAAAGAGCGAGGCGTCGACCCTCAACCGCTACGAAAGAAGATCTCGGATATTACTGAGTTGATTGCGCGCGAGGAGGCGGATACTGAAAAGTTAATGGCGGGAAATCGCACCGCTCTGCCAGCTTCTCCCGCAATCGGAGTCCACACCAAAGAGCTGGTCAATCTACCGCGCCAGGAATTACTTGCGTTGATAGAGTCGCTCACTCAACAGATGCGTAGCGCTGCAAGTGAACTTCAATTTGAACTTGCCGCTAGGTTGCGCGATGAGATTAAAGATTTGAAGCGAGAGCTTCGAGCGATGGAAGAGGCGAACTAAGTGACTGAGCAGTTGGTAGTTCGGGGCGCCCGAGAACATAATCTAAAGAATGTCTCTGTTGAGTTGCCCCGAAACTCCCTAGTGGTCTTTACCGGATTATCTGGTTCTGGGAAATCTTCACTCGCCTTTGACACTATCTTCGCCGAAGGACAACGTCGCTATGTTGAGTCTCTCTCAGCTTATGCCAGGCAGTTCCTCGGCCAGATGGATAAACCGGATGTTGATTTTATTGAAGGGCTCTCACCAGCAGTCTCGATTGATCAGAAATCAACCAACCGAAATCCTCGATCAACCGTAGGAACGATCACTGAGGTTTATGATTACCTTCGTCTCTTATTTGCGCGAGCGGGAAGACCACATTGTCCTAATTGCGGCAAGGAAGTTGCCCGCCAAACCCCGCAAGCTATCGTTGATCAAATTTTGGATCTACCTGCCGGAACCAAGTTTCAAGTTTTGGCGCCGATGGTGCGAGCCAGAAAAGGTGAGTTCGCCGATGTCTGGCAGGAGCTGATTACTCAAGGATTCTCACGAGCCAGGGTAGATGGCAAAGTAATACAACTCTCCGAGCCACCAAAGTTAAAGAAGCAAGAGAAGCACACGATTGAAATCGTGGTAGACCGCCTACAAGTTAAACCTGAATCCAAATCACGTATCACGGATTCGATTGAGACGGCACTTCGTTTGGGTAATGGCATCGTGGTGCTTGATGTGATTGATAAGGCGGAACTGACTTACTCAGAGCACCTCGCTTGCCATGATTGCGGCCTCTCTTTTGAGGAGTTGGAGCCTCGCTCCTTCTCATTTAACTCACCATTTGGCGCTTGCCCTGAGTGCACTGGATTAGGCACGAAGCTAGAGGTAGATGAGGAATTAATAATTCCTGATGATTCAATCTCTATCAGTGAAGGCGCCATTGCGCTCTGGTCTAGCAGCGCAGGAAGCGAATACTTTATGCGGCTGCTTGAGGGCCTGGCTTCTGACTTGAAGTTCTCACTAGATACGCCTTGGAAACGATTAAGCGAGAAGGCAAAACAGGCTGTACTTCATGGCTATGACTATGAAGTTCATGTGAAGTATAAGAATCGGTATGGCAGGGTAAGAAATTACTCAACTGGCTATGAGGGCGTAATCCCGTTCATTCATCGCAAACATGAGGAGACCGACAGCGATTACTCACGGGAGAAATATGAATCATTTATGCGGGAAATCCCCTGCGCGGTCTGCAAAGGGGCCAGGTTAAAGCCAGAGATTCTGGCTGTGACTATCGGCAACAAATCTATTCATGAGATTTGTGAATTATCTATAGATGAATGTGCCAAATTCTTGAAAGAGATCAAGTTGAATCAGCGCGAACAGAAGATTGCCGAGCGTGTTTTAAAGGAAGTACATGAGCGTTTGGGATTCTTGCTAGATGTCGGACTGGATTATCTGACCTTGTCTCGCGCTGCCGGTTCGCTCTCCGGAGGCGAGGCACAGAGAATCAGATTAGCCACGCAAATCGGCTCGGGTTTAGTTGGCGTTCTGTATGTATTGGATGAGCCCAGTATCGGATTGCATCAACGAGATAATCGAAGATTGATCGATACCTTGACCAGATTAAGGAATTTAGGAAATACCTTGATAGTGGTCGAGCATGATGAGGAGACGATCCGTACCGCAGATTGGATCGTAGATATCGGCCCTGGTGCTGGCGAACATGGCGGGGAAGTTGTAGTCAGTGGCACCTATGATGACTTGATCAATAGCAAGAGTTCGATAACCGGCGCATATATCTCGGGTCGAAAGGCTATTGCGATTCCTAGTAGCAGGCGCGCAGTAGATCCCAAACGCAAATTAGTGATCAAAGGCGCAAAGGAGAACAATCTCAAGAACATCGATGTTGAGATTCCACTGGGGCTATTTGTGGCGGTCACGGGGGTCTCTGGTTCTGGAAAATCCACGCTAGTTAATGACATCCTTTACGTAGCACTTGCCAACAAATTAAATGGCGCACGCATGGTGGCTGGACGCCATCGCACTGTTACGGGAGTAGAGAACTTAGACAAAGTGGTGCATGTGGATCAATCGCCTATAGGAAGAACTCCCAGATCTAATCCCGCCACTTACACTGGAGTTTTTGACAAGGTACGTGCGCTCTTTGCCGAAACCACAGAGGCGAAAGTTCGGGGATATCAGCAGGGCAGATTTAGTTTCAATGTAAAGGGAGGACGCTGCGAGAATTGTGCTGGTGATGGAACCATCACAATCGAGATGAACTTCCTGCCCGACGTCTATGTGCCTTGCGAAGTCTGCCATGGCGCCAGATATAACCGCGAAACTTTAGAGGTACATTACAAAGGTAAGACCATTGCAAATGTGCTTGATATGCCGATCGAGGAGGCATACAACTTCTTCGAATCGGTTCCTACCATTGCTCGCTACTTAAAAACCTTATGCGATGTGGGCTTGGGCTATGTCAGATTAGGACAATCGGCTCCGACCTTATCTGGTGGAGAGGCGCAGCGCGTTAAATTGGCCACCGAATTACAACGCCGTTCGACTGGTCGAACCATCTATGTACTTGACGAACCAACTACCGGTTTACATTTCGAGGATGTCAATAAGCTGCTAGGAGTATTAAATCGCTTGGTTAATACCGGGAACACCGTGGTGGTCATCGAACACAATCTTGACGTCATCAAGAGCGCAGATTGGATCATCGATATGGGACCAGAAGGCGGTTTCCGCGGCGGCCAAGTGGTGGCGCAGGGTACGCCTGAAGCTGTTGCCAAGGTTGCCGATAGCTATACCGGCAAATTTGTAAAAGAGATACTGAGCCATAATCGCGCTACAGCCAAGCCAGCTCCGCAAGTTAAGCGCAAAATCAAGAGTTAGTTATGCCGGCTAATTTCCGTCCGGAACAGATCCCTACCGAACCAGGTGTGTATCGCTTCTACGATGCTGCAGATCAGATTCTGTATGTGGGCAAGGCCAAGAATTTAAAGAATCGCCTCATCACATATTTTCAGAGCAATCTACCTGAACGAACTGATCGAATGGTCTCACAAGCAGCCAGAGTGGATTGGACGATTGTAAAAAGCGACGTAGAAGCGTTGCAATTGGAGTACACCTGGATTAAGCAGTACAAACCGCCATTTAATGTGCGTTTTAGAGATGACAAGTCCTATCCATACTTGGCACTGACTTTGAATGATAAATTCCCAAGACTATTCATCACGCGGCAAGAGAAGCGAAAAGGGGTCAGGTACTACGGTCCATATATTCAAGCATGGGCGCTACGCACCACACATGACACGATACTGAAGGTCTTCCCGGTGCGCAGTTGCTCTGCCGGTAACTTCGAACGCGCTAAGGCGAGCAAACGCCAGTGTCTACTAGGCGATATTGGTAAATGTGCCGCCCCATGCGTTGGATGGATCTCCGAGTCAGAGCATAAGGATCTGGCTATCAAATTAGATAAGTTTTTAAGTAGCGATACCGCTGGAAATGTTGATTTGATCTCCATCCTGGAAAAGGAGATGGCGGAAGCTGCCGCAAACGAGGAATTCGAACGGGCAGCCAGGTTAAGAGATCAGGCAAATGCGCTGGCCACGGCGCGCGAATCAAGTGAAGCAGCTTTATCAGAGACCATTAATGCCGACATCATCTCCCTATATACCGAAGGCTTACATACCGCGGCATCTATTTTCAAAGTAAGGGGTGGCGCTATCAGAGGTTCGCGAAGTTGGATTCTTAGTCAAGACCAGGTGCTTGAAGGTGAGGATGAATTAACTCCTTTTCTTATCTCTACTTATCAAGATGAGGAGTTGCCGGCGGAGTTGATCGTCAATCGTGCAGTTGATGAAAACCTCGGAGATTACTTTGCCAACTTACGTGGCGCCAAAGTGAGTATTCGCGTTCCACAACGTGGCGAGAAGCTTGAATTGAGCCAAACAGTTGAGAGAAATGCCAGGTATTCTCTAATTCAATACCTATCCAAACGAGCCAATGATGCTGCGGTCAGTGGTAGGGCACTTACCCAAATCCAAGAGAGCTTGGGCCTTGATGCTGCACCACTACGCATCGAATGCTTTGATATCTCAAATACATCCGGCACCACAGTGGTGGCTTCAATGGTGGTATTCGAAGATGGTCAGGCAAAGAAGAGTGATTACCGCAGATTTATCATCGATACCGAGAGCGCAAGTGATGACACTAGGGCTATGCACCAAGTTATTACCCGAAGAATGAAGCGTTGGATATCTGATCAGAATGTAGAACTTGGTGAGGTAGTAGGTAAATTTGCTTATGCCCCAAATTTGATAGTGGTGGATGGTGGTGCGCCTCAAGTTAATGCTGCAGAGAGAGCATTACTTGAATTAGGTATCACCGATATCGCGGTTGTTGGATTAGCTAAGCGTCTGGAGGAGATCTGGCTACCTGGCAATCCCGATCCGATAATTCTGCCGAGAAATAGTGAGGGCCTATATCTACTTCAGAGATTACGAGATGAAGCGCATAGATTTGCCATAACTTTCCATAGATCAAAGAGGTCAAAGGTCATGTTGGAGTCTTTGCTAGATGAGATAGAAGATTTGGGCCCCACTCGCCGGGCAGCCTTGCTAGATAGATTTGGCAGCGTCGCTGCAATACGTAAGGCCTCGGTGGAAGACTTAGCGCAGACCCCTGGCATTGGATTGAGAATTGCCGAGGGCATAACGAATTATTTGAATTCCACGAAAACAATGGCGAAGGTCAATATGGAGACCGGTGAGATTGAAGATGCTTGACAGGTGCAGGAAGATGTCAGCATGAGTGGGGAGTTACTGCTACTTACCGGAATGTCTGGGGCTGGGCGATCTACTGTGGCGCATGCTCTGGAAGACTCTGGATGGTACGTAGTCGACAACTTGCCACCGGTCCTACTACTTGATTTAGTGCAGAGCTCTGACGCGGCCCGCTTGGCGGTGGTAGTAGATGTTCGCACTGGTAAGTACTTCGATGAATTAAGTGACGCGATAAAGAAGTTGCGTAACTCTGGAATTACCTTCCGGATGCTCTTTTTGGATGCGTCGGATCAGGCTCTAGTTCAGCGGTTCGAATCCACTCGGCGGCCGCATCCGTTGCAGGGTAATGGTCGAATCGTTGATGGCATTCAAAAAGAGCGGACCCGACTAGAGGAATTTCGCGCAGATGCTGATCAGGTTATCGATACCAGTAATTTAAATGTCCATCAATTAGAGAAGCGAATAAATGAGTTCTTTCACCAAGATGGAGCTGCTGGAATAAGAATCAACGTACTTAGTTTTGGATACAAATATGGAATTCCAGTTGATGCTGACTTGGTCTTAGATTGTCGCTTTATTCCAAATCCCCATTGGGTGCCCGAATTACGGCCAAAGACCGGACAAGATGCGCAGGTCAGTCAATATGTATTGGCTCAAGAGGGCGTTACTGAAGCGATCAAAAACTATGCGACCTTGCTAAAGCAGATGAGCTCTGGCTATCTTCGAGAGGGAAAGAAATACATAACTTTGGCAGTGGGATGCACAGGTGGCAAACATCGCAGCGTGGCAATTGCAGAGGAGTTGGCAAAACAGCTCTCTGGAGCACATGGCGATTTTGAAATTGAGGCACATTCAGTGCATCGAGACGTGGGCAGGGAATAGGCGCTTTGAACTCTCAGTTAGATTTCTCTACCCCGAAAGTTGTTGCGTTAGGTGGGGGTCATGGCCTTGCAGCCACTTTGAGCGCCTTACGACAATTAACTCATCAGATAACTGCGATAGTGACAGTTGCAGATAATGGTGGCTCAAGTGGGCGACTTCGTGAAGAGTTTGAGATATTGCCACCAGGAGATTTGCGAATGGCGCTAACTGCGCTCTGTTCAGATGATGAGTGGGGTAGGAGTTGGGCTGAGATATTGCAATATAGATTCACAAGTGAAGGGCATTTAAATCGTCATACCGTTGGCAATTTACTTTTGACCGCGCTCTGGGATCGTGATGGTGATTTCGTCGCAGGTTTGGACCGAGTTGGTTCATTATTGAAAGTGGTTGGTCGAGTTCTGCCCATGGCGGCAGAGCCGTTAGATATCGAAGGTACATTCCAGACCAATGTCGGTCGAATTGTGGTGCGCGGACAATCGGAGGTCGCCACCGCGAAGGGACGTTTAGAGTCGATTCGAATCATCCCTGAGAATCCAACTGCGCGCCCGGAATCTCTAAGAGCGATTGAGCTGGCAGATTACATCACTATGGGACCGGGCTCTTGGCTCACCTCTGTCCTGCCACACTTAATGGTCCCAGCCCAACGAGAGGCGCTCTCTGCATCGAAGGCGCGAAAGATCCTCCTTTTAAATTTAGATTCTCATCCATCAATATCTGGTGAGGAGTTTGCCGGTTACACCCCTGAAGAACATCTGCAATTACTAAGAGATTATGCGCCATCGCTTCGCTTCGATTATGTGATTGCTGATTTATCAGGGATCAGGGAGGAGCGAAACCTTGAAGCAATGGTTGAAGGTTTCGGCGGTAAGTTAGTAACCGCTGATTTAAGGCGAGCACCAGGTGCGATACATCACGATATTACGAAATTAATTTCTGTTTTCCGCCACATTTTTACGGAAAGTAAGGTTGAATAAAGCCTGATATGGCAATGACTTCAAGTGTTAAAGATGAGCTAACGCGTTTAGCGGTGACCAAACCCTGTTGTCGAAAGGCTGAGGTATCGGCGCTGGTGCGTTTCGCAGGCGGGCTGCATATCGCCGCAGGAAAGATAGTGGTTGAAGTTGAATTAGATGCCGCGCAGAGCGCCAAGCGAGTTCGCAAAGATATCGCTGATTTATATGGCCATAATTCAGATTTGGCAGTGATCTCATCATCGGGCATTCGCAAAGGTTCGCGATATGTAATCCGCGTTATAGAAGATGGCGAAGCTCTAGCGAGACAGACTGGCTTAGTTGACTCAAATAATCGGCCAATTCGCGGCTTGCCACCTCAAGTAGTCAATGGCCCACTCTGTGACGCTGAAGCGGCATGGCGCGGCGCATTTATCGCACATGGTTCTCTAACCGAACCAGGTCGCTCCTCTTCGCTCGAGATCACCTGCCCTGGTCCTGAGGCAGCGTTAGCTTTAGTTGGTGCTGCAAGACGTTTGGGAATTACTGCAAAGGCGCGCGAAGTGCGCGGCGTTGATCGAGTTGTTATTAGAGATGGCGATGCAATCGGTGCGCTTCTTACCAGACTTGGTGCGCATGACTCTTTCATGGCTTGGGAAGAGCGAAGAATGCGTCGTGAGGTTCGCGCAACCGCAAATCGTTTAGCTAATTTTGATGATGCTAATTTGCGACGAAGCGCTAGAGCGGCAGTTGCTGCATCTGCGCGAGTTCAGAGGGCGCTTGAGATTCTTGGAGAGACAATTCCCGAACACCTAAAGGAAGCGGGAGAGTTGCGAATTAATCACGGACAGGCCTCGCTCGAAGAGCTAGGCTCTCTTGCAACTCCACCAATGACCAAAGATGCGATTGCAGGTCGCATACGGCGCCTGCTTGCAATGGCAGATAAGCGAGCTGCCGAGTTAGGCATTCCTGATACTGAAGCGGGATTATCGCCAGATTTGCTTAATTAGCCAGTTTTTGCGCCTGATCAATCTGGTGCTTGGCTGATAGAGTTGGGCCATACCCCAGCGTTGTGGCTAGGTTCGGTAAAGCTTCAAATCTAGAAGCGTAAAAATCTTCGGGCCTATGTGAATTCCTATAGTTATTAATCTGACTATTAATCTGAAAGGCTTTTCATGTCTACATCTGCTGCCACCAAGGTTGGCATTAATGGGTTTGGGCGAATTGGTCGTAACTTCTTTCGCGCTGCGCTTAATAATCCCAATATCGAAATTGTCGGAATCAACGACCTAACACCGACCGCGACTTTGGCTCACCTCTTGAAATATGACTCAATCCTGGGTCGACTACCAGTTGAGGTCTCTGCTGGCGAAGGTTCAATCACAGTAGCCGGAAAGAACATCAAGGTCTTTGCCGAGCGCGACCCAGCTGCGCTGCCATGGGCAAGCGTTGGGGCAGAGGTAGTAGTCGAATCAACCGGAATTTTCACCAAGGCATCAGATGCCCAGAAACATATTGCGGCAGGTGCCAAGAAGGTGATCATTTCAGCGCCAGCGACCGATGAAGATATCACCATCGTCATGGGTGTAAATGACAAAGCCTATGACCCCGCTAAGCACCACATAATTTCAAATGCATCTTGCACCACGAATTGTTTGGCGCCATTTGCCAAAGTATTACATGAGGAGTTCGGGATTCTTCGCGGACTCATGACCACAGTGCATGCTTACACCAATGATCAAGTGATCCTCGATTTCCCACATAAAGATCTACGTCGTGCCCGCGCCGCAGCAACGAATATCATCCCAACTTCGACCGGAGCGGCTAAGGCGATCTCACTAGTCCTACCCGAACTAAAGGGAAAGCTCGATGGTTACGCACTTCGAGTCCCGGTCCCAACTGGTTCTATCACCGACTTGACCGTGGAACTATCTCGTGAAGTAACAGTCGCTGAGATCAATGGCGCGATGAAGCGCGCAGCTGAGGGGCCGCTTAAAGGCATCATGGCTTACACCGAAGATCCAATTGTCTCTGCAGATATTGTGACTGACCCACATTCATCAATCTTTGATGCGGGGCTCACCAAGGCAATTGGTAGCACGGTAAAAGTTGCATCTTGGTATGACAATGAGTGGGGCTATTCAAATCGTTTGGTTGATTTGATTGGCCTAGTCGGCAAGAACCTCTAATTTTTAATGGTTCCAGTCAATGAGTTAAAGGGGCTAGCACTTTCTGGCAAACGCGTCTTTCTGCGTTGCGATTTGAATGTGCCACTCAAGGAAGGCGTAATAACTGACGATGGTCGGATCCGCGCCTCTCTGCCTACGATCAAAGAGCTACTAGCATCTGGCGCATCACTGGTGATTGCCGCCCATCTAGGCCGACCAAAAGGTGAGCCAAAGCCGGAGTTATCACTTGCCCCGATTGCCAAGCGCTTAAGTGAGTTATTAAATAACGAGATCAAATTTATCTCGGCCGCAAACGTAATCGATGCGAAAGTTGAGAATGAAGCCGGGTCTCTTAAATCAGGAGAAATCCTGCTACTTGAAAATATTCGATATGCCGCTGCCGAAACCTCGAAAGAGGAGTCGGAGCGAGTCGAATTCGCAAAGAAACTAGCTGGCCTAGCAGATATTTACGTTGGGGATGGTTTTGGCGCAGTTCATCGAAAGCATGCTTCGGTATTTGAGCTGCCGAAATTACTTCCTAACGCGGTCGGTTCCTTGATTGCAGCAGAGGTAGCTGTCTTAAAACAATTGACGACCAATCCAGTTCGTCCGTATGGGGTAGTACTTGGTGGCGCTAAGGTCTCTGACAAATTAGGCGTGATCGAGAATCTCCTTGACAAGGTTGATGTATTGGCAATCGGCGGCGGCATGCTCTTTACCTTCCTAAAGGCCCAAGGCTATGAAATAGGTAAATCGCTCTGTGAAGATGAAATGCTCGAGACCGTAAAGGCTCTAATGGCGACCGCACAAAAGAATGGTGTAAAACTCTTACTACCAACCGATATTGTCGTCGCGCCAGAATTTTCCGCAAACGCCACACCAACATTAGTCAGTGCAAATCAGATTCCGGCCGATCAACTAGGGCTAGATATAGGGCCTGAATCAGCTAAAGCGTTTGCTGAAGCAATCTCTACTTGCAAGACGGTTTTTTGGAATGGTCCTATGGGGGTCTTTGAATTTCCGAGCTTCGCCAATGGCACCAAAGTGATCGCGCAATCGTTGATCGCAGTGAAGCAAAGTGGTGGTATCTCAGTGGTTGGTGGTGGCGACTCTGCTGCTGCGGTGCGCAAGTTGGGATTTGCCGATACCGATTTTGGTTATATTTCAACCGGTGGCGGCGCCTCGCTTGAGTATCTTGAAGGCAAAGAGCTTCCTGGCTTAAAAGCGCTCGGCTATTGAGCTATAGATCGGAGAGAGTAAATGCGTAAACCACTGATGGCTGGAAATTGGAAGATGAATCTGAACCATCTAGAGGCGATCGCGGTCGCGCAGAAATTGGTCTACTCACTTGATGAGAGAGATTACGATGCGGTAGATGTCGCAATTTTGCCGCCCTTTACCGATATTCGTTCTATCCAAACCTTGGTTGATGGTGACCGGCTACGCCTTCAGTATGGTGCACAGGACCTATCGCCCGAAGTCAGCGGGGCATTTACCGGAGATATCTCTGGCGGGATGTTGGCAAAGCTCGGTTGCACCTATGTAGTCGTTGGCCATTCTGAGCGGCGTTCAATCCACTTAGAGAGCGATGAACTGCTCAATCGAAAAATCAAGGCTGCCTTGGCAAACGAGCTCACACCGATTTTCTGCGTCGGTGAGGATTTAGCGATTCGTGAAGCAGGTACGCATGTTGGTCACGTCGTTACCCAACTAAAAGCGGGGCTAACCGGATTTCATAAACCAGATTTGAAGAAGATCGTGATCGCGTACGAACCAGTTTGGGCCATCGGAACTGGAATGACCGCGACCCCCGAAGATGCCCAAGAGGTATGTGCTGCGATTCGAAAGAGCATGGCGGAGATTGGCTCCGATGAAATAGCAGAGAAATGCCGAATTCTCTATGGTGGCTCAGTTAAATCATCAAATGTGGTTGAGATTATGAAGCAGCCAGATGTGGATGGGGCGTTGGTTGGTGGCGCGAGCCTAGACCCAGAAGAGTTCGCCAAAATCGCGAAGTTTCACGCCGCTTTAGGCGCATAAAGATAGCTGCGATATAATTTCCCAATCGCAAATAGTCGGTCGGGCGAGTAAGAGCGCTCTGCCATCTAAGGAGTAAAAATGGTTCTCGCAACATCAATTCTGTTGGTTATAACCAGCGTATTAATGATCCTTCTCGTACTCCTTCACAAAGGTAAGGGCTCTGGACT
>CAZZLH010000009.1:14082-41155 GCA_964654815.1 uncultured Actinomycetes bacterium
AGCAATGGCTGGTGGCAGTGCAATTCGCGGTAGTCGTGTTGGCGCCGGACCAATGGGTGAAGCCGAACGCGGTGAGGCGATTGAACGCTTTGTAGTCTCTTTCTGGTGTGCAAATGGCCATGAAGTACGGCCATCATTTGCCAAAGAAGAGGGCGTGGTAGTTCCTGAGGAGTGGGATTGCCCTAAGTGTGGTTTTCCGGCTGGGCAAGATAAAAATAATCCGCCTTCACCAATCAAAAATGAGCCTTACAAGACTCACTTGGCATATGTGAAGGAGCGACGTACTCAAGCTGAGGCAACAAAGATCCTGGAAAATGCGCTAAATAAATTGCGTGGGGATGACTAAAGCGATTTCGCCGCAGCGATAATCTCAGAGATTCCTCCTACCCGGTCAAGCAGATGCAATCTACTAACCGGGTATTTTCTTGCCGATAGTGCGCGAAATTCACCTAGCGCTTGGGCCATCACTAAAGTTTTAAAGGAAAAGGCAAGTCCGCTGGCCTTGAAATCGCTCTTGGTTTCACCAGTGATGATCAAGAAGGCGCCATTTGGTTGGCCGGCCTTATGGAATTGTCCGGTGGAATGTTGGAATCTTGGACCCCAACCAAAAGTGACAGGCTTACCGCTCTTTTCCGCAAGAATCTTCCGTAGCTCTAATAACGCAACATCTGCCTTGCGATCTAGATAGGCGAGTATTGCGATGTATCCGGGGTTTGCTGCCAAAATTTCAGTTAACTCGCTTGCGATTGATGCGCCATTAAAACCAACGAATTGGCTCTGATTAGCTAACTTCAAATCAGGCAACTGATTGTTCCATTCGGTTAATAAATCTGAAGTTGCTTGCTTGGCCTCAGTTACATTGGGTTGATTAAATGGATCTATTTCCAGCGCTACTCCAAGTAGTGCAGTAGCCCACTCCCAAGTAATGAAATGGGCTCCCAGATCTCCTGTAACATTCAAATCTCCACCACTTTTAAATGAAATAACCATCTGTTTCGAGCCAATCGCCTCTGTAGGGTTTGAGATTACGATGGGCAGTCGACCTTTTTGGTCTTTGCCGGTGGACTCAGCTATTAATTGTTCAATCCAATCTGATAATCCAGGGAGCTCTTCGCTATCGGCAAAGGCGATGAATTGTTCTGATTGAGTTAACATCAGATAGGCAAGATCAATCGCAACATTCTCTGATTTAGCTAATTCATTTCGCTGCTCAGCAGCGCTATCTAGAAGCAGTGAAGGGTCCACGCCAATAAGCGCCGCAGGGACCAAACCAAAGGCAGTGAGCGCTGAGAATCTGCCCCCCACCTTTGGGTCGGCGCTAATTACGTTGAAACCTTCGCTTCTTGCCTCTTTATCCAGAGGAGAATTGGGGTCGGTGACAAAAATTAGATGTGCTTTTGGATCGAGACCTTGTGCAATTAGCGCATCTTGTACTGCGCCTCTTTGTGCAGCGGTTTCGATGGTAGAGCCTGATTTGGAACTGACGACCACGACAGAATTACTTAGCTCTCTATCAAGTACTTGGCTTGCGTAATTTGGATCAGTTAAATCAAAGATGAACAATGGCTTCTGGTAGGTGCCGGCAATAACCTCTGGTGCTAGTGATGAACCACCCATGCCGCAAAGGATTACCTCTCGATCTCGGAACTTGCTAGTAAGCGCATCAAGTTGAGGGAGCAGTTCTCGCGAACTCTCTGGCAGATCAACCCAATTAAGGCGAATTGCAGCCTCAGCTTGCGCAGCTTCGCCCCATAACGTGGCATCTTTCAAAGCTAATCTAGAGCTAGCTTCTGATAGTTTCTTATAAAGCCCACTGGAGCGATCTAACTTCTCCAGCAAATTACCACTTAATTGAATCATCCCTTGGCTTGCTCCACCTCTTCAAGGAGCGATACCCAAGAGGCCATGAATTTCTCTACGCCATCTATCTCCAATTTATTGGTGATGTCGATCAGATCAATTCCTGAATTAGCCAACGCAAGCAGATCCGCTTTAGCAGATTCAATATTTGCAGTGATGCTCTCCTTGGCAGGAATCTCCGCTGCGATAACCGAATCTAATGTTGCAGGTGGCATGGTGTTGACTGTGTTAGGTGCAATCAATGTATCTACATATAAAGTGGCACGATATGCCGGATCCTTTACCCCGGTGGAGGCCCAGAGGGGACGCTGATGGTTATGCGCGAAACCCTGAAATTTGGCTAGATAAAGTTCGTAGGCCAAGCGGGCATTTGCCACCGCAGCCCTACCTTTCAAACTGTTATCGGAGAGCAATTTATCTACCGCAGTATCCACGCGACTGACAAAGAATGAGGCCACAGAGTGCACCGTCTCGGGTTTAGCACATCGCGCTATGCCTGCTTGATATGCATCGATTACTTCGGCATATCTTGATAGCGCAAATATCAAGGTTACATTCACACTAATGCCAGCCGCGATTACCTCAGTAATTGCAGGCAGCCCAGCCCGAGTAGCTGGAATCTTGATCATCAAATTTGGTTGATCGATGATCTGCCAGAGACGCTTGGCTTGATCAATCGTGGCTTGAGTGTCATGAGCTAATCTCGGGTCTACCTCGATACTTACCCTGCCATCAACTCCATTGGTATTCTCATAAATTTCACGAAAAAGTTTGCACGCCTCTCGCACATCCTCCGTGGTCAACTTCTCGACGATTTCCTCAGCTGAGAGATTTCGATTTGCCCTCAATTCGTCCCGATAACTGGCATCTTTAGTGATTGCGGCTTGGAAGATTGCGGGATTGGTGGTCACACCAAATACTTCTTTTCGTGCGATGCGCTCGGGCAGAGTAGTAGTTAGCGCGGCACGCGAAAGATCATCTAGCCATGCGCTGGTACCAGCCGAATGTAGTTCGGTTAATTTCATAATTGCGCCTTGATTCGGGCCGCGACTTTGACACCTGAGAAACCAAACTCTTCAAATAATTTATTCGCAGAGGCAGAGGCGCCATATCTATCCAAAGAGATGATCAATCCATCATCTCCTACATATTCACGCCATCCTTGGGCAATTCCAGCTTCGATGCTCACCTTTAATGCGCTCTTGGGCAGTAGAGTCTCACGATAAGTTGCATCTTGTTCGTTAAACCACTCCAAACATGGCGCAGAGATAACTTGAGTTGCGATGCCGTCTGCCTCAAGGAGTTCGGCGCTCTTTAGCGCAACGCTCACCTCTGATCCCGTTGCGATGATTGAGACCTTTGGATTTGCTACAGGCTTTATGGGATAAGCGCCTTTAGCTACGCCGGCACGACTTACCCCGCCGCCAATTTGGTTCTCTGCTACCAAATTTAGAGTTGGAAGCGCTTGTCTTGATAACAATAATCCGGAAGGCTTACCTCGGGCCAATATCTCAAGCCAGCATGCGGCAGTTTCATTGGCATCGGCCGGTCTAACTACATGGAAATTTGGAATAGCCCGCAATGCGGCAAAATGCTCAATCGGTTGATGAGTTGGGCCATCTTCGCCGACTCCCACAGAATCATGGCTCCAGATGAATATCGATGGGATATCCATAAGCGCTGCCAATCGCACAGCTGGGCGCATGTAATCGCTAAACATCAGGAAGGTGCCACCAAAGGCGCGAGTTAAGCCACTAAGAGTGATGCCATTGATGATCGAACCCATCGCATGTTCGCGAATTCCAAAGTGAATGATCCGTCCATAAGGATTGGCATTCTTCATCTGACTGCTTGCGGGAAGGAAAGAGCCACCATTCTCAATGGTGGTGTTGTTTGAATCTGCCAAATCTGCAGAGCCACCCCAGAGCTCCGGCAGTTGCTCGGCAAGGGCATTTATTACCTTGCCACTTGCAGCTCTGGTCGCCAATTCTTTATCAATCGGGAACTCAGGCACTGTCAATTGAGGCAATTTCTTATCAATCAAGCGATCAAGTAGCGCAGATTTCTCTGGATTGGCGCTCTGCCATTTAGCTAATTTCTGATTCCATTCATTATGTGCTGCCTCGCCCCGTTGGCGCACCTTTCTGGCATGTGCAAGAAGCGGCTCAGGCATTACAAACTTCTCATCTGGATTAAGGCCAAGCGCCAATTTAGTTGCGGCCACCTCATCGTCACCAAGAGCAGAGCCATGGCTCTTTGCGGTACCACGCGCCTTTGGCGCAGGCCATGCAATGACCGTCTTTAATCTGATTAGCGTTGGCTTGGACGATACTTTGGCGCGATCAAGCGCGCTATCTAAAGCTGGAATATCAACCGAACCATCGCCCTTTGCAGCAATCTCTTCAACATTCCAGCCATATGCAAGATAACGAGCCGATACATCCTCAGTGAAGGTGAAATGGGTATCGCCTTCGATCGAAATTCGATTGTCATCGTAAATTACGATCAAATTATTTAATTCTTGGGTTCCGGCAAGAGATGATGCTTCAGATGCAACGCCCTCTTGTAAATCACCATCTGAGCAGAGGACGAAGACTCTATGATTAAAGAGTTCGGATTGCGGATCTAATAGCCCGCTCTCAAATCTCGCCGCCATCGCCATACCTACTGCGGTTGAAATTCCAGCACCTAGTGGGCCAGTGGTCATCTCAACTCCCGCGGTATGTCCATACTCGGGATGGCCCGGCGTTAACGAATTCCAAGTGCGAAACGCTTTGAGGTCTGACATCTCAAGGCCATAACCACTTAAGTAAAGTTGAGTGTAGAGAGTTAATGATGAATGGCCACAGGAGAGGATGAACCTATCGCGGCCAATCCATTTTGGATCTTTAGGATCGTGAACTAAATGTTTTTGAAAGAGTAGGTAGGCAACTGGCGCAAGGGACATCGCAGTTCCGGGATGGCCATTGCCGACATTTTGAACTGCATCTGCTGCGAGCGCTCTGGCATATTTGACAACCTCATCATCCTGCGGGCCCCAACTAAATGTCATCTCCAGCCTTCCATTGCTTCATGCTTTATCTTCTCGATCCCAATCATCAAAGTTCTAAACCGCTGCTTTTTCTTCATATCCATCAGAATCTTGCTTGGCCAAATAGGGATATTTGAAACTTAATCTGACTCGCCAAACCGCCATCCAAAATAGCGCCGCACCAAGTAAGTGCGCTCCAACCAGAATTTTTGGAAGTCCAGTCCACCATTGGATATAGCCTATTAAGCCCTGTAGGAATATCGCGGCAAGGAGCCAATTGGCTTCAGGGCGCGGAAATCTAATCGCAATGAAAAGTGTCAGCGCCAAGGTAAGGGCCACCAAGGTGCTGTGATACTTGGCAACGCTCTCTAAAGCAAGGTCAAAGCGTGGGGCCTTGGAATCTCCGGCATGTGGCCCACTTCCTGTTACGACTGTTCCAGCAATTAAAGTCAGATAAGCGATGGCGACAAGCGCTTTAGCGATTGGGTGATCCGCAGCGCCCTGCGTCAGATTTGATTGCACGGCGTTGCCCGCACTCAACTTCGCT
The DNA here is from genome assembly GCA_964654815.1 of uncultured Actinomycetes bacterium. Classification (GTDB taxonomy): domain Bacteria; phylum Actinomycetota; class Actinomycetes; order Nanopelagicales; family Nanopelagicaceae; genus ZLKRG08. The sequence goes on from CAZZLH010000009.1 coordinate 19,521, forward strand.
TTGAATCGAAGAGATGTTGCGCCGGCAATTAATAACATGGATAAAAGGAGATGGCTTGCTACCGATGCAGGGTGTAGGTCGGTAAGCACCGTGATGCCACCTAAAACTCCCTGGCTCAGAATTCCCACCAATTGCAGCCAGGCGAGTAGGCGCAGATCGTTTCGCTTTGCCCGATAAACCATAAGGAGCGCAATGAGCGCGGCGGCGAATAGGGCGAAGGTAAAGAGTCGATTGCCAAATTCGATCCAGGCGTGGAATTGGGAGAGGCTCTCATCTGGGCGATAGGAATCCGCCGTGCACTTTGGCCATTCCGGACAACCTAGACCGGAGCCAGTTAGCCGCACCATCGCACCGGTTACGACGATTGCGATCTGCAGCGAGAGCAGGGCCGTTACGCTAAAAATTAACGAACGGCGGTTCATGCGAGCATATTAAAGGTTGAATTCCTCGTAGCTGCCTTAATTATCCGTAAGCCAGATGTGATTTCGCTGAGGGGGGCTCTAATTGGCTTATAAATCGGAATTACGACACAATATCGTTGTGAAAATCAAGGATGAACGAACCCGCGAATTGGTCGCTCGCTCCATCCTGGAGAACGGGCCCTCTACCGCAGCGGATCTCTCCGTGCGCCTTGGTATTACCCCAGCCGGAATTCGTCGCCACCTTGATGCCCTCCTAGAAGATGGGGTACTAGAGGCCAGGGAGCCACATGCCGCGCTATCTCGCGGACGAGGCCGCCCATCGAAGGTCTTTGTGATGACCGATTCCGGGCGTGAGAAATTCGAACATTCCTATGACGATCTAGCCATAAGCGCGCTTCGATTCATGGCCGCGCGCGATCCAAAATTCATCAATGAATTCGCGCAGAATCGAGCCGATGAGTTAGAGAAGAAGATCAATAAGAAATTTGAGAAATCAAAGGACAAGGTCAAGGCGCTCGCCGATTTTTGGAGCGCGGAGGGCTACTCTTCGACGGTTCATAAAGTGGGAGTGGGCCATGAAATGTGCCAACACCACTGCCCAATCGCCCACGTAGCAGCTGAGTTTCCTGCGCTCTGTGAAGCAGAGACCGCAGTCTTCTCCAAGACGTTAGGTACGCATGTGCAGAGGCTTGCCACCATTGCACATGGTGACGGGGTTTGCACGACATTTATTCCAAATGTTGTGCCTAATGTCGTTCCAAATGGTTCCAAGAACCAGCAGGTGAAAAGTTTAAAGAAATGACTAATTCATTTGAATTAGCAGAGTTATCAGGGAAGGTAGAACCATGACAATCGCACACCCAGAGCTAGAAGGTATTGGTAAGTATGAGTACGGCTGGTCAGATTCTGATGCAGCGGGCGCCGTTGCAAAGCGTGGTTTGAATGAGGATGTCGTAAAAGATATCTCTAGCAAGAAGAGCGAGCCACAATGGATGTTGGATCTGCGCTTAAAGGGCCTTAACCTATTTAATAAGAAGCCGATGCCAAATTGGGGATCGGATTTATCTGGCATTGATTTCGATAACATCAAATACTTCGTCCGCTCATCCGAGAAGCAGGCGCAGAGCTGGGATGATCTTCCTGAAGATATCAAGCGCACCTATGATCGTTTGGGAATTCCTGAAGCGGAGAAGCAGCGCTTGGTTGCAGGCGTTGCAGCACAATATGAATCAGAGGTGGTTTATCACTCGATTCGTGAGGATTTGGCTGCTCAAGGAGTCATCTTTCTAGACACCGACACTGGTTTGAAAGAGCACGAGGATATTTTCAAGGAGTATTTCGGATCGGTAATTCCAGTGGGAGATAACAAATTCGCTGCGTTAAATACCGCAGTCTGGTCGGGTGGCTCATTTGTTTATGTGCCAAAGGGTGTGCATGTGGAGATTCCATTACAAGCCTATTTCCGAATTAACACTGAGAATATGGGCCAGTTCGAGCGCACTTTGATCATCGCAGATGAAGGCTCGTACGTTCACTATGTCGAAGGATGCACTGCGCCGATCTACTCATCGGATTCATTGCACTCTGCAGTAGTGGAGATTATCGTGAAGAAGAATGCGCGAGTTCGCTACACCACGATCCAGAACTGGTCCAACAATGTCTATAACTTGGTGACCAAGCGCGCAACTTGCGAGGCTGGCGCAACCATGGAGTGGATCGATGGCAACATCGGATCAAAGGTAACCATGAAATATCCAGCGGTCTTCTTAATGGGAGAGCACGCCAAGGGCGAGACTCTTTCGATCGCTTTTGCCGGTGAAGGTCAGCATCAAGATGCCGGATCCAAAATGGTTCACGCCGCGCCAAATACCTCTTCGACGATTATCTCTAAATCGGTGGCACGTGGTGGTGGTCGCACCTCATATCGCGGATTGGTTCAGGTAAATGAGGGCGCTTCTGGTTCGAAGAGCACCGTCAAATGCGACGCGCTCTTAGTTGACACCATCTCACGTTCTGATACCTATCCATATGTCGATGTTCGCGAAGATGATGTCTCCATGGGACATGAAGCAACCGTCTCTAAAGTAAGCGATGACCAACTCTTCTATCTGATGTCACGCGGACTCTCTGAGGATGAAGCGATGGCGATGATTGTCCGTGGCTTTATCGAGCCGATCGCTCGTGAATTGCCGATGGAGTATGCCCTCGAATTGAATCGCCTAATTGAACTGCAAATGGAAGGCGCTGTTGGCTGATGCTAAATACCAACATCATCCATACGCCGACTGGGCGTGAGGAGGCTTGGCGCTTCACACCATTGGCTAAGCTGAAGGGGCTTCATGACGGCAGCGCGGTAATCGGTGTTGATCATTCTCTGGTCTCTAAGCACCTACCAAAAGGCGCAACTTTCGAGAGAGTTGTTACGGATAATCACAGCACCCAAAGTGGCGATGAAATCATCCAGCGAGTAGTTGGCGCAAAGTCGATTGCAAAATTGACCATAGATGGTGAGCTAAGTGAGCCCGTGCTCTTAGGTCGTGCGCTGATAAAAGATGCCGAGTATTCAAGGGTTCAGGTCGTAGTCAAGAAGTTCGCTAAGGCCACACTAATCATGGAGAACACCGGTAATTCATTAATTGCGGAAGATCTTGAGATAGTCCTTGAACCAGGTGCGAATTTAACTTTCGTGACTTTGCAGGAATTTGATGGTGATGCAGTATATGCCGCGCGTCATCATGCGATTGTTGATAAGGATGCAACCTTCAAATCAATCACAGTAACCATCGGTGGTTCCTTAGTGCGAATCCTGCCGACCGTCGAATTCAAGGCACCGGGCGGAGATGTAGATCTACAAGGGATTTATTTTGCATCTGCCGGTCAGCATCTAGAACATAGATTGCACGTTGATCACCTAGTGCCGAATGCAAAATCTCGTGTGAATTACAAAGGAGTCCTCGCAGGTGAATCTGCCCGGACTGTCTGGTTCGGTGATGTATTTATCCGCGCAGCGGCTGAAGGCACCGATACCTACGAATTGAACCGAAATCTCTTGTTGACCGATGGCGCAAGAGCAGATTCCGTTCCTAATCTAGAGATCGAAACTGGCGAGATCGTTGGGGCTGGACATGCTTCCACCACGGGTCGCTTCGATGACGAGCAGCTCTTCTATTTGATGTCACGTGGTATCAGCATGGAAGATGCCAGACGTCTCGTCGTGCGGGGTTTCTTCAATGAAATCATCGCTCAAATCTCTAACGATGAGATTCAGGAGCGCCTTATGACTCGTATTGATCTTGAGCTTGAGAAGGTTGGAAAGTAATGACCGATCTCTCAGCAGACTTGCAACTAGAGAACATAGTTGAAGGCAAACCAGTCAAACTTACAAAAGCCGGTAGAGATATCTGTGTGGCTCGAGTCGGAAACGAAGTCTTTGCTATTGAGGATATCTGCTCTCATGCCGATGCCTCATTGTCAGAGGGAGAGCAGAGCGAGTACAAGATTGAGTGTTGGTTGCATGGCGCAGAATTTGATCTTCGCACTGGAGCTGCCCTTACCCCTCCAGCGATAAATCCAGTCAAAACCTTTCCGGTAAAGGTTGATGGCAACAACGTAGTAGTGGAAATTTAAGAGCGAGAACTTAGGAGAAGAGATGAGTAAATTAGAAATCCGTGGCCTACATGTTGCGGTAAATACCGATCAAGGCGCAAAAGAGATTCTCAAGGGCGTTGATCTAACCGTAAATTCAGGGGAGACCCACGCGATTATGGGACCCAACGGTTCAGGTAAATCTACCTTGGCCTATGCCGTCGCTGGACATCCTAAGTATGAGATCACCGCAGGATCAGTTTTGCTAGATGGCCATGACTTATTGGAGATGAGCGTTGACGAACGAGCAAAAGCTGGGCTCTTCCTTGCCATGCAATATCCAGTCGAAGTACCAGGAGTCTCCGTCTCCAATTTCTTACGTTCTGCGGCAACTGCGCTACGTGGCGAGGCACCAAATTTGCGCAAGTGGGTGGGCGAGGTGAAGGAAGCTATGTCTGCTTTGAAGATGGATCCAACCTTTGCCGAGCGTAGCGTCAACGAAGGTTTCTCAGGCGGCGAGAAGAAGCGCCACGAAATAATGCAGCTGGAATTATTAAAGCCAAAGATCGCAATCTTGGATGAGACCGATTCTGGACTCGATGTAGATGCGCTACGTGTGGTTTCAGAGGGTGTAAATCGCGCTAAAGCGAATAGCAACCTGGGAGTCTTATTAATCACTCACTACACCCGCATTCTGCGCTACATCAAACCTGACTTTGTTCACGTCTTTGCTAATGGTCGCATCGTCCAAGAGGGTGGACCGGAATTGGCTGAGCGCTTAGAAGAGCAGGGCTACGAGGAGTACGTCGGAAAGTAATGCTCGATGTTGCCGCTATCAAGGGGGATTTTCCGATCTTTGATCGAACAATCCGCGATGGCCAACGCCTGGTTTATCTCGATAGTGGCGCCACTTCACAAAAACCTAATGCCGTAATTGAGGCCGAAAGCAATTTCTATCGAAGACATAATGCTGCAGTCCATCGTGGCGCCCATCAATTAGCCGAAGAGGCCACTGATAATTACGAGAACGCCAGGTCGGTGGTCGCGGAATTCTTGGGCGCGAAGAGCGATGAGATTGTATTTACCAAGAGCGCTACCGAATCAATCAATCTCGTGGCCTATGCGCTTACCAACAAGATTAAGGCGGGCGATCGCATCGTGGTCTCTGAAATGGAGCACCATGCAAATTTGATCCCTTGGCAGCAGTTGGCTAAGCGCACTGGTGCGGAATTGGCCTGGTTCTCAGTCACCGAAGAGGGGCGACTTGACCTTTCAGATATTGAATCGGTGATTACTCCAAATACTGCGATTGTGGCGATAACCCATCAATCGAATGTGCTCGGCACTATTGTTCCAATCGAGACCATCGTGCGTCGCGCAGAGTCGGTAGGCGCACAAGTTCTACTAGATGCTTGTCAGTCGGTTCCACACATGCCAGTAGATGTGCAGAGATTAGGCGTGGATTATTTAGCATTCTCTGGACACAAGATTTTAGGCCCAACTGGAGTTGGGATTCTCTGGGGTCGAAATCTCGAGCAATTACCGCCATTTCTCTTCGGTGGTTCGATGATCGAGAACGTGACGATGACCGATGCAACTTGGGCTCCTGCGCCGAAGAAATTCGAAGCAGGTGTTCCCAATATGGCACAAGCAGTTGGCTTAGCAGCAGCGATTAATTACATCAGCAAGATCGGCATGAAGAAGATTCATGACCATGAGATTTATCTAACCAAGGCATTAATCGCCGGATTACAGGATATTTCTGGCGTGAAGATTTTCGGTCCTACGGATTTGGTAGACCGTGGGAGCACCATCTCCTTCATCGTAGATGGCATCCACCCTCATGATTTGGGGCAATTTCTGGATGCCAAGGGCGTTGCGGTGCGTACCGGACATCATTGCGCCTGGCCGTTGGCGCGTAAATTCAAGGTGGTCGCTACCACCCGAGCTTCGTTATATCTCTACAATGATTTATCAGATATCGATGCGCTCTTAAATGGTGTTAAAGATGCCAAGGGATACTTCTTGGGAAATTGATGGAGCTAAATTCACTTTATCAAGAGGTAATCCTTGATCATTACCGTCGCCCACATCATAAGGGCCTCCAGCCGGGCGATATTCAAGTTCATCACATAAACCCAAGCTGTGGTGATGAGATAACCCTCTCACTCAAAGCGAGCGACGGCATTGTCAAGGAATTAACTTGGGATGGCGTCGGTTGTTCTATTTCTCAGGCCAGCGTCTCGATTATGAGCGAATTACTCAGAGATAAGCCGATAGCTAAAGCCAATCTGATTTTGGAGCGATTTTTGACAATGATGCAGAGCAAAGGAACCGACCAGGGTGATGAGGAGATTCTTGAGGATGGCGTAGCGCTATCTGGAGTCTCAAAATATCCGGCTCGGATAAAGTGCGCTCTATTGGGATGGATGGCTTATAAAGATGCAATCACACAGTGCGAGCCAGAAATAAGCCAGAAATAAGCCAGGATTAAGGTAGTCCAAGGACCAAGCAAGTAAGCAAGCAAGTAAGTAAGTAAGTAAGTAAGCAAGGAGAGGATGAAGATGGCAAAGGTAGAGGATGTAACTGAGGCGATGAAGGATGTGGTCGATCCTGAATTAGGCATAAATGTGGTCGATCTAGGTCTGATCTACGACATCATGGTCGATGACAATAACATCGCAGTTTTGAATATGACGCTGACTTCCGCAGCATGCCCTTTGCAAGATGTGATCGAAGACCAGACTCGTGCTGCGTTATCCGGAATCACCGATGATGTGAAAATTAATTGGGTGTGGATGCCGCCTTGGGGGCCAGACAAGATCAGCGATGATGGTCGCGATCAATTGCGCGCACTTGGCTTTACCGTTTAAAACTCGAGGTAAAAATGTCAATGCATTCGGGTTGGATGGCGTTACGCACGCTTTCTAGCGACCAATCGGTAAAAGATGCCAAGCTAAAACCCGGAACCCTAAAGCGAATCTTCAAGTATGCCTTGCCTTACAAGGGGCAGTTCGCCTTCTTCTTTGTCGCATTGATCTTAGATTCTTTGCTCACCGTTGCGACACCATTGCTGTTAAAGAAATTAATTGACGAAGGTGTCATTCCAAAAAATAGCGCTTTGGTGACGCAATTAGCGCTTCTGGTCGGTTTGATTGCGATTGCTTACGCCTTGGTAAATGTCGTGATGCGTTGGTACTCATCGAGAATCGGTGAAGGCTTGATTTACGACCTACGTAGCCAAGTTTTCCGCCATGTTCAATCCCAATCGATCGCATTCTTTACCAGAACCCAAACTGGTTCATTGATCACTCGAATAAATACTGATGTGCTCGGTGCGCAGCGAGCCTTCACCGCGACCTTCTCAGGGATAATCAGCAATGTCCTTACCCTTATCTTGGTTATCGGTGCGATGGTCAGTTTAAGTTGGCAGATCACGCTACTTTCCTTGGTCTTATTACCAGTCTTCCTAGCGCCGACTAAATATGTGGGCAAACGTTTAGCAAAATACACCCAGCAGTCGTACGAGCTAAACGCTGAGATGGCCAGCACTATGACTGAGCGATTTAATGTTTCAGGTGCATTGTTGGTAAAGCTCTATGGTGAGCCGGAGAAGGAGAGTGGAAATTTCAAAGTAAAGGCGCGAAAAGTTGCTGATATTGGCATCAGCATGGCCATGCTAAATACCTTCTTCTTCATCGCATTGGTCTCGGTAGCTTCTATTGCCACAGCTGTTGCATACGGAGTGGGTGGCCACTTTGCAATAAATGGCACGATGACTGTGGGCAGCTTGATCGCCATAACTACCTTATTGGCCAGACTTTATGGACCACTCACTGCATTGTCTACCGTCAGGGTGGATGTGATGGGTGCGTTAGTATCTTTCGAGCGAGTATTCGAAGTTTTGGATCTTCAGCCGATGGTCACAGATCGCCCTGGGGCCAAAGCGCTCACTTCAAGGAATCCGCGAATCGAATTCGATGATGTTCGTTTTACCTACCCGAAAGCCACAGAAATATCATTGGCATCACTGGAATCTGCAGCAAAACCTGAAACGGTGCAAAGTGGTGAGATCTTAAGTGGCATCTCATTTGTCGTAGAACCAGGAACGATGACCGCTCTAGTGGGTCCATCTGGCGCTGGCAAAACGACAATTAGCGCTTTGCTTCCTCGGCTTTACGATGTAACTGCAGGGGCAATAAAAATTGATGGCACTGATGTTAGAGATTTGACTGGTGAATCTTTGAGGAATTCCATAGGCGTGGTCATGCAAGATTCACATCTATTCCACGACACTATTGAGGCGAATCTGCGCTATGCCAAAGCAGATGCCACCATCGAAGAGATGACCGAAGCCTGTAAAGCTGCTCAAATTTGGGAGTTAATCGAAACTTTGCCTAATGGATTTGAAACCATGGTAGGTGAGCGTGGACATCGTCTATCAGGTGGCGAGAAGCAGCGTTTGGCGATTGCACGTTTACTTTTGAAATCTCCAGCAATAGTCATTCTGGACGAAGCAACTGCACATCTAGATTCAGAGAATGAAGCGCTGGTTCAGGCAGCTTTGAAGGCAGCGCTTAAGGGCAGGACTAGCATCGTAATTGCACATAGATTGAGCACGATAAAAGAGGCGAACCAGATTCTGGTTCTCAATGAAGGGCGAATCGAGGAACGTGGTCGCCATGAGGATTTGATCCAAAAAGGCGGGCTTTATAGTGAGTTGTATCAGCGCCAAGATTTATCGCAGAGCTCGGTGAAGTTGTAGTTTTCTTGGTCAAGCTAATTCAAATTAATTTAAACTACGAATTTTGAATCTGCCGTAGATAATCAATCCGGCAAAGAACAACCATTGCAGCGCATAGGCTAAATGGGGGCCATCTGAGAGTTCGGGCAATTGCGCAGGTACTTGTGGTGTTACCTCGGGTCCTGAAATCAAGTCGATGTAAAAAGGTTCGGCTACTACTTTGGATTGCAGATTCCATTGATTAATCAAATTACCGGTAGCGGGTAGTGCAAAGAATGAACCGCGAGGTAGTGAGGAATCAAGCCGGATCCTTCCAGTTATCTCTATCTCCCCTTCAGGAGTAGCGGGCGTTTTCGGTCGCTCCAGCGCGGTCGCGCCAGCTTTGACCCAACCACGATCCACCCAGAATCTCTTGCCACTGCTCTCAAATAGCGTTAGATACTCAAAGCCATATTTACCATCTGGGTTATACCGGTTTCGAAGTAGGACCTCATGCTCGGGATTGAATCTGCCAATAATTGAGACGCTTCGCCACTCTGATTCTTTTAGATTCGTATCAAGCGCTAATTTCGAAAGTGGCACGGTCTCGTACCGAGCATTTGCTTCAATTTTGAAGTTCTTGGCCTGTCTATCGATACCTCTGTGATACTGCCAATTGGCAGCAATTAGACAAAGAATTACAAGGGCAAGAGCGATTAAAGTTTTTAAAAGTGAAAGAGGTTCTTTAGAACTCAATTTGGCGTTGTTTTTCTACAGTCGCTATTGGCTCAGTTGAACGCTCGCGGCCTGCATTTGCCACCACTACTGCGAAGTAAGGAAGGAAGACCGCGCCGAATATTAAGAACCAGCGATATGGATCTGGTGACAAGACCGCGCCGATGAAGCATGCGGTTCGAATTAGCATTGAAATCAAATATCTTTTTGTGCGACCAGGAAGCTCTTCACTATGCGCAACCTGCGCATTGGTGATTGAAATTGGCTTCGGTTCCATTGGACAAGGATAAGACTTACGCGAGAGTAGTTGGTAAGTTACCCCTTGTGACCCAAGACAATTCATCGCGTATCGCGCTCGTCACAGGCGGTAATCGGGGCATTGGCTTGGCTATTGCGCAAACTCTTAAACGCGAAGGTTTCAAAGTCGTAATTGCCTCGCGCTCCGGAAATGCGCCGGTGGGATTCGAGGCCGTTGAGATGGATGTCACTGATTCAGCAAGTGTGGATCAGGCATTTAGTACCTGTGAGGAGAAGATCGGTATCCCTGAGATCGTGGTTTGTAATGCCGGAATCACTAGAGATGGTTTGGTAATGCGAATGTCTGACGAGGATTTTGAGTCAGTAATCAATGCAAACCTCACTGGTGCCTTTCGTACTGCACGAAGAGCGACAAAGGGTTTACTTAAGCTGAAGAGGGGGCGGTTAATCTTCATTGGTTCTGTGGTTGGCGCCTTAGGATCTGCCGGCCAAGTCAATTACTCCGCTAGCAAATCAGGGTTACTTGGCATGGCGCGTTCATTTGCACGCGAGTTGGGTAGTCGAGGTATCACTGCAAATGTGATTGCGCCAGGGTTTGTCGAAACTGATATGACTGCAGATTTAACGCAAGCGAGAAAGGATGAGATTGCGAAGGCTATTCCACTTGGTCGCTTTAGTAATTCGCAAGAGATAGCGGAAGTGGTTGCATTTATCGCATCTGAGAGTGGTAGCTACATCACCGGAGCATTGATTCCGGTAGATGGTGGTTTGGGAATGGGGCATTAGATGGGGATTTTGCAAAATAAGAATGTGTTGATCACTGGAGTTTTAACTGACACTTCAATTGCATTTCACATTGCGAAGTTGGCCCAAGAAGAGGGCGCTAATGTGGTCCTAACTTCGTTTGGCAGGGCTATGAGTATTACCCAACGCATCGCAGGTCGCTTACCCAAACCCGTACCAGTGCTTGAGTTGGATGTATCTAATGATGAACATCTAGCCACTTTGGCAGAGCGAGTAAAGGAGTATCTGCCACACCTGGACGGGGTGGTGCATTCAATTGGTTATGCTCCAGAATCAGCTTTGGGTGGAAAATTCTTAAGCACCGAATGGCCCGATGTTGCCACTGCAATTCAGATATCCGCCTACTCTTATAAATCGTTGGCTCTGGCTTGTAAGCCACTATTTCCTGCAAGTGGCGCATCGGTAGTTGGTATGGATTTTGATGCTCAAGTCGCCTGGCCAAAATATGACTGGATGGGTGTAGCCAAGGCTGCGCTGGAATCTTGCAATAGATATCTAGCTAAGTTTCTTGGACCTGAGAATATTCGATTCAATTTGATTGCGGCAGGTCCGATCTCAACCATCGCGGCAAAATCAATTCCAGAGTTTCAACAATTTGAACATCTTTGGGATCTTCGTTCGCCACTTCGCTGGGATGTGACGGATCCTGTGCCTGCAGCAAAGGGTGCAATAGCACTCTTATCAGATTGGTTTCCTGCGACCAGTGGCGAAATCATCCATGTTGATGGTGGTTTTCATGCCATGGGAGGTTGATTTCTCGCGTAAGAACAATGGATTTGGCGCAATGAAATCCCTGCTCTAAACTTTAACCATTGACCGGCTATATGCCGCAAGAGGAGAAATCCCACCTAATCTGCCAAGGCGGACTGGTAAAGTCATTTAAGTTAGCAGCGCTAACTAAAATGCTCCCTTCTTGCATGCATCATGCTAGTTAAAGACCAGAAGAGGAGAAACTATCAGCACCGAACCACGTATCAATGATCGTATTCGCGTGGCACAGATTCGTTTGATCAATTACGACGGCGAGCAAGTCGGGGTGGTTGAGACAGATACTGCGTTACGAATGGCGGATGAGGTCGGGTTAGATCTAGTTGAGATCGCTCCTGATGCCAATCCACCAGTCTGCAAAATCATGGACTTTGGCAAATATAAGTACGAGATGGCGCAGAAGGCTCGCGAACAACGTCAGAACCAGACCCACATCGTGGTCAAAGAGATACGACTAAGGCCAAAGATCGAAACTCATGATTATGAGACAAAACGTAATCAAGTGATGAAATTTATCGGCTCAGGTGACAAGGTGAAGGTAACTATCCAATTCCGCGGTCGCGAACAGTCAAGACCCGAACTTGGTTACAACTTATTGCGCCGTTTGGCGGAAGATGTATCTGAGATCGCAAATGTGGAGTTCGCACCTAAACAAGAGGGGCGAAATATGACCATGGTCCTTGGCCCTAACCGCGCTGCTACTAAATCAGGTAGCAAAGCGAAGGCTAAGCAGGCAAGCCCTGCACCTTCAGCTGCGAATCAAAAAGAGGAGGCATAAATGCCAAAGATGAAGACCCATAGCGGAGCTAAGAAAACTTTTAAAGTTACTGGCTCTGGAAAGATCATGCATGAGCGAGCTGGAAAGCGCCATCTACTTGAGCGCAAGTCCTCACGTCTTACTCGACGTCTTGATCAAGAATCTGCCGCCAAGCCCACAACTGAGCAGACCGCTAAGCGGATGCTTGGATTGAAGTAAGGAGTTAAAACATGGCCAGAGTAAAACGTGGTGTTCATGCGGCAAAGAAGCGCCGCACCACTCTAGAACGCGCCGCAGGTTATCGTGGACAGCGCTCTCGTCTCTACACAAAGGCGAAGGAGCAGGTAACTCACTCACTTATTTATGCATTCAATGATCGCAAAGATAAAAAGGGCGATTTCCGCCAGCTTTGGATTCAACGAATCAATGCAGGTGCTCGCGCAAATGGGCTGACCTACAATCGCTTCATTCAGGGCTTGAAAAGTGCCGGTGTTGAGGTTGATCGTCGTATCCTCGCCGATTTAGCGGTTAATGACCCAGCAGCATTCAAATCATTAGTTGATGTGGCACGCGCAAACGTCACCAATTGATTTCTGCTAATCACTTGCTAATCACTTGCTAATCAATTGACTGAGATACGCGAATCACTCATTCAAAGTGACCCATCTTGAACCAGATTATTGAGAGCCTTCACTCGCCTCACGTGGGCAGAGTGAAGGCTCTCTTAACTTCTAAGAGAGATCGGATTGAACAGGGCCTCTTCGTGGCCGAAGGATTACAAGGAGTTAGAGAAGCCCTTCAAACTCAAGGTTCGGTAGAGACTCTCTTTTTGACCAAAGCTGGAATGGAGCGATTAGCCAAGGCAGGGGTTTCTTTCCCACAAAATTTATTGGTCGAAGTCTCGGAGAGAGTTGCCGAGGCTATGTCAGATGCTATGACCACACAAGGAATCATCGCGGTTTGTCGCATCCCAAACCCTGATTTAACTGATTTAAGAAGATCTGAAGCGCTACGAGATTCGCATCTGATTTTCCTAAACGAGATACAAGATCCAGGAAATGCCGGAACCATCTTGCGCACTGCCGATGCCATGGGAATTTCTGCGATCGTCACCTCGCCTGGAAGTGTTGATTTCTATTCACCTAAAGTGGTGCGGGCTACGGCAGGTTCCTTATGGCACGTTTCACTATTTCTTGGAGTTGATCTTGCTGAAGTGAGGCGTCAACTGCCAAATCATCAAGTAATTATTTTGGATGGTTCGGCGAAGAAAAGTTTTACTGAGGTGGAACTAGCAAAACCAGCTATTTGGATATTTGGAAATGAAGCACGTGGCATGAAGGAAGATGTAAGTGGCGCCACCCATGTTTCCATCCCTATGCCTGGTCGAGCTGAATCGCTTAATTTGGCTGCAGCGGCCGCCATTGTGATGCATGAAATCTCCCGCAAGTAAGCGATTTCCGCATATAGAATTTCAGCCGTGAATCCAGCGGAAATAAATAAGTGGATAGTTGATGCCCAAAAGGCCTTTACCGCTGCAACAGACCTTGATTCGTTAAAGAGCGCGCGTTTGGCACATGCCGGAGACAAGTCCCCGATTGCCACGGCGAGTCGAAGCCTTGGTTCAGTTCCGGCAGAACAGAAAGCTGAATTAGGCAGATTAATTGGTGATGCAAGAAATCAGATAAATGCCGCATTAGAGAAAAGAACCTTGGAATTAGAGGCGCTACGCGATCAAAAGATCTTGCTGGAAGAGGTCGTTGATATCACATTACCAGCGATACGAGAGCATGTTGGTGGCCTCCATCCCTTAACTATCATTAAGAATGAGATTTCAGATTATTTCTTGAGTCTTGGTTACTCAGTAGCAGAAGGCCCAGAACTTGAGAGTGGTTGGTTAAATTTCGATGCGCTGAATATTCCGGCAGATCATCCTGCCAGAACCATGCAAGATACTTTCTACATCGAACCTATTGAATCTGGAATGGTGCTTCGAACCCACACCTCACCTGTACAAGCAAGAGTGATGCTGACTCAAGAGCCACCGATTTATATCATCGCACCCGGTCGGACTTACCGGGCGGATGAATTAGATGCGACTCATAGTCCAGCATTTAGCCAGGTGGAGGGTCTAGTAGTTGATAAAGGCATAACGATGGCGCATCTAAAGGGCGCACTCGATGATTTTGCGGTAAAGATGTTTGGCGCAGAGTCAGTGACCAGATTTCGACCATCATTCTTCCCATTCACCGAACCAAGTGCTGAGGTTGATGTTTGGTTTAACAATCGCTGGATTGAGTGGGGAGGCTGCGGCATGGTGAACCCCAAAGTGCTCCAGAATTGTGGCATTGATCCCGAGATCTATTCCGGTTTTGCCTTTGGAATGGGGCTGGAGCGAACTTTAATGGTCCGCCAAGGCATTAAAGATATGCATGACATAGTTGAAGGCGACATTAGATTTAGTCGAGCTTTTGGGCTGGGATTGAGTTAAGGATGCGCGCACCTAAGAGCTGGCTTGCAGAGTACGCCATTGGCCTTGATAAATTCTCTGATCAAGAGATCGCAGATGGTCTAGTAAAGATCGGCTTTGAAGTCGAAGAGATTATCAAGCAAGGCGCTGATTTAACCGGCCCACTCGTTGTGGGTGAAGTAATTGCTATTGAGGAGTTAAAAGAGCATAAGAAGCCGATCAGGTACGTCGAACTTGATTGCGGAGAGGGCAAAACACGTTTTGTAATCTGTGGCGCTAGTAATTTTCAGGTAGGAGATTTAATTGTTGCTTCATTACCTGGCGCGGTACTCCCGGGTGGTTTTGCCATCAGCGCTCGAGAGACTTACGGCAAAACTTCAAATGGCATGATCTGCTCATCCAAGGAATTGGGCTTGGGGGATGATCACAGCGGAATAATCGTGTTACCAAAGTCCGCGGCAAAGCCAGGTACCGATGCCATCGAATTACTTCAAATCAATGACACCATCTTTGATATCGCAGTTAATCCTGATCGTGGTTACGCGCTAAGTATTCGCGGAGTTGCCCGAGAACTATCAATTGTGTTGGGTTTGAAGTACAAAGATCCCGCAAACTTTGATTATGATTTTAAGTCGGATGGAAATTCTAAGGCTCTGGCGGCGAAGATCGTCGACGGCGGCTCGATCATGTACTTACGCACCCTGCAGCACTTTGATCCCAAAGCAAAATCGCCATTATGGATGAGCCGGAGAATCGAAAAATGTGGCATGCGTTCCATATCCCTTGCAGTTGATGTAACTAACTATGTGATGCTAGAGCTTGGCCAGCCATTACATGCCTTTGATGCGGATAAGATCAAAGGTGGACTGCAAATTCGAAGAGCTGGCAGTTCAAAGAAATTAACGACCTTAGATGGCATCGAACGAGATTTAGATGCAGACGATCTAGTGGTTGCCGATGATAAAGATGTTTTAGCACTTGCCGGAACCATGGGTGGTTTGGAATCTGAGATTACCGATACCACCAACAGAATTGCCATTGAAGCGGTACGTTTTGATGCGATTGCTATCGCGCGTAATTCTCGACGTCACAAACTATCCTCCGAGGCATCCCGTAGATTTGAACGCGGCGTAGATCCCAAATTGCCCGAAATCTCCTCAGCGCGCGCATCGTTGCTACTCATGGAATTGGGCAACGCCCAATATGTCGGCACCTCAATCAGCGGAGAATTAATCGAAACCCCAAAAATTCAATTTAACCCACTTCGCGCTTCAGCTCTTTTGGGTATGCAAATCGATAAGAGCAAAGTCAAAGAAGCGCTTGAATTGGTAGGTTGCGATGTATCAGGCACCGATTCCTTTCTGGTCATTCCTGCATCCTGGCGCCCAGATCTTCAAGGTGAAGCTGATCTCATAGAGGAGGTGGCTCGAGTTATCGGCTATGACCAGATTCCCTCGACCTTGCCGCCTCGAAAGAGCGCAGCAGCGTTAACCCCAAAGCAGAAACGAAACCGGCTCTTAGCCCAAGCTTTGGTTTCGCGGGGCTATACCGAGATCCTTAATTTTCCATTCGTAAATCGAGAATTGATTGACCGAATGGGTTTTGTTGGTCAGCGGGCAGATAGTTACAAATTGGCCAATCCCATGTCCGAGGATGAGCCCTATCTTCGACCACATCTATTGCCGGGATTATTAGAGGCCGCGAGAAGAAACTTTAGTCGTGGTTTCAAGTCTTTTGCTCTCTTCGAATTAGGGTCGATATTTCGTAAATCAATCGAATTACCAGGCGCCATATCGCCAAAGCTGGGTGTAAAGCCAAGCGATAAAGAGATAGCAGAACTATTTGCATCGGTACCAAACCAACCCACTTTCCTTTGTGCCGTTTTAATTGGACAGATCTCTCACGAAACTTGGCATGGTAAGCCACGTAGTTATGATTGGTCGGATGCGATATCTGCCGTAGAGATAATCCTGAGATTACTCGGCCTTGATTATCAGATTGCCAGGTCCGATTTAGCTCCGTGGCATCCTGGTAGATGTGCAGAATTTCTAATAGATGGTAAAGCTGTGGCTCATGCTGGTGAGCTTCATCCAAGAGTGTTACGTGAATTCGCACTACCTGAGCGATCTGCAGCCTGGGGCATTAATTTGGATGCGCTTCCTGCTTCAGCTCTAGTATCTCCAAATCCTGTCGGAGTGATGCCAGCTGCGGTGCAAGATATAGCGCTGATTGTCGATGAGGCGGTCACTGCCGCAGAACTTATGCAAGCGCTCAAGGATGGAGCGGGAGAGTTGCTGGAATCTATTGAGCTCTTCGATAGGTACGATCAAATTGGAGATGGAAAGATCTCATTGGCCTTTACCTTAACTTTCCGCGCACCAGATAGGACCTTAAAGAGCGAAGAGGTTTCAGCTGCCCGAGAATCGGCCGCAGCTTTGGCAGCGCAACGCTGCGGCGCTCTGGTCCGCGCCTAACTGGGCTTTCCCACAGATTTCGGTGTACTGCCGAGGTATATGCATAAATATGCATATTTTTGTATAAATTTGCATATGGGGGTTCCCTCCTTTACTATGGCCAAATGAAGGTGGGGGTAGTCGGAGCCAGCGGGTATGCCGGAGGCGAACTTTTAAGGTTGCTGGCGGGACATCCGGTATTTGAGGCTGAAGTGATTGCGGCGGGTAGCAATGCAGGTGAAGAGATTACCTCGGTACATCCGCAGTTAAGTTTTTATGCGGGACGGAAGTTTGTTTCAAGCGATGTCGCCAATCTAAGAGGATGCGAGTTAATTTTTACCGCGCTACCACATGGTCAATCTGCCGATTTAATCAATCAGTTGGATCCGAAACAAAAGATTGTTGACCTTGGTGCAGATTTTCGACTTGCCTCAGAGTCACAATGGAAAAAATATTATGGGGGCCAATACGCCGGTCACTGGGTATACGGTCTGCCAGAGTTACCAAAAAATCGAGAGTTGATAAAGGGCGCAACTCGGGTCGCAAATCCAGGCTGCTACGCGACGGCGATTGCGCTATCTATCGCGCCTTTAATGCCATTTATAGATAACCAAGATGTAGTGGTTGTCGCCGCCTCCGGAACCACCGGTGCAGGCAGGTCTGCCAAGGTTAATCTGATCGGTAGTGAGGTAATGGGTTCGTTAAGTTCATATAAATTTGGTGGGGTTCATCAACATACCCCGGAAATCGAACAGGCAACCGGAGCCAAAATTTCATTTACTCCGATACTAGCCCCCATGCCAAGGGGTATTTTGGCCACCACAACTTCAAAGATCATCGGCAACGCTGGCAATATAAGAGAGTCGCTAATTTCAGCCTATCAAGATGAAGAGTTCATCTGGGTTCTTCCCGAAGGTCAGATGCCAAAGACCTCCGCGGTTTTGGCTTCAAATTATGTGCAGATGCAGATAGCAGTTGATGAACATAGCAATCGAGTAGTTGTTTCGACTGCAATAGATAACCTCGGTAAAGGTGCGGCCGGGCAGGCTATACAAAATGCCAATCTCATATCAGGCCTTGCAGAAAATACTGGGTTGCTCGGGGCAGGAATTGGCGCATGAACCTACCCAAAGGTTTCCAAAGTGGCGCAATCGCAGCAGGGCTAAAGAGCAGTGGTGCTTTGGATTTAACCATTATTCAAAATGTGGGACCGACCTTTTTTGGGACTGCGGTTTATACTTCAAATCAAGTCGTTGCTGCGCCAGTTATTTGGTCAAAACAAGTCACCAAGGGTCAACAAGTGAGCGCGGTGATTCTCAATTCTGGCGGCGCTAATGCCTGTACTGGAGCAAGAGGATTTGGCGATACCCATCGCACAGCTGAGTTGGTTGCGCATAAACTTGGCCTCTCCGCAAGTGAGATTGTGGTCTGTTCTACCGGTCTAATAGGTGAATTCTTGCCGATGGAGAAAATTGCTGCTGCAATTGATCAAATTGAAATTAATGAATTCAATAATTCAAATAATTTCGAGTTAAGTGCAAGAGCCATAATGACCACAGATTCAGTTCCGAAGCAGGCTATGGCGCTTAGAAACGGAGTATGTGTTTCTGGCATTGCCAAAGGTGCAGGGATGCTAGCTCCTGCACTTGCCACCATGCTCTCGGTAATAATGACCGATGCAAAGGTCAATCCAGAGATTGCAGCCAAGATTTTCGCTGAGGTGGTAGAGCGGACCTTTAATCGCATTGATTCCGATGGTTGTACCTCGACCAATGACACAGTGCTGTTTATGGCCTCGGGAGCAAGTGGGATTGAATTAAGCGATGAGGCTTTAACTCAAGTTTTAGAAGAGGTTTGTGGCTCGCTTGCTCTGCAATTGATATCTGATGCCGAGGGAGCGACCAAGAACATTGCGATTAACGTGGTGAATGCAGCCACTGAAGCTGATGCCGTAGCAGTTGGAAGGGCTAATGCCCGAAATAATCTTTTGAAATGCGCCATTTTTGGCGGCGACCCCAATTGGGGCAGAGTTCTTGCCGCAACCGGAACCGCATCAGCTCAGATAGATCCTTTGAATATCGATGTTAAATTAAATGGGGTTCAAGTTTGCAAAGCCAGCGCTCCAGCGGAAGATAGAAACAAAGTTATTTTTGATGGTCGCCAGGTGGAGATCGAGATCAGCCTAAATATGGGTGATTCCAGAGCCACGATTTGGACCAATGACCTGACGCACGATTATGTGCACGAGAACTCGGCTTACGCAACATGATAGTCATCAAGTTTGGTGGCCATGCAATGACCGATGCTTCGGGCGCATTTGCCGCAGTTATAAAAGAGGCCATCAGCCGCGTGCCTTGCGTGATCGTCCACGGCGGTGGACCCCAGATTGATGAGGCTTTGAAAAAACATCAACTTGAATCGACATTTATCGGCGGGTTTCGCGTTACCACCCCAGAGATTTTCTCTGTAGTACAGCAAGTCTTAAGCGGCACAGTACTTCGAGAGGTTGTGGCGCATTTGCGAGCTCACGATGTTCCTGCAGTTGGAATCTCAGGTCGAGATGGCGGAATGATCCAAGCAGTCCAATTGAAAGAATTACTAGACGGCACTGCCGCAGAACTCGGGCGAGTTGGTGAGGTAGTCCGAATTGATTCCACCTTGCTAAATGCGCTCTTAACAGCTGGTTTTACTCCAGTAGTTTCGCCAATCGCAGTTGAGTGTGATGGTGAAGTTGAGATTTCACAGAATGGATTAAATGTTAATGCTGATTTAGCTGCTGCTGCAATCGCAGGAGCGCTTGATGCCTCCGCATTGATTTTTATGACGGATGTGCCAGGTATTTATCGAAATTGGCCCGACAGGGATTCTTTGATAAATCAGATTTCAGCAGCCGAATTGGTGAGTATCAAAGGTGGTTTCGATGGCGGAATGGCTCCGAAAGTTAAAGCCTGTCTCGATGCCATAGCTAAAGGAGCCAAGGCAGTTCGGGTAATTGATGGTCGCGATCCTAAAGCGCTGGCGGATGCGCTCCAAGGTGTAGGTGGAACCATGGTGCATGCATGAGCCAGGTAGAGCAGCAATGGGGTAGCGTCTTTCAAAGCAGTTACGGCGCTCCCAAGCTCAATATCGTCAAGGGCGCAGGAGCATATTTGTATGATGAGAAAAAGCGGCGCTATCTGGATTTTATCGCCGGTATAGCCACCAACACTTTAGGCCACTCACATCCGGCGATAGTGAAAGCAGTAAGAAAACAAATCGGCACATTAGCCCATGTCAGCAATCTTTATGCCAATCCAATCTCTACCGAACTTGCTAATAAGTTAATAGAACTAACTGGTGATCCAAGCGCGAGAGTCTTTTTTTGCAACTCTGGCGCGGAAGCAAATGAAGCGGCGCTGAAATTATCCAGAAAGACTGGACGCACGAAGGTGATTTCAACGATTGGCGCCTTTCATGGTCGAACCATGGGTGCCTTATCGCTAACCGGCCAAGCGGCTAAACGAGATATCTTTAAACCAATCATCAAGCAGGTCAAATATGTTCCTTATGGTGATTCCACCGCGATGCGTAGAGCAGTTAACCGCAAAACTGCAATGATTATTGTCGAGCCATTACAAGGTGAGTCGGGTGTGATCGAACCACCTGCTGGCTATCTAAGGCAATTGCGGGAGATCTGCGACGCCAATGGGGCTTTGCTTGCGATCGATGCAGTTCAGACTGGTATGGGCCGAACTGGTTTCTGGTTTGGGTATGAACATGAGGAGATAAAGCCTGATGTGATCACCTTGGCCAAAGGTCTAGGTGGCGGCCTTGCCCTAGGTGCGATGATCGCGCTGGGAGAGAGCGCGAAGTTATTTCAACCGGGCGAACACGGTTCTACATTCGGGGGCAATCCAGTCTCATGCGCTGCAGGTTTGGCCACTATCAAGGAGATTGAGAGTAAAGCTTTAAATGAACGCGCCTTGGAGTTGGGCGAATATCTCAAACGAGAATTATTAAAAATCGATGGAGTAATAGAGGTAAGAGGGCGCGGTTTATTGCTGGGTATTGGTTTAGCCAAGGATTGGGCCAAGGAGATTGCTAATTACCTAATGGCGAAGGGTGTATTGGTAAATGCGCCAAACGAACTAACCATACGAATCGCACCGCCTTTGATAATTACCAAGAGAGAATGCGCTAAATTCATTGAGATCTTTAGAGAGGTGATGGCAAATGGTTAATAGTGCAGCAGCGCGTCGGGCCAAGGTGGTCTCTTTGGTTGAGTCAGGCTTGATTCATTCGCAATCAGATCTAGTTAAGGAGCTGAAGAGAGTTGGCTACCGTGTAACCCAAGCCACTGCATCAAGAGACCTAGATGAGATCGGTGCAGTGAGAAGTAGCAATGGCTATCAGTTAGCATCTTCTACAGATGATTCACTCTCTCGGGTTCTAACTTCCGAGGATCTGATTTTAAACGTCGAAGCTTCCGGTAATTTGGTTGTGGTCCGTACCCCACCTGGCGGTGCACAGTTACTTGCATCAAGCCTTGATCACATGGGGCTAAAGTCGATAATCGGCACTATCGCAGGAGACGACACCGTTCTCGTGGTCTCACGCAAATCCAATGGTGGCACTCAACTTGCGAAAGAATTACTCCTGCTAGCAGGTAATAGGTCAGGTAATA
>CAZZLH010000009.1:41255-44676 GCA_964654815.1 uncultured Actinomycetes bacterium
CAGGTAATAGGTCAGGTAATAAGAATAGTAAGAAGAGCAGTAATACGAGCAGCAGAAAGAAGAGAGGCAGAGGTTAATGGCGCTTTGGGGTGGCCGCTTCAACCAAGGGCCGGCAGAATCAGTCTTTGCACTTTCTCGTAGCGTGCAATTTGATTATCGATTAGCGCCATACGACCTCAGGGCTTCACTTGCCCATCTGATGGTTTTGGAAAAGGCAGGTTTGGTAAGTAAGTCAGAGAGCGCAGAGCTCGCCAAGGTTTTGCGCCAACTCATGGTCGAAGTGAGTAATGGTGACTTCGGCATTTCTGAAGCAGATGAGGATATTCACTCTGCACTAGAGCGTGCCATGACCGAGCGAATCGGTGAGAACGCGAGCAAATTACGGGCGGGTCGTTCGCGCAATGATCAAGTCGCAACTGATTTGAAATTATTTACCATTGACCACTTACTTCATGTAGCGCAGTTGATCACGGAATTACAGAGCGCGCTATTGGCTAAAGCTAATGAATATGCTGATGCTCCAGCGCCAGGTTTTACTCATCTACAACATGCTCAACCCGTCTTATTCGGCCATGAATTAGCCAAACATATCCATGCGCTAGCTCGAGATCTGGATCGAATAAATGATTGGCTGGCCCGTACTTCGTTTAGCCCTTTAGGAGCCGGGGCGCTAGCGGGAAGTTCGCTGCCTTTGGAGCCTGAGTCAACCGCTAGAGAGCTGGGATTTAATGCAGCAACTGCTAATTCGATAGATGCAGTAAGCGATCGGGATTTCGTTGCTGAGGCGCTATTTATCATGGCTTTGGTAGGGGTCCACCTCTCCAGGATTGGCGAGGAGTGGTGTTTGATGGCTAGCAGTGAATTTGCTTGGGCAAAATTAGATGATGCCTTCTCTACCGGATCCTCAATAATGCCGCAGAAGAAAAATCCAGATATCGCAGAGTTGGCCAGAGGTAAATCCGGAAGATTAATCGGCAATTTAACTGCAGTGCTCACCATGCTTAAAGGATTGCCATTTGCCTATAACCGCGACCTCCAAGAGGATAAAGAACCGCTCTTCGATTCCATCGATACCTTGATCTTAATTTTGCCAGCTCTAACTGGGATGGTGGCTACGACCGACTTTGATCGCAAGCGGATGGCCCAATCTGCTCCTACCGGCTTCTCGTTAGCCACAGAGATTGCAGATTATCTGGTCCGTAAGAGCGTGCCATTTGCCAAAGCTCATGAAGCAGCAGGAAAGTGCGTCGCGATTGCTGAATCAAGCGGGCGCGAATTAAGTGAGCTAACCGACGCTGAATTTCTCTCAGCACATCCTGATTTGGATGGTGGGGTTAGAGAAGTTCTCTCTGTCGAGGGCGCGCTAGCCGGGAGAAGCACCCATGGCGGAACTTCACCTAGCGAGTTGGCCAAGCAGTTAGCGGATCTTGAAAATCAGATTAAATCTGCGCGCACGATTATTTCCAACGAAAGCAAGAACTTCTCTGAAATGATGGCGCGGTGATGCAGTCGGCTAAATCAGGGCAGGGTGGCAAGGAGCTTCTGGAAGAGCTGCGCTGGCGTGGTCTCATCGCTCAGTCCACAGATGAGAAGGCTTTAATCGAGCAACTCGAAAAACCGACAACGTTATACCTCGGAATCGACCCCACTGCGCCCTCGATCCATTGCGGCAACCTGGTAGTCCTCTTGGTCCTAAAACGCTTCCAACAATTTGGTCATACCCCAATAGCACTAGTGGGTGGTGCAACCGGCTTGGTAGGAGACCCTTCCGGGAAGAATGAAGAGCGGACGCTTAACGATGAGAGCATTGTCGAGGAGTGGGTCGAACGGATTCGCAAACAGGTCTCTAAATACCTTGATTTTGAAGGCTCCGGCAATGCAGCGATAATGGCCAATAATCTGGATTGGACCAAAGAGTATTCAGCGCTTCGATTACTTCGTGATATCGGGAAGCACTTTAGTGTCAATCAGATGCTCTCAAAAGACTCGGTTTCAAATCGATTAGAGGCAAATGGCATCTCTTATACCGAATTTTCCTACCAAGTATTGCAAGGTTTGGATTATCTAGAACTCTACCGCCGCCATAATTGCACACTACAAATTGGTGGCTCAGATCAATGGGGCAATATTGTTGCTGGACTAGACCTGATTCGAAAAGTGGATGGCGCAACAGCACATTGTCTAACTACACCGCTGCTCACCAAGGCAGATGGCTCTAAATTTGGAAAAACCGCTAGTGGCACGATCTGGCTAGACCCTGAAATGACCTCGCCTTATGCCTTCTTTCAATATTGGATCAACACAGCGGATGCCGATGTAATCAATTACTTAAAGGTCTTCACATTCTTAAGCAAGGAGGAGATTGCAACTCTTGAGCGATCGGTTGCGCAGAACCCTGGTGCAAGAGAGGCGCAGCGGACTCTGGCTAGAGAATTAACCTCTTTGGTCCATAGCCCGGAAGATGCAGCGCGAGTTGAGTTAGCCGCCAAGGCGCTCTTTGGCCAAGGCGAACTCTCCGAGCTAGATAACCAGACCCTCACCTCAGCCCTGCAAGAACTACCTTCGGCGCAAGGGGAGATCGGGGCAAGCTGGGTCGATTTAATAGCCGCCTCCGGGGTGGTCGATTCCAAATCTGCGGCGCGAAGAATTATCAAAGAGGGCGGCGCCTACCTCAATAATCAGAAGATCTCCGATGAGAGCTACACCCTAGAAAAGAGCGACTTTTTACACGGGAAAGTGGCGATTTTGCGAAAAGGGAAGCGAGATTTAGCTGCAATTTGGCTTAAATAGCGCCCTTGAAAACGGGGTAAAAGTCGAGAATTTGCCTGAAAAATAGCCAGAAATAGCCAGAAATAGCCCGATTTGACCTTATTTCCAAGGGTGGCATATAGTTTCGCCCTTGCAGTGAACCGGACATTAATGGACGTACTGCAGATCCCCAGACCTCTTGAGGGCGCCCGGCCCGCGGTTTGACCGCGCACTTGGCCCCGTAATAGGTTTGGACGCTGCCCTAGTAAAAGTGGCTTTTTAAGCCCTTTTTGCGAGTGCGCATCCGTAACTTGAGAACTCAACAGCGTGCCATAAGTCAATGCCGAAACGGCATTTATTTTCATTTCCATTTATCTTCTTAGATTCTTAATTTTGAGAAATTTTAATTATCTAAATAAATAATTTTGGTTTGAAAAGCTGTTTCGAAATTATAAAAAGAAACCAATGAGGTTTCAGAAAAGTTAATGACTATCTGGAACCCCGTTATTTCATTTGAGCAAAGACAAATTTAACGACAGTTAGTTTGTCTGATTGCCAAATCTCACTAAACATAGAGATCACTTACGTGATCAAAAAATTTCTATGGAGAGTTTGATTCTGGCTCAGGACGAACGCTGGCGGCGTGCTTAACACATGCAAGTCGAGCGATGAA
>CAZZLH010000010.1:0-1313 GCA_964654815.1 uncultured Actinomycetes bacterium
AACCCTCGTAGCTGGCTTGAGAAGCCAGAGTCCTAGGCCGCTAGACGACGGGGCCGCTAGAACAGATATTAAGTTTTTTCCTTCGCTGGGGTACCTGGACTCGAACCAAGACTTACTGAACCAGAATCAGCAGGGCTGCCAATTACCCCATACCCCAATGGTGCTCCCAACAAATCTTTAACGCTGGCGTAGTTTACCCATGAGAATAGTGAATCGCTAATTAACGGAATTTAGAGATTTACCGCGCTTTTGATGCGGGCAATCGATGCTGATTTACCAAGCAGCTCCATTGATTCAAAAAGAGGTGGAGAGATATGGCTTCCAGTGGTTGCGATTCGCACTGCGCCAAATGCGATTCTTGGCTTGAGCCCCATATCTTCAATCAATGCCTTTCGAAGCACCTCTTCGATGCTCTGATGGCTCCATTCATGTACCGCTTCTAAGTCTTCTAGAGCGCGTTGCAAAATTTGCCGGCTCTGATCATCTTGAATCTTTGGCTTTGATTCAGGCTCAATCTCAAATTGCTTTACGAATAAAAACTTAAGCATCGCTGGTATCTCCGATAACTTAACAATGCGCTCCTGAATGATTGGTAGCGCAGATTTCACGAGGGAAATCTCCTCTGTCGAGCCCTGAATAAGACCTGCATCTTTTAAGAATGGCAGCGCTCTGGAAAGGAACTCATCTGGCGCTAGGGCACGAATCTTGTCCCCATTTATCGCCTCAAGTTTCTTCATATCAAAACGAGCCGGAGATGAATGAACATCATGCACATTAAAGAGCTCCACTAGCTCGCCCATCGAGATATCTTCACGATCATCGCCAGGAGACCAACCAAGGAGCGCCAGGTAATTACAGATCGCTTCTGGCAAGAAACCTTGTTCGCGATACCAAGCTATTGATACTTCGCCATTTCGCTTTGATAACTTGGCATTATCTTGTCCCATAACAAATGGCAGATGCGCAAAGATCGGATAGTCAGCTGGCGCAAGGCCCATCGCTTTATAAACTTGTATTTGTCTCGGGGTAGATGAGAGTAGATCCTCACCTCGCAGAACGTGAGTTACCTTCATCAACACATCATCAATCGCCACAGCCAAGGTGTACAACGGTGAACCATCTGCTCGCATCAACACGAAATCTGGTACGAACTTATGATCAAATGAGACCTCACCGCGAATCTCATCCACGAAAGTGGTCGTGCCATCATCCATGCGCATTCGCAAAACAGGTTTGCGACCTTGGCCTTGAAAATCCTTAACTTGATCTGAAGTTAAATTGCGACAAGTGCCCCCATAACCTGGGGCGAGATT
>CAZZLH010000010.1:1413-3116 GCA_964654815.1 uncultured Actinomycetes bacterium
CGTTCTTTGTCGGTATCCTCGATGCGAAAGATAAATTTGCCACCGGTATGGCGAGCGTAAGCCCAATCAAAGAGCGCGGTTCGGATGTTTCCGACATGCAAATCACCGGTAGGTGATGGTGCGAAACGGACGCGAATCTCTTTATTAGCCACGGGCACTGAGTTTATTGGTTAATTCACCAAGACCAGAAATTGCACAGGTAATCGTGCCTTTTTCAGGTATTGGTCCGATACCTGCAGGAGTTCCAGTGAGAATCAGATCTCCAGGCAACAGCGTCATCACTGAACTGATGAAATGGATGATATCTGCGACATTGAAAATCATTTGATCCAAAGTTGCGCTCTGTTTAATCTCACCATTTACCATGCAGGTTATCTGCTGATTGCCGGGAATAAAATCAGTATCAATCCACGGACCAATCGGACAGAAAGTGTCAAAACCTTTAGCTCTAGTCCATTGCCCATCTCTTGATTGCAGGTCACGTGCAGTTACATCATTTGCAATTGTGTATCCAAAGATCACCTCTGCTACTCGTTCGCGCGGGACATCTTTGCAAATTCGACCAATCACAATTGCCAACTCTGCTTCGTGATCTACTCGCTCTGACATCCAAGGCCAATTGATCACATCGCCAGGACCAGATACCGAGGTATTTGGCTTTAGAAAGATGATTGGTTCGGCAGGAACCTCGCCACCCATCTCTTTTGCATGTTCTGAGTAATTCTTACCAACACAGACCACCTTGCTTCTAGGTAGCACCGGAGCCAGTAAGCGCACCTCATCCATTGTTGCGAATTTGCCAGATTTTGTAACCCCACTAAATAGAGGATCACCATTTACAACTGAGATGGTCTTTAGATCATCTTCCAGCACACCAAAGAGAGGATCTCTACCAAGTTCATTTGCAAGTGCACTTCCGGGGTTAGGGGTAAAACGCAATATGCGCATTAGAGTTCAACTTCGCTCTCTTGCCGTTCCATAATCATGCTGCTAATTCGGCGACGGCGGCCCACGGGTCGCTCAGCGGTAACCTTCCAGCCAGCTAGATTGAATGTGGAACCTGGAATTGGAACTCTTCCCAAAACTTTAGCCATCAAACCACCAATCGAGTCGACATCCTCTATTAGTTCCGGCTCTAATTCAATCTCCAGTTCTTCCGCCAAATCTTCGACGTGCACCTTTGCTTGGACTCGTAATTTATCCTCCGAAAGCCAGACAAACTGCTCTTCTTCGTCATCGAATTCATCAGCGATCTCGCCGACAATCTCCTCGATAATATCTTCAATTGTGATTAAGCCTGCAGTACCGCCATATTCGTCGACCACTATCGCAAGATGAATCTGGTCACGCTGCATATCCTTCAATAAATCAGCTGCGCTCTTGATCTCTGGGACAAATACCACGGGGCGCATCAACTCTTCAACGCGCTCACTCTGTTCGGCCTCATGGTGATCATGTGAGCGTTTTGCTAGATCCTTGATATAGGCAATACCAATAATTTGATCGATGCTCTCGCCAATCACGGGGATTCGCGAGTAGCCAGAACGCAAAGCCAAAGAGAGCGCTTGACGTAATGTCTTATCACGCTCAATCCAGACCATCTCGGTGCGTGGCACCATTAACTCTCGGACCAAGGTATCGCCAAGTTCGAATACTGAGTGGATCATCTCGTGCTCATCTTCTTCAACTAGACCACGTTCGTG
>CAZZLH010000010.1:3216-40356 GCA_964654815.1 uncultured Actinomycetes bacterium
AGAATCATCACTCCTACTGAATAGAAGAGCGATGTGGTGGAGTTGTATGAGCCAAGAAAATATTTATAGAGCAAGGCAGTTGAGAATAGCTCTGCGCTCTTTCTCACCAGCAGAACTACATTCAAATACCTAGGCAGGTCATTGTGAACTTTGGTGATTAACTCCCCACCACGTTTGGTGGCTAAATCATCGACTAAAACCCGAGAGATACTATTGAAAGCGCTCTCGATACCTGCAAGATATCCGGCAAGAATCACCAGCAAAACTATGGAAAAGAGCGTCATTTGCCAGCCCGCTTAACTAGATCCTCTTGCAAAGCAAACATAACCTGCTCATCTGCTAACTCTTGATGGTCATAGCCCAAGAGATGCAGCAAGCCATGCGCTGCCAAGATTTTCACCTCATGCTCAAAAGAGTGTCCAGCTCTCTCGGCTTGAGCACGCGCCACCACTGGCGAAATCACAATATCCCCCAAGATTCCAGGCTCTGGGTCATTAGGGCGCAACTCATCCATCGGAAAACTCATTACATCAGTGGTCCCCGGTAGCTCCATCCACTTAAGGTGGAGTTCTTCCATCTCTTTATCATTGATGAATGCCAAGGTCAGATCGCACTCTGGATGCAGCCCTAATTCCTTTATAGAAAATTCCAATAATTTAAATATCTCAGATTCAGGGGCTAATTGACCTGAACGATTCTCAATTTCTATCATCGAATCTGACGTGCTTGAGAGATAGCAGAGTTGCGGCTCTCTTCATAAGTTTCGTAAGCATTTACGATATCGCTGATCAACCTATGGCGCACCACATCCTCAGCGGTGAGGTCCATGAATGCGATGTCATCTATACCATCCAAGATTTTACGAATCGTGGCTAGCCCTGAATTCTTTCCATTAGGCAAGTCAACTTGTGTGACATCGCCAGTAATTACCATCTTGGAACCGAAGCCAAGGCGAGTAAGGAACATCTTCATCTGTTCTGGCGTGGTGTTCTGTGCTTCGTCGAGGATGATGAATGAGTCATTCAATGTACGACCACGCATGTATGCAAGAGGCGCTACCTCGATTACACCACTTTGCATCAATCTGGGAATCGCTTCTTGATCCAACATATCGTGAAGCGCATCAAATAGCGGTCTTAAATAAGGATCAATCTTTTCAGAGAGCGTTCCGGGCAAG
This sequence comes from uncultured Actinomycetes bacterium, assembly GCA_964654815.1. Lineage (GTDB taxonomy): Bacteria > Actinomycetota > Actinomycetes > Nanopelagicales > Nanopelagicaceae > ZLKRG08. Next base: position 4,394 of record CAZZLH010000010.1, read on the forward strand.
AATCCCAAATGCTCGCCGGCTTCAACCGCAGGCCGGGTCAAGATAATTCGATTTATCTCTCTAGCTTGCAATGCGGCAACTGCCTTGGCCATCGCAAGATAAGTCTTACCGGTTCCTGCGGGTCCGATTCCAAAAGTTATGGTGTGCTCAGATATAGCCTCCACATAAGCTTTTTGATTTGCAGTCTTTGGTCTGATGGTGCGGCCGCGATTACTGACTATGTTCAATGAAAGCACCTCTGCCGGATGCTTCTGTGGATCAGACTTGAGCATCGAGATGGAGCGCTTTATTACTTCAGGATTAATGTCCTGACCCGAACGAAGCACCACCAACAATTCAGTGATTAATTGTTCGACGCGATCGCACTCTTCCACATCGCCACGAAGCGCTATCTCATTTCCACGCACTGTCATGGAGACATTGGGAAATGCACCTTCAATTTCGCGGAGGTTTTTATCACCGGGGCCGACTAAGGCGACCATTGGAATTGCAGTTGGGACCGTTATAAGAGTTCGTTCCATGTAGGTCAGAATTCTAGCGAATCTGTAACGTTACTTTTTCGCAAGGGTTTATGGCTCTTGGGCTCAAAATCAGCCCAAATTAACCCGGCGGCCAGGTGAAATCGCGACCACCTAGCAGATGGAGATGGGCGTGAAAGACCGATTGGCCCGCTGCTTCGCCAGTGTTGAAAACAGTTCGATAACCCGGTAATTCGTGATCTTTAGCAATTACTTTTGCTGCTTTAAATAGCGCTGCGGTCACCACGGAACTTGCCTCAGCCAAATCCGCAGCGTTCTCGACATGCAATGTCGGGACAATCAATACATGTGTTGGTGCTTGCGGATTCAAATCATTAAAAGCCACTACATTCTCATCTCGATAGATAATCGAGGCGGGAATATCACCATCAATAATCTTGCAGAATATGCAATTTGCATCTAACGCCACAGAATCACCATACCTTCATGATCGCACTTACTGCACTTACTGCCGCCATGCCCGCATGAGCGGAGCGAAAGATTGGTTGACCTAACTTGATAACTTGACCTCCAACGCCTTTGAACATCTCTAGCTCTTCATCGGTGATGCCACCCTCTGGGCCAATGATTATGAGAGTCCGCTTAGCCGGTTTTACCACCTGACTTAACGCCACAGTTGCGCTCTCATGGCAGATCAAAACCTGCTCAAACTCTTTACAGATTTCCAATGCGCTTCGGGTGTCAACTTCAGGTGCCACGCGCGGAAAGTTAAACCTACGGCTCTGCTTACTCGCCTCCACTGCGGCAACCTGCCATTTAGCACTTTCTTTTCCAATTGATCGTGCAGCGAGCCATGGATAAATAATCTCCGCACCTGAAGCTGTTAACAATTCAACCGCTTCTCTTGCACGGTCACTCTTTGGCAGCGCCTGTAGGACAGAGATTTCCCTCTCGGGCTTTAATTCTCTGCCCTGTTCTATAACTGCTAATTTAATTTGCTGCTTTGCGGAATCAGTAATCTGACATCTAGCCCATCTTCCCAGGCCATCAGTAGTTAAGAGCTCCTCACCAACCTTCATACGAAGTACTCGATGCGCGTGGTGAGCCTCTTGATCTAATAATTCTGGAGCTTCGATATTTGTGACCAAGAAAAGTGGCAACATTAGAATCTAAAGGCTCCGCGTAATTTCGCCAGAATTGAGCCGTCATCCTGCTTTATAGTTGAGGAATCTTGGTCTTCACCGCGTAATTTGGCGAATTTCTTGATCAACTCCTCTTGCTCTTTATTGAGCTTAGTTGGAGTAACAACCTCCACATGGACAATCAGATCGCCTCGACCATTTCCACGTAAACGAGTCATGCCACGTTGCTTCAAAGGTAACTTTGCACCTGATTGAGTACCGGCTTTGATCTCTATCTCCTCATCGCCATCTAAGGTGACAATTTTCGCCGTGGTACCAAGCACTGCAGCGCTAAAGGGAATCGATAGCGCCAAATGTAGATTGTCACCATCTCTAACTAAGTACTCATGTTCGCTTTGGATGATCTCTACATATAAATCCCCCGCTGGCCCACCACCTGGTCCAACTTCGCCTCGTCCTGCCATTTGAATGCGATTTCCCGTTTCAACTCCACCCGGAATATCAACATTGATGGTTTGTCTGGCACGCACACGACCATCACCACCACATTCACGACAAGGATTGCTAATGGTGGTTCCGTAACCTTGACATGCAGCGCACGGCCTTGAGGTCATAACCTGTCCCAAAATCGAGCGAGTCACCTGTTGAGTTTCGCCACGACCACGACAGATGCCACAGGTGCTTGGTGTAGTACCAGCTTGGCATCCGCTACCCGAACACTTCTCACAGAGCACGGCACTCTCCACGACCAATTCACGAGTAGTTCCGAAGCATGCCTCTGCTAATGAAATCTCCACTCTTATTAATGCATCTTGTCCGGCGCGAGCACGTGATCTAGGTCCACGAGTAGTAGCGCCTTGGCCAAAGAAGGCATCCATGATGTCGCTAAATCCAAAACCACCATTGAAACCTGCGCCGCCAAAAGCTGAGCCGCCCATGTCATATTGCTGACGTTTCTGCGGATCGCTCAAAACATCGTATGCCGCAGTAACTTCTTTAAAACGCTCTTGAACGCCAGGGTCGGGATTTATATCTGGATGTAATTCACGCGCTAACTTTCGGTACGCCCTCTTTATCTCATCGCTATTTGCATCGCGTGATACCCCGAGGGTCTCGTATAAATCCGCCATTTACGCATTCTCCTGGAGAAAACGACTTACATAATTAGCCACTGCGCTAACTGCCGCCATCGAGCTTGCATAATCCATTCTGGTAGGACCAATCACACCCAAAGCGCCGACCTCTCCATAGCCGGTGGAAATCACGCTGGTCGTCTTTAAATTCTCATCCTGCTGTTCGCTGCCAATTCTTACCTGTAATCCATTGGTTGCACCGCCCAGAAGTCGAAGCAGTACTACCTGTTCCTCCAGCGCCTCAAGAATAGGATGAATCTGCGCTGAGAAATCTTGGCGGAATCGAGTCAAATTAGCAGTTCCAGCAAGTACTACCTTCTCTTCCGGTTTTTCTAGCGCCATCTCAATCAAAGTTGAAACCAAGACCGCCATGTTTCGACGATCATTATTGGAGAGCGTATCCATCAAGTTTGAGAGACGATCTGCCACATCAGGTAGCCGTTGACCTGCGATGGAGTTGTTCAACTTGATTCGCATACTATTTAAGAACTCTTCGTCAGTCTCATTTGCAAGGTCAATTATGCGTTGCTCCACGCGACCGGTATCAGTAATCAAAATCAACATGGCACGTAAGGAATTGAGCAGCACCAACTCGACATGTCGCACCTTAGATTTCACCAACGAGGGATACTGCACCACCGCTACTTGCTTGGTGACATCCGCCAATAGTTTTACGGTTCGCATGACCACATCATCTAGATCCAACGCACCCTCTAGAAAGGTTTCGATTGCGCGACGTTCCGGGGCTGATAATGGTTTGACGCTGGATAGCTGATCTACAAAGACTCGGTAGCCCAAATCAGTGGGTATGCGACCTGCAGAGGTGTGGGGTTGAGTGATCAAACCCTCCTCTTCAAGTATCGCCATCTCATTTCGAATCGTGGCAGGAGAGACTCCTAGATTGTGATTCTCAGCTAGCGCCTTAGAACCAACCGGCTCTTGCGTGGCAACATATTCATCAACGATTGCCCGCAAAATTTCTAATCGTCTACTCATGGTCTGCAAATTTTAAGCCATAATCAATTCGCGCACGATTCGATCTGCAATCAGGCGCCCTGATGGCGTAAGAACCAGGCGATTTTCAATGGTTTCCACCTGACCTGAGAAATCAGCTAACTTGGAGAGTTGTGCCGGATTTAATTCGTTCAGCGCCAAACCCTCTTTCAATCTAATCTGCAACATGAATTTCTCATCTCGCATTTGAGACTCTGTCAGAGTCTCGCGATCTTGCATTGGTGATTCAAATTTGGCCAGTTGCTCTTGATATTTACTGGGGTGTTTTACATTCCACCAACGCACTCCATTGACGTGAGAATGCGCTCCCGGTCCAAGACCCCACCAATTCTGATTGCGCCAATAGACCAAGTTATGTTGGGCTGGTCTACCCCAATTGCTCAACTCATACCAGTGCAATCCCGCAGCGCTAGCTAGCTCATCCACTCGTAAGTACATCGCAGCCATCAAATCATCATCAGGTCTGGCAATCTCGCCTCGTTTGATTTGTGCCGCTAACTTGGTTCCATTCTCAACTATCAATGCATATGCACTTAGATGATCAATACTATATGAAATCGCGGTTTTAACTGTCGACTCCCAATCATCAAGGCTCTCACCTGGTGTGCCATAAATTAAATCTAAGCTGACATTGTCAAAACCCGCCTTTCGCGCCAGCTCCACAGATTTAGCTACATTCTCTGGATTATGGGTGCGATCTAGCACCTTTAACACTTGCTGATTTGCTGATTGCATTCCCATAGAGATTCGATTTATGCCGCTTGCACGATAATTCTCAAGCGATTCCAAAGTTAGGGTATCTGGATTGCATTCGATAGTAATCTCTATTTCAGGAGCAAATTCCCATCTCTGTCGCAATAACTCAATTACTCTGCTTAATTCTGCGGCGGGCATCAAAGAAGGAGTTCCGCCACCGAAGAAGACTGTGGGGATAGTGGTGCTATTGGTCCGCGCCGCAAATGAGACCTCTGCAATCAAAGAATCTACAAATCCAGTCGAAACGCTCTCAAGCGTTCCCCCTTCGCGCAATTCAGATGGCGTGTAAGTATTGAAGTCGCAGTATCCGCATCGTTTTACGCAATATGGGATATGTACGTAAAAAGAGAGATTAGACATGGTTATGCGCTATTTCTCGCGCGCGGCTTTTACTTTCTCGATATCGGCATCTGTGGCAAGCGCTGCAACGAATGCCTCTTGTGGCACTTCGACTCGACCCACCATCTTCATACGCTTCTTGCCCTCTTTCTGCTTCTCAAGGAGCTTGCGCTTTCGGGTTATATCGCCGCCATAGCATTTTGCTAAAACATCTTTTCGAATCGCTCTGATGTTCTCGCGCGCGATGATCTTTGAACCAATGGCCGCTTGAATGGGTACCTCGAATTGTTGCCTCGGGATGAGTTCGCGTAATTTCTGGGTCATCATTACACCATATGCATAGGCCTTATCACGATGAACTATGGAACTGAATGCATCGACCGTCTCGCCATTTAACAGGATATCTACTTTGACCAGATGGCCCGGTAAATTGCCTTTATCTTCATAATCTAATGAGGCATAGCCCTTGGTACGCGACTTCAGATTGTCGAAGAAATCAAAGACGATTTCAGCAAGCGGTAAGTCATAGCGAATCTCAACACGATCCTCTGAGATGTAATCCATACCTAACAAAGTGCCACGTCTATCTTGGCAGAGTTCCATGATGGTTCCGATGTAATCACTTGGACTTAAAATCGTCGCCTTCACTATTGGCTCAAGCACTTCTCTGATCTTGCCGGTGGGATATTCAGAAGGATTGGTAACGGTCAAATGGCGTCCATCTTCCATCGTAACTTCATAGACTACGTTGGGCGCGGTCGAGATCAGATTCAGACCTGCTTCGCGCTCCAGACGCTCTCGCACGATTTCCATGTGAAGTAGACCAAGAAAACCGCAGCGAAAGCCAAAACCAAGCGCTGCCGAACTCTCCGGTTCGTAGACCAAAGCTGCATCATTTAACTGCAATTTATCGAGCGCTTCACGTAGCAATGGAAAATCAGCGCCATCGATTGGGTAGAGACCGGAGAAGACCATTGGTTTTGGATCTTTATATCCGGCTAGCGGAACCTTTGCAGGTTTTTGATAGAGCGTGACGGTATCGCCCACACGGGATTGCCGCACATCTTTAACGCCGGTTATTAAGTAGCCCACTTCGCCAACTCCCAAACCTTGTGAAGCTATGGGCTCTGGGGAGATCGCCCCAATCTCCAGGAGTTCATGGCGGGCGCCGGTGGAGATCATTTGGATCTGATCGCGCGGCGAGAGTTTTCCATCAATCACTCGAATGTATGTAACTACTCCCCGATAAACGTCATAAACCGAATCAAAGATAAGGGCTCGAGTCTCAGCATCTTTATTTCCTACTGGAGCTGGAATCTGCGCCACAATCTCATCGAGTAATTCCTCTACGCCCTCCCCTGTCTTACCCGAGACACGAAGCACATCAGATGGATCACAACCAATTAATTTGGCTAATTCTGCGGCGAACTTATCTGGTTGGGCTGCAGGTAGGTCGATTTTGTTTAGCACCGGAATTATTTGAAGATTATTCTCCATCGCCAAATACAAGTTCGCTAACGTCTGCGCTTCTATTCCTTGCGCGCAATCCACTAACAAAATCGCACCTTCGCATGCGGCTAGTGATCGAGATACTTCATAGGTAAAGTCCACGTGGCCTGGTGTATCGATCATGTTAAGGATGTAATCCTTGCCATCTCGTCCAGACCGCCAGGGCAGCCGAACTGCCTGAGATTTGATGGTGATGCCACGTTCGCGCTCAATATCCATTCGATCTAGATATTGGGCGCGCATGTTTCGTGCTTCGACTACTTCGGTAATCTGAAGCATTCGATCCGCTAGCGTGGATTTGCCATGATCAATATGCGCAATGATGCAGAAATTACGAATCTGATTTGGATCAGTGGCAGCAGGCTGGGGCGCCTTACTTAACGGAATTGCCGGCATGGCGGCTACAGGGGGGTATTACTTCTTAGCAGCGGCTTTAGCCATTGCTGACTTCTTATTTGCAGCTTGGTTGCGGTGAATAACACCCTTAGCAACTGCCACATCAAGAAGGCGCGATGCACTGCGAAGTTCGCTCTGAATCTTGGTTGAATCGCCAGCAGCAACTGCGTCGCGGAATTTACGGACCGCGCTCTTTAAACCAGAGGTCACTGCCTTATTGCGATGGCGCGCCTTCTCGTTGGTCTTGATTCGCTTGATCTGCGACTTAATGTTTGCCACTTAATTCTTCTCCTTGTAGGTACAACTTAATTTCAGAATAAAAACCAGACCGGTACTTAGTGCTCAGTGCTTCCTTTAATTTTTACTCGATACTGCTGGTTTTAGCGCTGGTTCCACTTATAACGGGATAGGTGGGACAGGCGGGAAAGGTTACCAGCGCGCTTAGTTGCGGCTCAAATCGCGCCCTTGGCGAGCAGCGCATATGGCTGAAACCGCCTGTTCTAGGGCGTAAATCGGGTCGCTCGCCCCACCTTTTACTTGGGCATCACACTTTGCAATCGCTGCAACTGCTTGAGTCAGAGTTGTTGCGCTCCAACCATTCAATTGGCGCCTGGCTTTATCTATTTGCCATGGGGCCATACCTAATTCGCCAGCTAATTCGAAAGAACGCGCACCTCGACTTGCACCAGAAACTTTTGCAATTCCTCTAAGCGATGATGCAATCGCACTGGTTATCAAAACTGGATCGGTGCCGGTGGTGAGGGCATGGCGTAAAGTGATTAAGGATTCTGCAAAGTCTCCTTCAATTACTTTATCGGCTACATCAAATCCGGTCGTTTCGATACGCCCTTGGTGATAACGCTCAACATGTATCTCATCAATCATTCCCGCTGGGCTATCAGATGCAAGCTGGGATACAGCCGCGCTCAATTCACGTAGGTCCGTACCAGTGGCATTCACGAGAGCGCTAATTGCAGCTGGGGATGCCTTCCTACCTAAATCCATGAAGAGATTTTTGACGAACTCTTCTTTCTCCGATTCTTTCTTTAACGGATCGCAAAGTACGGTCTCTGGTTTAATTTTCTTAATCGCATCTAGTAGGGCTTTACCTTTTACGCCACCTTTATGGAGCAGAATCAAAGTCAAGGTTGGGTCCGGTGACTCCAAATACCTGGTTATCTCAACTCGACTCTCTTCTGCCAAATCCTGTAAATCACGGATGATCAGCCCTCGACGTTCAGAGAAGAGAGAGGGAGAGAGCGCATCGGAGATCTCACCAAGCGCCACATCACCGGCAAAGAGCGTGGTTAGCTCGGCGCCCTCTTCTTTTAATTCGTTGACCAACTTTGCAAGTGCGCGTTCGGCGAGTGCAGCTTCGGAGCCAAGCAATAAATAGATGCTCTTCATGCCACCCTCCAAAACATTGGTAATCCGAATATGCCGACCTTACTAGATGAAACGCTTCCAGTTACGGGGTCGAAGGCGAGTGCGCCATCAATATCGGTTCGATAGAGCTTTTGGGTGCTCTGCTCAAAAAGTTGCAAGGTGCCAGGCGCCGGGTGGCCATATCTATTTCCTGCCCCAACGCTGATGATGGCGACCTTTGGATTTGCCCGCTTATTGAAGAGTGGATCTTGAAATTTGGATCCATGGTGGGCAACTTTCAAGTAATCAACCCCTGAAGCAGGTATTGAATCTTTTAGTAGGGCTTGTACCTCAGGTTCAATATCACCTGTGGTCAAAATTGTATATGTGGGAGTATGAATTAATGCGACGATACTTTGATTATTAACTGCGCTTCCCTCTCCACCATTATCCGTAAATTTCCGATCACTCCCATCGGGCCAGAGAATCTCTATTCGCATCTTCGCTATATTTATTACTTCTCCGCGGCTAGCTTTATTAATCACCTTGCCCACACTTCGATTTTGTAGCGCACCAGATAAACCTGCAATGTGATCCTTATGTGGATGGGTCAGAATTATCAAAGGGATATCTTTTATCCCGAGGGACTTCAAACATTGGTCAATCAGCTTGGGCTCTGGCCCAACATCGATCACAACGGCGCTTTTTGGAGCTACTTTCAAAACTAATGCATCACCTTGACCGACATCGCAATTAGCGATCTCCCATGCGTTATTTGGCCAACGTTGTAAGAAAGTGAGGCAGAGCAAGATTGGCAAAATCACTATTAAGTGCTTTCGACCAATGATTAAGATCAAAGCGATACCGATAATCACCAATGCGCTCTTCATCTGCACCACCGGATAGCTGGCCGCAAAATAGGCAATGCGGGCGATCAAATCGGCCGGTATCTCCGCAATTGCAATTAATAATGGCGCCAAAGGTGGGACGAGAGCAGCGATAAAGCCCAATATCGTCACAGGCGCGACCAAAGGGGCGGCAAGGACATTGGCGAAGATAGAAGTGATAGATAGATAACCACTTAAACCCACGATTATTGGTGTGCAAAGTGCGGTTGCTGCAATTGGCTCTGCCAGGAAATTTGGGATCTTCAAATTCTTTAAATTGGCTAATTTGGGTGCGATTAGCAGTAGCCCTGCCGTGGCAAGAACCGATAAGGCAAAGCCAGGATCTCTCGCCTGCCATGGATCAGCAATGATCACAATTGCAATCGCAAAACCCAGCGAAGGAATCGAGTCACTTCTTTGAAAATGTGATTTGGCAAAAATCACTACCGCTGCCATCGCCGCCGCACGTAATACTGAAGGCGAGGGCCTAACCAGACCTATAAATGCAATCAGAATCATTCCGGTTACTAGCAATCTGATCCGTAAGTTTCGCACCGGAAATTGCATTAGCCAGAGCACAAATGAACTTACGATGGCGAAATTGGCGCCACTTACTGCAGTTAGGTGGGTCAAACCCGCTCGACGCATTGCATCGCTAAATTCTGGGGATTGCAGAGCGGTGTCACCCAAGACCATTCCAGGAATTAGCGGGGCATCTCTCGAAACTTCTCGCAAACCACTTCGAATATCACCCATCTCCTGTTGCCAAGAATTGGCCTCGGAAATCACGGTAAAGCGCTCCCAAGTCACAAAGAGCGCCGCAACTCTGCTCTCCTTGCTAGGTAAGAGTTTCCCGGTTGCACGAAATCTCTCAGATGGAAGAAATTCGCTAAACGGACCAATTACTCGTATCGGAACACCCTTAGCTTTGGCAATCAGACTAACTTTTTTATCTTTGATCTGTCTGCCATCTGTCACCGCAGTGAAATCCAAAGTGACTTGCTGACCGATAGCCCTATGAATCTCAGAATCTGTCAGGGAGACTTGGCGAAAACTCATCACTAAGGCGCCAATCAAAATCGCGCCAACCATGACTGCTGCCCTTTTTCGATGGTTGGTGATTCCAAAGGCGCCGGCTAGCAAAAGTGAGAGCAGAGCGATACGCCACGGTTCGACCCAACTTTGTAAGAGCGCACCCAGCCAGATTGAGATCCCGATTACGAGTAATCGGGAATCTACACGCGAAGCTTCTCTTTGAATTTGGCTAATTTTGAAGCACCGATTCCAGGGACTTTCTGCAGCTCATCTACAGAGTTAAAGGCGCCATGTAATTTGCGATACTCAATGATGCGAGCTGCAAGTACAGGTCCGATTCCAGAGAGTGACTCCAGTTCTCTGGCGCTGGCGCGGTTTAGATTGATAATCTCTTTACTCTTTACAGCTGCGCGGTTGCTACTCTGGTTATTGCCTGAAAAACCCGAAGAATAACGTCGCTCCACATATATCTGCTCGCCATCCTTGATGATTCGCGCCAAATTGATCAAAGAGAGATCTGCGCTCTTCTTTGCGCCACCCGCAGACTTGATCGCATCATTCACCCTGGAATTCGGTGGCAATTTATAAACTCCGGGAGCCTTTACCTCACCCGCCACATCGACTACAAGTAGTGGTGGAAGCACCTCTGCAATTGGAAGCTCTGGTGGCGAGGTAATCGCTTTAGCGTTATTAGGCTTAAATATATAAATGGCGCTGACGGTAAGAGCGATAATCGCGATTATCGCCAGCCCTCTTCTTTGGCTCTGCGTGAAATTTATCTGGCGCCACCAGAGTTGTAGCGCATCTATTGGTCTAGTTTGCATGGCCAATAGTTATCAAAAGGCGCTAATTAGCGCCGGGCCAAGCTGAACTTTTGGGGATAACTTTTGGGGATAAATATTGTAAATAAATTAATTACGGGGATGGATTGAAAGTTTTAGATAACGATATTTACTAACTTTGGTGCGCGCACGATGATTTTAATCGGAGCCGCACCACCTATAGCGCTAGCAATAGTTGGGTTAGTGAGCGCCAACTTCTCTAATTCGGTATCGCTGATATCTGGTGCGACCTCTATGCGCTCTTTGATTTTGCCATTTATCTGTAGTACCGCTGTTACGTTATCTGCCACCAATAACTTTTCATCCACAGTCGGCCAACCTGCCAGCGCAACTGAAGGTTTATGGCCCAAGCGCTCCCACATCTCCTCGGCGGTAAATGGGGCGATCAGAGAGAGCATGATGGCAACTGCTTCGGTTGCCTCTCGTACCGCGGGATCACTTGCGCCACAGCCGCTATCAATCGCTTTACGCGTGGCATTTACCAATTCCATGATTCGCGCTACGGCAACATTAAAACGGAACGATTCAACGGCAAAAGCTGAATCATGTAGGGCTTTATGCGTTGCCTTGCGTAATTCAAGATTGCCCGATTTGAAATCTACTCCAGGTTTGCTGGTGACATCACCAGATAAACGCCATGCGCGAGAGAGGAATTTAACCGAACCTGATGGTGAGACATCAGCCCAATCGACATCATCCTCTGGTGGTCCGGCGAATACCATCGTTAATCGAATTGCATCGACGCCATGATGTTGTAATTCATCAGATAAACGAACCAGATTGCCGCGGCTCTTGGACATTGCCGAGCCATCCATAATCACCATTCCTTGATTAAGGAGCCTGGTAAATGGTTCGTTGAATTTGACCATCCCCATATCGAAGAGCACTTTGGTGAAGAAACGGCTATAAAGTAGATGCAAAATTGCGTGAGTAACGCCGCCGACATATTGATCCACCGGCAACCACTCTTCAATGGCCTTAGGGTCAAAGGGCGCGCTGGTATTTTTATAATCGGCATAACGCAAGTAGTACCAAGATGAATCCACGAAGGTATCCATGGTGTCGGCATCGCGCTTTGCTCCCCCACCACACTTTGGACAAATTACATTTACCCAATCGCTAGCTGCGCCAAGTGGCGAACTTCCTTTTGGTTTCAAATCTAAACCTGCCGCCGGTGGCAATTCGACTGGTAATTGCTCAAGAGGAACCGGAACTTCGCCACATTTTTCACAATGGATGATTGGAATGGGCGTGCCCCAATAGCGTTGGCGTGAGATCAACCAATCGCGTAAACGGTAATTATTTGCGCCTTTGGCGAGTTTTTTCTCCTCGAGAATCGAGATTATCTTGGCAATCGCCTCAGATTTGTTTAAGCCATTTAATTCGGCCGAGTTGATCAACTTGCCATCACCGGATGTGGCAACTCCGCTCTCACTTGGATCTGCCTCTCCAGTATCGACCACTACTCGCACCGGCAAATTCATGGCGCGGGCAAAATCTAAATCTCTCTGATCATGTGCAGGTACCGCCATGATCGCACCAGTTCCGTAATCAGCTAGAACATAATCTGAAGCCCAAATCGGAAGCTTCTCACCATTTACTGGATTGATGGCATAGCGTTGTAGAAATACTCCACTCTTTGGTCTATCGGTAGCAAGACGCTCGATATCTGAAGCGGAGCGGACCTGCTCGAGATATTTTTCGAAATCAACTTTTGCCGGTGAGTTATCGGCAAGCTCAGCAGCTAAGTCGCTATCGACTGCCACCACCATAAATGTTGCGCCATAAAGCGTATCCGGACGTGTGGTGTAGATGGAGATTGGATCTTTGCGCCCTTCGATCTCAAATGTTACGTATGCTCCCGAGGATCTTCCGATCCAATTGCGTTGCATGGTCAACACCTTTTCGGGCCACTTTCCCTCAAGTTGGGCCATGTCATCAAGAAGTCGATCGGCATAATCGGTGATCTTGAAATACCACTGGGTTAATTTCTTCTTAGTGACTGCGGTATCACATCGCTCGCAGAGACCTGCTACAACTTGCTCGTTGGCAAGCACCGTCTGGCAATCTGGGCACCAATTGACTGCTGAGGCTTTTCGATAGGCCAAACCACGTTGGTACATCTGTAGGAAGAGCCATTGATTCCATTTGTAATATTCTGGATCGCAGGTGTTGAACACTCGATCCCAATCAAATGAGCAGGCATAGCGACGCATCGATGCCTTCTGTGTTGCGATATTCTCGTAAGTCCAACCAACTGGATCGACGCCCCGCTTTATTGCAGCATTCTCGGCCGGCAATCCAAATGCATCCCAACCAATTGGATGCATCACATTGAAGCCTCGCTGCACCCAATAGCGAGCAATTACATCGCCTAGCGCATAAGCCTCGGCATGGCCCATAGGTAAATCACCGGAGGGATATGGAAACATATCCAAGACATACTTCTTGGGGCGCTTATCGTCTGCCCGACCCGAACGAAATGGCGCTATCTGATCCCAAACTGGTAACCATTTCTCTTGAACATAAGCGAAGTCATACGCTTGATGTTCGCTGCTCATCTAAATTCCTTTGATTATCTCTGGGTTTGTCTCTTGCTTGAAATTAACTTAATTCATTCGAATCAATTGAATCAATTGAATCAATTGAAATTTGTGGACCTGAGGGGACTTGAACCCCTGACCCCTTGCATGCCATGCAAGTGCGCTACCAGCTGCGCCACAGGCCCTCAAGGCGCTGATTCTAGTGGGGATTTTTACTCTCTCTTACTGACTCTCTCCGCCTGATTCTTCACCGAAAATCGGCTCGGGTAGCGAACCTGAGTTATGTTCTACCAAAGTCCAACCGCGTGGAGTTGAAGAGAGTATCGACCATGCCGCATTTGATAATCCACCGATCGAACCCCAAGTAGACATCGGCAAATCTAGTAAAGAACCCAAGATGCATCTAGCAGTTCCACCATGTGTTGCAACAATCAATGTTTGATTGGTTTTTCCAGCTAGCGCCTCATTGATCGCAGTTGTGGCGCGAAGCGCTACATCGCTTCTCCGCTCTCCGACATCCCCCGCCTTATTATCATCGCCATCAATCCATCGAATGAAATTCTCAATATCAGTCTCACGGATAGCATCGCCCGTCTTGCCCTCCCAATTACCGCCATCGGTCTCACGCAATCGCGCATCTTTGATTATCTCTAAACCGACCAAATCTGCTAACGCTTTTGCGGTGTGGTAAGCCCGGCTTAAATCGCTAGAGATAATCTGGGTCGGCGAAAGCCCGGTCAATAACTTCCCAGCTCGAGTTACCTGTTGCAATCCGGTTTCATTCAATGGAATATCGGTTGAGCCCTGAAAGCGGTTGGCAATATTCCAATCAGTCTGGCCGTGACGCCAAAGCACGATCTTGTTGTGAGGATGTTTGTGAAGTGGTTGGTTCATCGCGACTCATCTACGTGTAGTGCAATGGTAGGGCAGTCATTCCAGAGGCGATCTAACATGTAATAGCGGCGGAGATTCTCAGATTGGATATGCACCACTAAGTCAGAGTAATCAATCAAGATCCACTCTTCGCCATTCTCGCGTCGCACTGGTTTTTCATTGATCTGCTTTAACTTCTCTTCTATCTCATCCGCAATTGCTTCAACCTGCCGAGGATTTTGACCGGTAACAATCAGAAATGCTTCAGATAAGAGACTTTGATCCGAAAGATCAATCGCCACCAAATCGGTGCCCAACTTATTTACCGCCGCTTGAGCTGCTACATCTAGCTCCTTGCGCACCAGATCACTTACCGGCATACAACTTCCTTTCGGCGATGAACTTGCGTACCGAGGGCGATACTCCCAAATTCTCTCTCTCCGATTGAGATGTGGCCTGCTCCTTCGCATTAAGTTGCGATCTGATTTCCGTGGCTGATATGTCCAGCGCTTCGATATCTAGCCGCTTTATAGGGTTAACTCCTGATTCAGGATTTTCAGCACTTTCGCTTCCTGGCCGATCGATGACAATAAAACTGACTAGTTCCTTAAGCTCATCTGCCCGATGCCAATTATCGATATTGGCATAAGCATCACTACCAATAATCCAATACAGCTCTTCTGCGTCATTGCCCAGTGCTTCCACGGTATCGATGGCATAAGTTTCGCCGGCGCGATTTATCTCAATATCGCTGACCGAAACTCGCTCTTTAATGCCGCTGGGTAGATCACCAACTGCTAGCTTGCACATCTCTAGCCGAGTTTTTCCATCAGCCTGTGGCGCGGCCGCTCTGAGTCTTGGCCTACCTGCTGGGATCAAAATAATTTCATCAACTACTTTTCTGGAGAGCAACTCAACAATTACCCGCAGATGCCCATTATGGATGGGATCAAATGTCCCCCCGTAGATACCGATTCGCTTAGCGATCAAGACGGAGCACTAGGTAAAGCAGGAAACTGAGGATTCCGAAAGCCACCAAGCCAAAGACAATTGGTGATTGCGGCAATTCACGTGTTACTTCAGATAGTCGAATTAACATATCGCAATACTAGCGACCCGCAAGCAGTTCTTTAAATTTTGCCTCATCGATAATCGTCACACCAAGTTCTTGAGCCTTGCTCAACTTGGAGCCAGGATCGGCGCCCGCCAATAAGTAATCGGTCTTCTTTGAGACAGATGATGAAGTTTTGCCGCCGTGAGCCAATATCACTTCATTGATGCCATCGCGCGTGAAGGATTCCAAGCTTCCTGTGACCACGAATGTCAGACCTGCAAGGGTTTGGGGCGAGAGCTCCTGCGCTTCGAGTTCCATCGCAACTCCAGCCTTACGCCAGCGAGTGATGATTGATTTATGCCAATTCACTTGAAACCAATCCACGATTGAATCTGCGATTACTCCACCAACTCCATCTACTTGCGATAACTCTTCGGCTGAAGCTTGGGAAATGGCCTCGATAGATTTAAAGTGATTCGCCAAAGCTTGCGCAGCAGTTGGACCAACATGGCGTATGGAGAGCGAGACGATAACGCGCCAAAGCGGTCGAGATTTGGCGGTCTCTAGCGCCTCCAATAATTTCTGGACGTTGGCAGCTGGTTTGCCATCCTTCTTAACAAAGAAGGGCGAACGAATTAACTTTGACTCAGATAGGTCAAAGAGCTCTGATTCATCATTGATTATCTGCGCATCGAGCAGGGCATTTGCAGCTTCATAACCAAGCACATCAATATCTAGTGCGGCGCGTGAACCTATGTAATAAAGACGTTCCCTAAGTTGTGCCGGGCAACTCTGCGCATTTGGACAACGAAGGTCTACATCTCCCTCGCTCTGTTCTACCAATTCGGTTGCGCAATCTGGACAAACCTTGGGCATCAAAAACTGCCGCTCTTTCCCGGTTCGCCGTTCAACGACTGCAGAGAGCACCTCAGGAATTACATCGCCCGCTTTTCTAATCACGACATAATCGCCGATTAATACTCCCTTTCGTGCCACCTCTTGCGAGTTGTGGAGCGTCGCATGTGTCACGGTAGAACCTGCAACAACTACCGGTTCCATCACGGCAAATGGCGTCACGCGTCCGGTCCTTCCGACACTTACTTGAATATCAATTAATTTAGTCACGACCTCTTCTGGTGGGTATTTAAAGGCGATCGCCCACTTTGGCGCTCTCGAGGTTACGCCTAATCTCTTCTGTAGCTCTATTTGATCGACTTTGATTACTACGCCATCAATTTCATGTTCGAGATCATGTCGATGAGTTTGGAAATTCTCTATGTATTTATTGACCTCTTTACGTGAAGCCAACACTTTGAATTCACTGCTGGTAGGTAGACCAAAACCTTTGAGCAGCTCATACGCCTCACTCTGTTTGGCAAAATCAAAATTGGTTGCGCCGATTCCGTGGACCAAAATACTAAGCGGTCTTGACGCTGTGACCCTTGGATCCTTTTGGCGCAATGAACCAGCTGCGGCATTTCGGGGGTTTGCGAAGGTGGCTTTACCGGACTCCTCGAGCGATTCGTTTAGCTCTTTAAATGCTGCAAGCGGAAAGTAGACCTCCCCTCTAACTTCGATTAGATCCGGAACAGATTTACCCTTTAACTCATGTGGCAAGTTGCGGATGGTTTTGACGTTTAGGGTCACATCTTCACCGGTCGAACCATTACCGCGGGTCAATGCCTTGGTCAGCACGCCATTCTCATAGCGGAGATTGATCGCTAAGCCATCGATTTTTAATTCACAGAGCCACTTGGCATCAGGCGCATCCTTCTCTACGCGATCAAACCATGCGTTCAATTCGCTCTCATCGAAGGCATTATCCAAACTCATCATCTTCTCTAGATGATCAACTTGTTCGAAGGTGGTAGATAGGCCACCTCCAATTCCAAGCGTTGGAGAATCGACTGCTTTTAACTCTGGATGAGCTTGCTCAAGTTCGGATAATTCACGTAGCAATTTATCGAATTCTGCATCAGAAATTATTGGTTTATCCATTACGTAATAACGGAAGATGTGATCGCGAATCTCCTCGGTTAACTCAGCGATCCTTTGACGCGGGTTCATGAAGTCTCACAAATCGTGGCCGATCCGACCACGCGATCGCCGTCATAAATCACCGCTGCTTGCCCGGTCGCAAGCCCTAGAAGTGGTTCGGCTAATTTGATTTGCAATTTAACTTGCGAAGTCCCGGCTTCAATCAACTCTCGATATTCACAAACGAGCGCAGCGCCATGTGCTCGGACCTGAACAAATCCATTGCGCCATTCGGTTCCGGGGTTTGGCCCGCACCAAACTGGATGCTCACCCAAAATTTCCCGCACCGCCAAATCCTCTTTGCTACCCACGACAACCGTGTTGGTTTTAGGTTCGATCTTCAAGACAAATCGAGGATTTCCATCAGCGGCAGGAACTGTTAAACCTAGGCCTTTTCTCTGGCCGATGGTGTAGGTATATGCGCCTTTATGCTCGCCAATCACATTGCCCTCTTGATCGATGATTGGACCAGTTTCGCTTCCTAGCCGTTCACGTAGCCATCCTGCGTTGTCACCACTTGGCACAAAACATATGTCATGGCTATCAGGTTTATTGGCCACAGATAAGCCTCGCGCTGCTGCCTCTTTTCTAATATCTACCTTCTCAGTGTCACCCAATGGAAAGTGTGCGCCCTGTAATTGATCTCTATTTAAGACCGCAAGCACATACGACTGATCTTTGCTGTTATCGATTGCCCGATGCAAAGTTCGTTCGCCATCACTCTCTCTGATGTTGGCATAGTGACCTGTGACCACACCATCGAAACCCATAGCTTTGGCGCGATCTAGCACTGCTGCGAATTTAATCTTCTCATTGCAACGTAAGCATGGATTGGGCGTACGTCCTGCTGAATATTCTGTAAGAAAATTCTCTACTACCCCGGCATGAAATTCCTCTGCCATATCCCAGATATAGAAAGGAATTCCAATTACATCGGCTGCGCGCCTAGCATCATGTGAATCTTCGATGGTGCAACAGCCTCTCGCGCCCGAGCGATATTTCTGCGGATTGGATGAGAGCGCCAAATGCACACCAACTACTTGATGGCCAGCCTCTACTGCACGCGCCGCCGCAACAGCGGAATCAACTCCACCAGACATCGCTGCGATTAACTTCATTTTGCGCTACCTGCCCGCTTGACCACATCAGGTAAGACTTGCAAGACCCGATCGATATCTGCATCGGTGCTCTGTGCACCAAGTGAGAAGCGCAAAGTACCGAGCGCACTATCTTCATCGCGACCCATTGCCAATAAAACATGGCTTGGCCGATGTACTCCAGCGCTACAGGCTGCGCCGGTAGAGCAAGCTATTCCCTCCATATCCAATAACAATAAGAGGGTCTCACCTTTGGTTCCCGGAAAAGTTACATTCACGATTCCCGGTAACGCACCTAAGGATGAATCAATCGGAGTATTTATCTTTGCATCTGGGAGTAAATCCTTGATTCCCACAATCAACTTATCTCTTAGTTTGGCAATTTGCTCAGCAGGATAAGTGGTTAAAGCCGCAGCGAATGCGCAGATCGCCGGGGCATTTAAAGTGCCACTTCTTATCTCCCGCTCTTGTCCACCACCATGTAATAAGGCCGGGATATCCAAACCCCGCTTTAATACCAGAGCGCCTACGCCAATTGGGCCACCCATCTTATGCGCGCTAAGCGATAGCGCAGTTAAACCTGCAAACTTAACCGGAACTTTCAATAATGACTGCACCGCATCACAATGCACCGGGATATCTCCGGCGATTTCAATTACCTGTTGGATGGGTTGAATTGCACCAGTCTCATTATTGGAGTGCATTACAGATATCAGCGCTATCTCTTCACCACGCTTTTCAAGCAGCTCTCGCAAGTGATTTAAATCCAAAATTCCCTGGCTATCTACTGGAAGTTCTACTAACTCCGCACCTTCTTTTTCTACCAACCACTTTGCCGGATCAAGTACCGCGTGATGTTCGATGGCAGAAACCAAAATCACTTTTCGCGTCGGGTTGCTAAATTTCCAGAACAAACCTTTGATGGCCATATTGTCGGCCTCGGTGCCTGAAGCGGTGAAGATGATTTCACCTGGCGCACATCCGATATAAGAAGCTAATTTCTCGCGCGCCTCTTCAACTGCGCGACGGGTCTGACGGCCAAATGTGTGTAGCGAGGAAGGGTTACCGATCTGCTTTAGATGGCGATTAAATTCCGCCAAGGCAAGATCTGAGATCGGCGTAGTCGACGCATGATCCAAGTAAATTGCCATTGCCCAATTCTACTTTGCTGGAATTTGCTGGAATTTGCGTTAATTCGGCGCTTTATGCGCAAGCTACTTACGAGCGTTAATCAACTCCGTGGCCTTATCCAGCACGCTCACCAAGTCTCCGACAATGCCTAGATCCGCCAGTTCGAAGAGCGGCGCTTCCGGATCTTTATTGATCACCACGATGGTCTTGGAGGTTTGCATTCCCGCTTTATGTTGAATCGCGCCAGAAATTCCACACGCAACATAGAGGTCTGGACTAACTGATTTTCCAGTCTGTCCCACCTGCATATCGTGGCTACACCAACCAGCATCAACTGCAGCGCGAGATGCTCCAACTGCAGCGCCCAATGAATCAGCAAATTTCTCTACCGCGCTCCAGTCACCATCAATGCCGCGCCCTCCTGAAACCACAATCTTGGCATCGGCTAACTCTGGTCTAGCGCCCTTCTGCTTCGGCTTCACAGATTTAATCGTGACCAGTGGATGATCATTGCCATCTAATTTAATCGCCTCTGGCAGTGAAGCAGCGGGCGCAATCGAATTTGGCTTGATCGCAATTACGGGAATTCCCCTGGTTACCTTCGCTTTTACGGTGTAACTGCCGCCAAAGATAGATTGAGTTGTGACGAGATCTGGGCCTACCGCTATCGCATCCGTAATGATTCCGGATTGCAATTCAACCGCAATTCTTCCCGCTAATTCCTTGCCATCCATTGTGGCGGCAACAAAGACCGCGGCCACATTATTTGACTTGGCATACTCGGCAATTGCTTTGGCGGACTTGGACTCAACCAAGACCGCCTCGGTTGCCGCACCGACTAACTCGGCCGTGTTCTTTGGGCTATCAGCCACTACCAAAACTTTGCTCATTTTCAAATCAGCTTTCGCTCAACTAAGAAATCGACCAATTTATTGGCTGCACTACCGTCATCTTCAATCTTTGCACCAGCGCTACGTGGTGGCTTTGCGGTGGCATCAATAACTTCGCTCCAAGAATTGCTATCCGCGCCACCAATTGCAGCTAGATCCTTAGTGGCAATCTCTTTCTTCTTCGCTGCCATGATTCCCTTGAAGGATGGGTAACGTGGTTGATTGATCTTCTCAACCACGCTGAGCACCGCCGGAAAATTCGCTTCCATCTCCACTTCACCGCTATCGGTAATTCGATTGATGGAAATCTTCTTGGCAGCGGGATCAACTTCTACCTTATTTGCAAAGGTAAGTTGGGCATGTCCTAAGCGAGCGCTCATCATCGCAGGAACCACGCTCATTCTGGCATCGGTGCTCTCAACGCCAGAGATCACAAAATCATAATTTCCTGCTGCGACCACTTTTGCGAGAACTTCAGAGGTAACCATCGCATCTGCTCCTGCGAGCGCGGGATCGGTGATGACGATTGCATTGGTCGCACCCATTGATAAACCTTTGCGCGCAGCTTCCTGCGCTCTTGCAGGTCCCATCGAAATCAGCGTGATGGTGTGTTCGCCACCGTCATCAATTGTGCCGCCATTTGCCTCGCAAATTCGAAGCGCCTCTTCGATTGCATACTCATCTAAATCATTGAGTACTACATCCACGCTCTCGCGATCAATTCGGCCATTAACAAATTTCTTCTCCGCCCAGGAGTCAGGAACCTGCTTAACCGTTACGGCGATTTTCATGGCGCTATGTTACTCATGAGTAGGGGCTGGATTGCCCGCATGACAGGGCAGACTAACGCCATGCTCCAAGCCGACCCGAGATTTCTGGGCGCTATGCCAACGCAGGAGGGCACCAACTTCGCGCTCTGGGCGCAGGCCGCTGATGCAGTCGAGGTCTGCCTCTTTAATGAGGTCAACGGCAAAGTAATGGAGACCCGCTTCGCCCTATCGCATCGAAATGGCCCGATCTTTCATGGATATCTAAAAGGGGTAAGGCCCGGTCAAAGATACGGCTTTCGAGTCTACGGTCCTTGGGAACCCGAACGCGGTTCTAGATTCAATCCCAAGAAGTTGTTGATCGATCCCTACACCCATCTACTCTCTGGTGAATTGCAGTATGTACCTGAGATCTATGGACATAAATCTTCAGATGGATTCGGCACTGGCGATATTGATTTAATCGATGATAGAGATTCCGCAAAATTCGTTCCGTTATCTGTGGTTACAGATCATGCCGCACGTCAAGTAAATCACCCGAGATTAAATTGGCAAGATGTGATCATTTACGAGGCGCATGTTAAAGGTCTAACTTGGAACAATCCCGAGATACCCGAATCAGAACGTGGCACTTACCAAGCGCTTGGCCATCAATCAACCATTGATCATTTGAAGCGGATTGGCGTTAATGTCTTGGAGCTTCTACCGATACATGAACATATAACTGAGCCAGCAATCTGGCAGCGCGGTCGCCGGAATCATTGGGGTTACAACGCCATCGCATTTAGCGCGCCACATCGTGCTTACGCCGCAACCAATGATCCGATAACCGAATTACAACAAGCAGTGGATAGATTGCATGAGAATGGCATAGAGGTAATTTTGGATGTGGTCTACAACCACACTGGCGAAGGTGGAGCTGGTGGTCCACAACTTTCCTTCAAAGGAATCGACAATAGAAACTGGTATCGCCATGGCGGTACTAACCATTACATAGATAACACTGGTTGCGGCAATACCTTTAGCGCCGGAAAACCACATGGTGTGCGACTTGTGGTTGATTCACTTCGTTGGTGGAGCCAAGTGATCGGTGTCGATGGTTTTCGCTTTGATTTAGCGCCAGCACTTAATCGCACCGGAAATATGATCGATTCCGCGCTATTTGCAGCAATAACCGCCGACCCCGTGTTGCGCCAACTCAAATTGATCGCTGAACCTTGGGATATCTCAAGGTATGCGTTGGGTGAATTTGAATATCCCTGGCGCGAATGGAATGACTATTACCGAGATGCCATTCGCCAATTCTGGTTGGGCGATCTTGCTCGAGGTTATGGAGAGGGAGTGAGCGCGCTCGCCTCCTCCATCGCAGGTTCCAGCAATATCTTCTATTTTCGCGGTCCCACCAGTTCCATTAATTTTGTGACTGCCCACGATGGTTTTACCCTCAACGATCTGGTGACCTATCAAGAGAAGAGCAATCAAGCTAATGGCGAAGAGAATCGAGATGGCGCAAATAGCAATCGTTCTTGGAATGTAGGAGTAGAAGGCGCCACCTCAGATGAGGGAATCAAACATATTCGCCGATCATTACAGAAATCTCTTATGGCTACCCTGCTACTCTCATCTGGAGTTCCTATGGTGACCATGGGCGATGAAATCGGCCGAACTCAATATGGCTCTAATAATGCATTTACCTTGCCCATAGATTTAGATCGAAGTAATTGGGATTCAGAGCGCGCATGGCGTGGTGGATGGGCGCTGGATTGGCAACCTGAAGATAGAGATCTCCAAGATGCATTCATTGAACTAGTAAGGATTCGTCAGACCTATCTCTCAGATCGCGCATCGGACTTCTTTACTGGAAGCATAGATTTCGGAACCGAACGGAAAGATATCGCCTGGTTTAGTCTCTCGGGAAATGAGATGACTGATGAACATTGGTCGGATGGCGATAAACGCTCGCTTACAGTCTTTCTCGAAGCTGGTCCAAAGAATGGCCTGGTCTTGTTTATGAATTCATTTAGAGAAGAGACGCAATTTACGCTACCTGAAAAACTTTGGGGCCATAACTATCGATGTATCTTTGACTCATCCCAAACCACTGCGACCTATAACCCGGTTATCTCGGCGCCTGGCGAGAAAATCAAAGTTTCACCACATTCACTGCAAGTTTGGCTGGTGAATCGCACCTAAACCCAGATTCAAAAGCAGATTACTTTCTAGTACTCAAATACCCGCCATAGACTCCCACTTATGCTGGCGATTCTGCTTCCTGGACAAGGTGCGCAAACACCAGGAATGTTGCAGCCATGGTTAAATGATGAGAGTCAAAGATTATTGGCTGCTTGGTCTCTACATATTGATCTAGATTTAATTCGCCTCGGCACTAGCGCTAGCGCAGATGAGATAAGAGATACTGCAAATGCCCAACCTTTGATTGTGGCTGCGGGATTAATTGGAGCGGCTGCACTGAAGTTATCTCACTTCACCGTTATCTCGGGCCACTCAGTTGGTGAATTAACCGCAGCCGGGATTGCAGGGATCTTGTCCCCTAGCCAAGCGATGGAGTTGGTACGCCAACGCGGTATCGCGATGGCTAAGGCGGCAAGCCAAATAGAAACTGGTATGTCGGCAGTTCTAGGAGGAACGCGCGATGAGGTTCTCTCTTCTATCGCAAGCCATAATTTGATTGCGGCAAACGACAATGGTGCAGGACAGATTGTCGCAGCTGGATTACTCACTGATTTGGATGAATTGGCAAAGGAGCCACCAAGTGGCGCACGAGTTAGGGCTCTATCAGTGGCCGGGGCATTCCACACCGATTTCATGAAACCTGCAGTAGCTCATGTGGCTAGCCAAATAGGAAAGTTACAGATTCACGAAACCAAAGTCCAAATGCTCTCTAATCGAGATGGCGCGGTAGTAGCCAACGGCAAAGATGCGATTGACCGTATCGTCAACCAGATTGCCAACCCAGTCCGTTGGGATTTGTGTATGGCATCTCTGGTAGAACTTGGCGTCACGGGAGCAATAGAGCTACCACCTGCCGGAACTTTGACTGGTTTGCTAAAGCGAGCAACACCGAGTATCGAAACTTTTGCACTCAAATCTCCAGATGACCTCGAAGCCGCTCGTGAGTTTGCTAAGAAACATGGTGGTTCATGATCAAAGTCAGCCAAGGAAGCTTTAGCCAGATAATCTCGCTCGGAACTTATCGCCCCGCAAAGCTGGTGCCCAATTCAGAGATCATCGAAAAAATTGATTCATCGGATGAGTGGATCCAACAGCGAACCGGTATCGAATCAAGAAGAATCGCAGATAAAGATATCTCTGTAGTTGATATGGGTACCGCTGCAGCAAAGCAGGCGCTTAATCGAGTAGGAATTGATGCCGCTGAGGTGGATTTAATAATTCTGGCCACTATCTCCTATCCATTTCAGACCCCAAGTGGCGCCTCTGCTATTGCGGCAAATATCGGCGCCAATAAAGCTGCGGCCTTTGATTTAAGCGCTGCATGTGCGGGCTTCGCTTATGGAGTTGGACTTGCCAATGACTTGATACGCGGGGGCACTGCGAAATATGCGCTGGTGATTGGTTCGGAAAAATTGAGCGACTTCACCAATCCAACAGATCGTGCGACCGCATTTATCTTTGCCGATGGCGCAGGAGCGGTTTTGATTGGCCCATCTGAGACCCCTGGGATAGGCCCGACTGCTTGGGGCTCTGATTCAGATCAACGCGATGCCATCACCATGTCTTCTTGGTTGAATTTCAAAGACAACCCCAAGCCCGCCCATGAGATCGCTTGGCCCGATATCGTGCAAGAAGGGCAGCGAGTTTTTCGTTGGGCGGTCTTCTCGGTCGGGAAAATCGGTGCCAAGGCGATTGAACTTGCTGGATTAGAGCGCAAGGAGTTGAAGGCCTTCATTCCGCATCAAGCAAATATGAGAATCATCGAAGCAATGGCGAAAGATATGAATCTGCCCGATGAAATTCTGATTGCAGATGACATCAGAACAAATGGCAACACCTCATCTGCATCGATTCCGCTTGCAATGGATGCGCTACTTGAACAACATCCTGAGCTTCATGGTGAGTTGGCTCTAATAATTGGTTACGGCGCCGGACTGGCATATGCAGCGCAAGTTGTGAGATTGCCGGCAAAATGGTCCAAATAGCGGCAAATATTGGTGAGTTACTCGGAAGTAATGCAATTGACCCTGCACAATATCGGTATGGCGCAGCGCCGCGTTTGAGGTAAACCGAAGAGCCAAAAGATTTACCTCGTATAAAAAGAATTGAAGCGATTGATACAAGTTAGAAAAGCAAAGAAAAGGAAGAGTAATGGCACTTAACGAGGCAGATGTTTTAGCAGGTTTAAAAGAGATCGTTGAGGAAGTTGCAGGTGTGCCTGCTTCATCTATCGAACTAAGTAAGAATTTCACTGAAGATCTAGACGTAGACTCATTGTCGATGGTTGAGGTGGTAGTTGCTGCCGAAGAGCGTTTTGGCGTAAAGATCCCCGATGATCAAGTTGAGGGTCTTGCAACTGTAGGCGATGCAGTTAATTTCATCGTAAAAGCATCCGCTTGATTTAGAAATTATCTAGAAATTTAATGTCCAGACGAGTTGTCGTAACTGGCCTTGGCGCCACTACTCCGATTGGCGGAGATGTTGCGACCACTTGGAGTAATGCAATTGCAGGTAAATCAGGTGCGCACACTTTAAAACATGAGTGGGCTAGCGCTCTACCAGTTCACTTTGCCGCTGAAGTAACGGTAGAACCAAGCCAAGTTATGAAACCGGTTGAAATTCGTCGCCTGGATAGATCAGAGCAATTTGCTTTGATTGCATCTCGAGAGGCCTGGGCTGATGCCGGCGCTCCTGAATTAGATTTAGAGCGGTTGGGCGTGGTGATCGCATCTGGGATTGGTGGCGTTACCTCTTTATTAGAGCAGTATCGAACCTTGATGGAGAAAGGTGCGCGACTGGTCTCGCCACATACAGTTCCGATGATCATGCCTAATGGGCCAGCGGCAAATGTGGGCTTGGAATTTAAAGCCAAGGCGGGCGTACATACTCCAGTATCTGCCTGCGCATCAGGTGCAGAGGCTATTGGTTATGCCTTCGAAATGATTCGTAACAATCGCGCTGATGTGGTGATCGCTGGTGGAGTCGAGGCTTCGGTAGATGCGCTACCAATGGCGGGTTTTGCCGCGATGAAGGCCTTATCCACTCGAAACGATGCGCCAGAGAAGGCATCTAGACCATATGACGTGGATAGAGATGGTTTTGTTCTCGGCGAAGGCGGTGGCGTGCTGATCCTTGAAGAGTACGAACATGCCAAATCGCGCGGTGCCAAGATTTATTGCGAGATTGCCGGACAAGGATTGACCTCAGATGGTTATCACATTGCTGCACCAGATCCCGAAGGCAGTGGCGTGATCCGTGCGATGCAGTTGGCGCTAAAAGATGCTGGCCTCTCCACTAAAGATATTTTTCATCTTAATGCGCACGCCACTTCGACCCCTGCAGGAGATGTAGCTGAGGCAAATGCGCTACGAAAGGCGCTAGGTGGCGATGCAGATCATGTTGCAGTCTCCGCAACTAAATCTATGACCGGGCACTTGCTTGGCGGTGCTGGTGCTATCGAATCTGTCTTCCTGGTCAAAGCACTTGAAGAGCGCTTGGCTCCTCCTACGATAAATATCGAGAACTTAGATCCTGCGGTTACGGTCGATGTGGTTAGAGATAAGGCTCGCAAACTCCCAGATGGCGATATTGCGGCGCTAAATGATTCTTTTGGCTTTGGCGGCCATGATGTGGTCTTGGTATTTAAGTCCCTTTGATGAGTGAACTTAGAGATCCCGAACTTCGTATCAAGAAGTTACTCGATCTCGATTCCGTAAAATTAATAACCGATCGTGACCAGAGCGGAATGCTGGCCGGGCGCGGCAAGATAAATGGCGAAGCGGTAGTGGTTTTCGCATCCGATCCGACAGTCCAAGGAGGCGCATTAGGCGCCGATGGCGCAAGAGTCATCGTCAAGGCCTACCAAGTAGCGCTCTCAGAGCAACTTCCGATAATTGGAATCTGGCATTCCGGTGGTGCGCGTTTAAGAGATGGCGTGCAATCATTAAACGCATTCGGAGAAGTTTTTAAAGCAATCATCACCGCTTCCGGCAAGATCCCCCAGCTCTCTTTGGTACTTGGACCAACTGCAGGTGGTGGCGCTTACGGACCGGCTCTTACCGATGTGATTGTGTTGGCGCCAACTGGCCGAATCTTCATCACTGGACCAGGCGTTGTTAAGAGCGTAACGGGCGAAAGCGTCGATATGGCAAAGCTAGGTGGCCCAGAGGCACATAAGAAAAACTCTGGGCTCGCTCACATAATCGCTAGTAGCGACGCTGAAGCTTACGAATCAATTAGAAAACTGGCATCGCTCTTGGCAAAGCAGTCAGATATAAAGGTTGAGTTACCTGATCTTGATTTGAGTAAATATCTCCCAGATTCTCGCAAGCGTGCATACGAAGTTCGGCCACTGCTTCAAAACTTATTGGATGAAGCAAGCACGCTTGAATTACTCTCAGATTGGGCGCCAAATATCATCACTGCCTTTGGTCGACTCGGCGGTCGCACTGTTGGTGTGGTGGCAAATAATCCCAAGCATCTGGGTGGTTCGCTTGACTCTGCGGCCAGCGAAAAAGCTGCGAGATTTGTGCGCATGTGCGATGCCTTCGGCATTCCATTAATTGTTATCGCTGATGTATCTGGTTTTCTACCTGGCGTCGGACAGGAGTGGGAAGGTGCGGTTCGTAGAGGCGCGAAGTTGCTGCACGCGTTTGGTGAAGCGGTAGTCCCGCGAATTACCTTAATTACTCGACACGCTTATGGTGGCGCTTATGTTGCGATGAACTCCCGAGCGTTAGGCGCCACAAAGGTCTTCGCCTGGCCAGAGTCCGACGTTGCGGTCATGGGAAGCGTCGCAGCAATTCGCATCTTGCATCGAAGATTGCTTGCTGATTTGCCAGAAGAGTTACGAGAGCACACCGAATTAGAGCTTGCCGCTGAACATGAGAAGGAGTCGGGCGGAGTAAAACGCGCCGTCGAAATCGGCGTGGTCGATGAGATCATCGATCCGGCAAAGACGCGATCTGCGATCGCTGCCGCAATTGCAGCCGCACCAAATACTAGAGGCGCTCATACCAACATTCCGCTTTAAGAGATAAATCAACTACGTTGTAATGCTTGCGCTCTTCCTTGGGATAAAGAGCGATATTGCAATCAACAAAAATAATAAAGATAAAGTGGCGATTACTCCATTGCTTGCCTTAAATATAGGTATCACAGACATGGGAAGCTGGGCCAGGTAAGTTGGAACTTTCTGGCTGGTGATATCCAACTGCCAGCGATCTGCGATTGGATTGGCATCACCCTTGGTCTTTATAGTTATCGCGCCATTCTCTGCCTGCGCCACTTTTACTATGCGATGTATGTAGTAACCACCACTTCCATCCAAGAGCGGTAAGACGGCGATCTCTCCTACTGAAAGCTTTCGGGTCTGTTCTGGCTTCACGATCAGAATATCGCCACGATGGAATTTTGGCGCCATGGAATCAGAGATAACGCGCACCATTCGCACATCTTGGCCAACTACCGCGTAGGCTGCGAAAGCGCCACTTGCCGCTACAACCAAAATTATTAAATCCGCTAATGATCGCATCAAACGCTGCTTCATGAATTTATCACTTTCGGTAAACCGATATCGCTCTTATATGACTTGGAATTAAATGTGGTGATCGGGTTACCGCCACCATTTCTAGTGATAGTTACCCGAATAGTTAACCGGCTACCGACCGATAAATTTCGGTTGAAATCTATATTGCTCACGGCATCTGCCGCACCTAAGATCGTGATTAAACCTGGACAATTTAAGTTGGTATCCCACGCAACGCTGCAGACTTCAAAGGTGAATCTGGGAACTGTCGTAGCAACGCCTGATCTAACTGAGTTGAAGTCAATATGCCCCATGATAAGTGGCGCATTACCGGTATTTACCAAATCAAATAATTGCGAACTCTTATTTGCACTGCCGGTCCAAGTAATCTGATAACTGGAATTAGTCATAGCTGCACCTTGCGCAGTTAATTGGGTTGCCCATACTGAGGTGCTAACCGATTTGCTTGCTTGCCTATTACTGATAAGTGCGCCATGTGCTGGGTTTACACCAAATTGAGCAAGCAGGAGCAAGAACGCAAAGTACCTCTGATACTTAATCATCTCTTGCTCCTGTCTGCTTCAATTAACGCCAATCTTGCTGGTCAACCTGCTCTTAGCTATTTGCAGTCAACGGATTACGTTGAGCTTCACTGAATAGATAATTGAGCGTTACTGCACCATTTTGAATGGTATTTGCCGGAGCTACACCATTGGCCGTGGTCTCATTTTGATCTGGCAACTTAACTTGAATCTGCAGATTTGCCGTTGCAAGTGATGCGATATTTGAGGAGATGGCAAAGACTTTAGTGCTGTTCATGGCACTTAACGTGGTAGTTGCTACTTCAGTATTGGTAGTTCCTGAGCAGACTCCCGTAGTCGGATTCCAAGTTCCCCCAGTGCAGGAATTCACGGTAATTGTCAGCGCCTTAGTCGTAGATGGTGAGACTCCATCTGTGATCAAAGTCGATGTACCGGTCGCAGCAATTGATAGACCAAGCTGCTGGGCGTCTAATGAGCCGCCATTGGTAAGGGTCACGTAACGATTTACGGTATCACCCGGAGCTAAGTTTGCTATTGCTTGCGAGAAACCGACTCCATTATTTGCCGTGGTCAAACTCAAAGTTCCTGCAGAATTGTTTTGAGTTGCGGTGGCGGTTGCATTTAGCCCCGCCAAGATATTGGTGCCGGTGATAACCAAAAGGGATCCTGCGATAACAGTGCCTGCCGCAATTCGAAGCGATCGACTACTCAATTTAATTTTTTTATTCATCTTCCTCGGATTTCTTCCTATTTATTTGTTGCACCGGCTTCTGCACGGCACCGGAAGAAGATGCTTTATGAGTCTGAAATCACCACCACAAAAATGACTTAATTGGCACACTTAATCAACAGCGTGGCCAATCTTTGAGGACTCATTTACCTCAAGTACCTCAAGGATTACTTTGAAAAATGATGCTATTTGGTCTTGAAAGTAACCGTTACTGTCGCAGTTACGGTCTTTTTGATACTTGAGGTGTCATAAAGACCCATATCAGAGGTCATTGTTGAGTCAGGCGTGGTCACTTGAATCGGTCCCGCCTTCACAGAGGTAATTGCCCCGACTTTTCCACCCACAGCTTCAGTCATGGCTTCAGCGCGAGTCTTTGCATCTTTAGTTGCATCTTGAAGTAACTCTGGGCGAATCTTTGAGAGAGTTGAAACATAATATTGTGGGCCATAGTTACTTACATTCACACCGGATTGCAGAACTTGGCCGATGTTCTGGCTTAACTTGGAGACCAATTCGACTTCTTTGGTTCTGACGGTGATTTCGCGGTTTGCCCGATAATTGAGAATTCGCCCAGTTGGATTTCCGTTGATGTACTCCTCGGTGGGAAAGGAATTTACCGGCCCCAAAGTCAATTGGTCTGCGCTAATACCGCCATCCGTTAAATATTTCTGTAGCGCAGCGATTCCGGAATCGATGCCACTTACCGCAGTAGCGGGGGTTTTGCCGGTGTTCTGTACTGAGAGAGTCCAAACCACATTGTCGGCAGTTGCCTCAACTTTTGCCGAACCGGTCACGACAATTCCATCGCTGGATCGAGATGCAAAACCGGTGCCAACTCTAGCTAGCCCCAAACCCATAGCAACCGCCAAAATTGAAGCTGCCGCAATTAAAGCTATCGCTTTACGTTTTTCGATCATCTCATCCATTTATTTAAACTCTCGATCTCTATCAGATTAACTAGATAGCGCGAAGTTGCGCTATCTCTTGTAAGTCTACCCCTCGGAATGGTTCTAGCTCCATATCCCATTCCGTACCTAGAGCTTTATCCAATAGATCTCTTAATTCATCTTCGGACTTTTTTAACGCATTTCTTATTTGATTTTCCGTTACCAAAATGTTGCCAACTTCATCTATCTCTGCCCGATGCAACCCTAAGTCAGGGGTATGCCTGAAGATCTGTGTTGCATATGTGATCTCAAAGCGAAGGTAATGCCAGCTCTTTAACGCGCTGGCTAATTCAGCAGACCGGTCAATAGCTTTTTTGTTTTGGGAACCTTGCTTCTCGCCACTATTTTGCAGGTTTTTGGCACGCCATTCGACTTGAGTTCGTTGCGTTCCCGCAATTAATGGTTGCGTTCGCCAATCGATTGAGACCGGACCAAGGATGGATTGAATAGACCATTCGACATGGCGCAGTAATGCCATCGGACAGGTATGTATGGTTAATAAACCACGACTTAACATCTTCGACTCCTAGCAAGGCGCTTTGGCACCTTCCCCAGTTCAGAGAGCCTTCGCTATCGGGATCGATGGCTAATTTTCACCTTAATTCACCCTAGTTGTCCACTTGGTCGCGCGGATCCACCCTCTCAATTAACTCAATTAACTCATTGGCGCTTATGGCAGGTAGGCTTGCCTCTAGTCGGACGCTCGAAGCAAGGTTTTTTAGGAAATTTAGCTAGAAGGAAGACGGGCGAAGCTAAATCCAGGCCTCGTCAAGTTTAAATAAGAAATAGGAAAAAATAATAAATGGCAACAGGCACAGTTAAGTGGTTCAACTCTGAAAAGGGATTCGGATTTATCGCAGTGGATGGCGGTGGACAAGATGTATTTGTTCACTACTCAGCTATCCAAGGTGATGGTTACAAGTCTCTTAATGAGGGTCAGTCAGTATCGTTCGAGGTCGTCCAGGGTCCAAAGGGCCCACAGGCTGATCAAGTAACTGCTAACTAATAGTAACTCTTAAAAATAAAACCCCCGGGAAGAAATTCTCGGGGGTTTTTCTTTGTCCATGAAAAATCTTTAAGCCGCGCTTGGCGTTTCTTTCTCCACTTTTGAAATCTTCAACCAATTAGTAAATCCCCAGATTACAAATGGCAGATAGAGCGCATACAAGGTTCCGGTTGGGTAATAACCATTACTAAATGCGAAAGGCACGCCCACCAGATCAACTGCGATCCAAACCAACCAAAACTCAACATAGCCCCGACTCATGCCATAGGTAGCCAGCGCGGTACCGGTGAAAATCCAAGTATCGACAAATAACCATTGACCGCTCTCACCAAGAGCCTTAAAGATTTGCATCGAAGCTAGAAAGAAGACCACGACTAATGGAGCTAGCCATAACTTCTCTTTGGTGGTGGTCCATCTAGGAACCACTGCAGGGGTATCTCTGCCGAGTCGCTTATGTCTCGACCAACGTAGCCACCCGTAAATGCTGACCATGATTAAAAGCGCATTGCGACTTGCCTGTCCATAAAAATTTGCATGCTGTGAATCATCTCCAAATGAGAATACTGCGCCCAGGAAAACCGTGAATAAAAGTGCATCCCCGATAATGCCAACTGGCCATGCCGCAACTTTTCTTCGTGCACCAAGAATCGCACTAGCCAGACCTAAGGTGCCACCAATTACCTCTCGAACTGCAATTGACTTACTGCCAAATGTGATTGTGGCTTCAAATAACCACTTAAGTAGGTTCATTTAACTCTCTCGCTCTTCACCAAATTTAAGGCTAACGCTTTGGAATCGGCGGAATCTCACCCTTGAGCGCCAAGATCTTTTTCACTGCATTAGCGGGTGATGCATCCTTGCCGGCTTTCCAGGCATCCAAATACTTCCATGGATAGATCATGCCTCGTCTAACCCACCAAATATCCTTTGGTTCAGTGGGCCAGCTAATTCCAAAATGAATATGGGGTTTAGTCCCCTTGGCATCGCCAGAATCTCCTAGATATCCAAGGAGCGTTCCTACCTCAACTCGTACACCTGGACTTATCCCATCGGCGAGCGCCTGGAGATGCGAGCCGTAATACCTAACTCCATCATCACCGATTATTGATACAAAGATACCGCCCTTGGTTTCTGGCGTTGGTTTCTTGTAATTGTAAGTATCTTTTGCCCTAACCTCATCTACTACTCCGCCAGTTACCGCAACGAATTTACAACCTTTCGCTCCCTGTATATCAGTTGCGGGGTAATCATGATGTGCTCGAACATACTTGACCTTGCAATCTGATACCGGAAATGCATATTTCGGCGCGGCATGGGCTTGTGCGTTACCCAACAAAACTAAGAGCGCCAAAACAGAGGCGAGATTAAGAGCCAAATTGCGGTGGGTTCTCACGCCGACAGGCTACTTCAGTTTTAATATTAGCCATGGCCATAAACACCACAAAATCTGAAACCAAAATCAAATGGCTCTTCGGTATCAATGCCATTAGCGCATGGTTAGGCTTCGGCGGATCTGTAATCGTTAATACCTTTGACTTAGTCCCCGAAGGCGAATACGAACCACATCTTTTTGGTCCACATACTCCGGGCACGGGCGGTGCACTGACCAGGTTGATTGATTTGTTTGGCTACTTCACCATTTGGAGTAATGCTCTGGTGGTTTTCACGGTAACCGCACTCTTTCTAAATCCCAGTAGGTCAGATCAGAGATTTAAATGGTTGCGCAGCACCTCCTTGTTGATGATCATGATGACCGGGATTCTCTACCACTTGCTCATCGCGCCCACCGCGAATCCTCAGAGCTACAACATCTACACCAACGCTTTTCAACATTACATAACTCCAGCATTAACTTTCTTGATTTGGCTTCTGGTAGGGCCAAGGAATTGGTTCAATTTGCGGACAACTTTTGCGGTCTTTACGATACCCACTGCCTATCTCATCTACACCTTTGGTCGTGGCGCGATTATCGATAGGTATCCGTATGGGTTCTTCGATGTAATTAAATATGGTTATAGCTCGGTAGGAACCACGCTATTGATGATCTATGTCGCTGGGTATGTTCTTGCGCTCATATTCCTGATCTTGGATAAGGTACTCAGTCGCAAGAAGTAAGATTCCCTCTGCAAGCGAGGGGGTAGCTCAGTCGGTTAGAGCCCCGGACTCATAATCCGGTCGTCGTGGGTTCGAGCCCCACCCCCCTCACTACTAAATCGCCGGCCAAAGGCTTATCGTAGACGTTATGAGAAAACAGCTGGCAATTTGCGCTTCTGTATTTTTCTTAATCTCCTCAAGTCTCTCCGCTAATGCTGCACTTAAGCCTGGAACTTCTTGCAAGAAAGTTGGACAAACAATCATCTCTTCCGGAAAGAAGTACACCTGTATTAAATCAATTAAGAGGTTGGTTTGGGATAAAGGCACGGAGGTTAAGACAAATCCGATTGCTTCACCTTCCGCGCCACCTTCAAATTCGACTACTCCGACGCCTAAGCCAACTCCTATTCCTACTTCATCGCCAATACAGGTGATTGATGAGCCTCAAATTGTGCCCGCACCGTGGATCAAGCCTAATCCATTTCGCAATAACATCATTAAACCAATTGACAGTTTTGAAGAACTGTCTAATCGATACTTAGATTTCCATTACTTAGCGTGGGCGGCATTTCAAGATGCAGCATCAGTAAAAACAAACAATCCAGTAGATATAAAGGTCTATGTAGGTCCTAATTCTAGGGAATGTAGCGATAACGCTAAACGTGCTATTCAATTAATGCAGAATGTTTATAGTGGAGCCAACCTTCCAAAAAGAATCCACTTAATACTTTTTGATAATGTCGATAAAAATTGGGCTGAATCTAAAACAAATGAAATATTGTTAGGAAATTTTGCAGGCACTAATAACCCTGGAACTAATCCTGAGGGAATAGACGTTGTTTCAGGAGACGCAGTCCTATGGTCAGAAAACGCTTGCTATCTTCCTGATCCAAATAGCCTTAATTCAGGCGACATAGCTCACGGCTATACGCATTCAATACAACGCTTTCAATTTAAGGCATCGTATCCAGATTGGAATTGGGAGAAATGGGGCGGTGTGCCACGTTGGTTACTAGAGGGTGGTGCCACCTTCTCCGAAAATATTACAGAACGGGGAGGTTCCTACTATTCATGGAAAAATACCGGGCAATTTCACGATTCGCAAATCAAAGCCTACGGCCTACAATTTTTCAAAGATTTTTTGAAATATGAAAAAAGCACATCTACCAAGAATTCTTGGGGACCCACCGAAGTCTGGCCTAATCAGAGATCGTATGATGTTGGAAATTTGGCATGTGAAGTACTAATTGCCATTAAAGGTCCCGCAATTATTATCAATCTTTACGCAGATTTTGCGAAAACGCGAGATTTTGATCTTAGTTTTAAGAATCTATTTGGAGTAACTTGGAGCGAAGTCGAACCAGTTGTTGCCACTGCAATTTACAAATTTGTTCAAGAAACCTTCTAAATTGCCCATCGCTTTATTTAAACAACTAAATTCTCCCTATGAGAAATTGGTTAGTAACAGTGATAACACCCTGCTAAAACTTTTAGATAAAAATAGTCATTGCTAGGCACGAATTTGGTGTAAAAATCTAATTGCAGACACACCAATACACGCTTAGAAATAGGTTTATGGCGACTCATAATCCGGTCGTCGTGGGTTCGAGCCCCACCCCCCTCACAATATTTGAA
>CAZZLH010000011.1:0-1248 GCA_964654815.1 uncultured Actinomycetes bacterium
GATGGTTGCCAATTGGATAAGTTAGAAACGAAGGTTAAAGATTGCCGATATGGATCAATCGGTTCAAAACGCAAAGTCGTGCTGTTTGGCGATTCACATGCAGCTCAATGGTTCCCAGCTGTAGACATTTGGGCGAAAGAAAAAGGTTTTGAACTGGTTGTGATAACAAAATCGAGCTGTCCCGCTTATCCGCTTCCCCTTCGTGACAATGGCGCTTTTAAAGCTGCACCATGTAATGAGTTCAGAAAGAACGCAATCGCGCAGATTAAAATGATGCAGCCGGATATACTGGTGGTCAGTAATTATGAGCATTATTCGGGACTTTCTGTAACTGATTACCTAAAAGCAGAGCAATCATTCCCACTACCTCATCTACTGATTCGTGATACCCCTCTCCCGAATCGGGACATTCCAGATTGCTTGTTGAAAAAAGGAATTAATACAAGGCATTGTCAGATTCAACTTCCCCAGGTCATCCCCTACAAGAATCAGACGATATTCGATCCAACTCCAGCGCTCTGTAATTTCAATAACTGTCCAGCGATGGTTGATGGTTTAATCGCCTATAGGGACCAGAATCACATTAGCGTTGCGATAGCGGGCAAACTCGCAAAGTCGTTGGGCGCAAAATTAGATTCCCTCGTGGCAGGATAACGCCATGGCGGAATTGGTTTACTACTGCGGCACCATGGATTCCGGTAAATCGACTCTAGCATTACAGACGGCGCATAATCACGAGACCAGAGGGCGCAATGGCCTTATCTTCACCAATCGCGACCGAGCCGGAGAAGGTCTAATTTCCTCTCGCTTAGGATTGCAGAAGGATGCGATTGAGGTAGATGGCGATCTAAATATTCATCGACTTACGATCGAACGTATGTCCCTTGGCGAAAGAATCGATTTCATCATCTGTGACGAGGCGCAGTTCTACACCGAGAAACAAATTGAAGAGCTAGCCATGGTGGTAGATGGTCTTGGTATAGATGTATATGCATTTGGCATTCTCGCTGATTTTCGTACCAAACTCTTCCCCGGTTCTCAGCGACTGGTTGAATTAGCAGATCGAGTTGAGACTTTGCAGGTAAGAGCTCTTTGCTGGTGTGGCGAGCCAGCCACGCATAATGCTCGTGTGATCAATGGCGTCATGGTTACCGAAGGTGAACAGGTTGTGGTGGGCGATACCAATGCGAAACGTGCTGATGTCGTCTCTTATGAGGTTCTCTGCCGTCGACATCACATGAGAAAGAT
>CAZZLH010000011.1:1348-9711 GCA_964654815.1 uncultured Actinomycetes bacterium
TTTCAAGACTAATTAGTTGATTGCGCAAAAATCAAAAATAGATAATCGAAAAGCAATTTGAAAGGTGAGACCATGAAAGTACGAGGATTAGCCGCGCATAAGGCCGGAGGGCCTTTGGTTCCCTATGAGTTTGAAAGACGCAAAATCGGTCCAAGTGATGTCGCCTTCAAAATCACTCATGCCGGAATCTGTCATACCGATATCCACCAAGTTCGCGAGGAATGGGGTCCAGCGCTATTTCCGATGGTCCCAGGGCATGAAATCGTAGGTTTAGTCTCAGAGATCGGTTCTGCAGTTTCGAAATTCAAAGTAGGCGATCGAATCGGAGTCGGTGTTTTTATAGATTCATGTCGCAACTGTGAGCCCTGCAAAATTGGATTACAAAACTACTGCGATGAGGGAATGACCGGCACCTACAACGGCTACGAGCGCGATGGGAAAACCATCGCATACGGCGGATATTCGAATGGCTTTGTAATCGACCAGGATTACGCGGTAACGATTCCAGCAAATCTAGATCTGGCAGGTGTGGCCCCTCTACTTTGTGCGGGCATCACGCTCTACTCTCCTATTAGACATTTCAAAGTTGGTCCTGGGATGAGAGTTGGCGTCATGGGTCTTGGTGGCCTTGGCCATATGGGCGTGAAGTTTGCCAAAGCGCTGGGGGCAGAAGTCTCGGTTCTTTCGCATAGCCAATCAAAGCGCGATGACGCCTTGAGAATGGGCGCAAATGAATTTATTCTGGTGAAAGATGTCGAAGCGCTCAATCCATATCGTCGCAAGTTTGATCTCTTGCTCAACACCATCTCAGCTCAGATTGATATTAATGCTTATGTATCAACCTTGAAGATTGATGGCACTATGGTGATCATAGGGTTACCCGACTCCCCTTATGCGGTACGTGCTGGCGCGCTTCTTGATGGCCGAAAATCATTGACTGGATCGATGATTGGCGGCATGCCAGAGTTACAAGAGATGTTGGATTTTGCTGGCAAGCACAATATCGTCAGCGATATCGAGCTTATTTCAGCTGACTACGTAGGCACTGCATACGATAGAACTGTGGCAAGCGATGTGAAATATCGCTTTGTGATTGATGCTGCGACCATCTAGAACCACTTTCAGACAAATCGATGGAATACGAGCGCAAAGATAGGCGCCAAAAATAGCGCAGGAAGTAAATTCCCGACTGGAATATTTTTGATCTTAAGCAGACGTAAACCGATGGCCAATAACATGATGCCACCGGTTATCGTCATTGCATCTATCTGGTAATTACTTAAGACATTGCCCAAAGTAATACCGACAATGGTCCAAGCGCCTTGATATAGCCCGACCGGGATCGCTGACGCCGCTACTCCCCAACCCAAACTCGAGGCAAACGCCATCGAAGCAAATCCATCTAATACTGATTTCAAGACTAACTGGTCGATGCCGTTGCCCATCCCATCGCTGATTGATCCAAGAATCGCTAAAGGGCCGATTGCAAAGAGCAATGAGGCATCGAGGAAACCTTCAACAAAGGTATTTTCCTTTGCTCTAAATCGTCTTTTCAAAGAATTTCCGAATACCTCTACTCGCTCTTCGAGGTTTAGCGCAGATCCGATAACTCCGCCAATGAGTAATGAAAGCAGAATCGGCATGATGCTCCAACCATTGGGTATTGCATCTAGATATTGCGGTTTAAAAAGAGGCAGAATGGCCGAGGCGGCGCCTAACGCGGTGACCAAACCTAAAACATCAGTTATGAGAATTCGACTCTGCGCTTTTAACCTTTCGCCGATAAATACACCAGCGAGTGAGCCTAAGAGAATGGTGCTCACATTTAGCAACGTACCGATTCCTGGAAACACCATGGCACTATAAAGTAACTTCTCCAAAAGTGCATTTTGAATAGAACTTATGCGATGAGAACGAGCGTTGTTAGCAATCTAAGGGCTACAAAACCAATGAAAGCACAAACCGCGTACAGAGCGCTTAGTGTTTGTATACTCCAGCGGTGGCAAATTTCTTCAGACCTCATCGCACGATTCCCGTAACGCCTTGGACGGCTAAACACCGATGGGATCTCTCATGGTCTCGTGCTCTTATCTTGGTCTTTGGATTAACTATCTTTGGTTTGGGTGATTCCTTATTGATTCAATCACACACCGGTAATGCTCCTTGGTCGGTGCTGGCTCAAGGTGTCTCGATCCAGACCGGAATCAATATTGGTTTTGCGACATTTCTGATCTCTGCCGTAGTGCTCTTTTTTTGGTGGCCACTTGGCGAAAAACCAGGTTTTGGAACTTTAGCCAACATTGTCGTCATTGCAGCCGCAATAGAAATCGGTGTTACCTATTTCCCGGTAGCCGCAAATTATCCGATCGGGATTCTCTACGATTTCCTGGGTATCGCTTTGGTTGGAATTGGCTCTGCGCTGTACATCACCTGTGGCCTTG
The DNA here is from genome assembly GCA_964654815.1 of uncultured Actinomycetes bacterium. GTDB lineage: Bacteria > Actinomycetota > Actinomycetes > Nanopelagicales > Nanopelagicaceae > ZLKRG08. Next base: position 3,790 of record CAZZLH010000011.1, read on the forward strand.
GACCGGGACCGCGAGATGGGTTAATGACCTCGCTACATAAGATCTCAGGGGTGAGAGTAGGGCGAATTAGGCTCTTGATTGAAGGCGGTGCATTCCTCACTGGTTGGCTCTTAGGCGGAAGATTTGGTCTTGGCACCATCCTTTTTGGCCTATTTATCGGGCAATCAGTGGCAATTGGCCTTGGTGTCGTATCGCGCATTACGAGTAAGTAGCCCTTAAGGTCTACAAGTAGGGAGCTCTTCCCTCCGGGTCGAAAACACCCCGGTAACCAAAACAGTAAAGGAAAAAGATGCTCGATAATTTATTTAAAATTTCCGAGCGCGGTTCGACAGTCGGACGTGAAGTACGTGGAGGCCTCGTCACCTTCTTCACCATGGCTTACATCGTGGCATTAAATCCATTGATCCTAGGTTTCGTTAAGGATGGCGATGGAAAATTCCTCGGTGGCGGAGACGCGCCAAATCTGCCGTTAATTGCAGCGGCAACTGCCTTGATAGCTGGTGTGATGACCATCTTGATGGGCCTCGTAGGTAATTTCCCGCTCGCGCTTGCTACAGGTTTAGGCCTAAATAGCTTTGTCGCTTACGGCATAGCAACCAAGATGACTTGGGCTGATGCCATGGGTCTGGTGGTGTTAGAAGGTTTGATCATCACCGTTCTCGTGCTCACTGGCTTTCGTCAGGCAGTTTTTAGAGCGGTACCTCAACAGCTCAAGTATGCAATTTCCGTTGGTATCGGTCTATTCATTGCTTTGATTGGACTAGTTGATTCTGGTTTCGTTCGTCGTACCGCTTCAGGACCAGTACCAGTTCAATTAGGTGATGGCGGAAGTTTGGTCGGTTGGCCGATCATCGTCTTCTTGGTAGGTCTGTTATTAATTATCGTGCTGATGGTAAAGAAAACTAAAGGTGCGCTATTGATAGGCATCGTATCTGCAACTGTCTTGGCGATTATCGTAGAGAGCGCCTTTAAAATCGGGCCTAACTTTGTAGCACCAGACAAGGTAAATCCAAAGGGTTGGGGGTTAAATGTTCCGGCGCTGCCTGAGAAGGTTGTGGCGACGCCAGATTTCTCTCTACTTGGTCAATTCAATCTGTTAGGTTCATTTAGCAGAGTAACCGCTGTTGCGGCCATCCTTCTAGTCTTTACGCTCCTCTTATCTGATTTCTTCGACACGGTTGGTACAGTTACCGCGATTGGTCATGAAGCAGGGTTGATCGACAAAGAGGGCAATGTTCCAAAAAATGACAAGATTCTTCTAGTTGACTCGCTTGCCGCTGCGGCAGGTGGCGCAGCTGGTGTTTCATCAAATACCTCTTACATAGAGTCCGCATCCGGCGTCGGGGAAGGCGCCCGTACGGGACTTGCTTCAGTGGTGACGGGAATTTGTTTCTTGCTTACAACTTTCCTCTCGCCACTAGTTGCGATCATTCCTTATGAAGCTGCTACACCTGCACTCATCGTGGTTGGTTTCTTGATGATGACTCAGGTAAAGGATATTGATTGGGCAGATCTTGGAATTGCGATTCCAGCATTCTTGACCATAATCTTGATGCCCTTTACCTACAACATCTCGGTTGGAATCGGCGCTGGTTTCGTCTCGCATGTAGTAATTCGCTACGTACAGGGTCGCCGTAAGGATATCCATCCTCTCATGTTGGTTGCAGCGCTACTCTTTGTGGTCTACTTCCTCTCATCCCCGATCAATGAATGGATTGGCTAATAAATCAAGCTATTCAAAGGTAAGAATAATGGGGCGGGAAACCGCCCCATTATTTTTTTGTAAAACTCTCTTGAATCAAACCCAATTGATAGGTTCAGCTAAAAGTGAGTTAATTTTTGAGAAGGGTTTAGTTCCAAAGAATCCGCGGTTGGCACTTAATGGACTTGGATGCGCTGTCTCGACAACAGCCGAAAAATATTTGCTTAATTGCTGGGCGCTATTGCCCATCAATAAACCCACGGAGCCTTGACCGGCCAAATGCGAGATGACGCCCTCGGTAAAGGGCTCCCAACCTAAATTGCGATGGCCCAGGGGCCTTCCAGTCGGCGTGGTTAGAATCCGATTGATCAAAAAAACCCCTTGATCCATCCAATCCTCCAAGTTGCCGTCGGTACGTAACGGGGTACCTAAATCGCTTGCCAACTCGATAAAGATGTTCTGTAATGAGCGAGGCAATTTTGCATTCCGGTTAACCGAGAAAGAAAGGCCAGTTGCATCACCTGGAGTTGGATAGGGATCTTGACCAACTATGACTACTCGAACCTTAGAGGGCGCTAATCTAAAAACTCTAAATACATCTTGCCGCCTTGGCTGGAAACCTTCTGGTAGAGACGCTAGCAAACGTTGAGCTGCCTCGAATTCCGCGGCAAAAAGAGCGGTCCAATCAGGATGAATCTCAAACTGCTCTAGCAAAGAACCTACCGTTGGCGCTGGTAACTTGTATCTCTATCCCGAATATGGCGCTGATATTGGCGCTAGTTATTACCTCTGCCACTTTGCCACTGATTGCAACTTTTCCAGAATTTAGAAGTAGTGCATGAGTAGTCCCGGCCGGTATCTCCTCGATGTGATGCGTGACCATAATGGAAACCGGTGCAGCAGGATCATTGGCAAAGGCCGCAAATCGACTCAGTAAATCTTCGCGACCACCTAAATCTAAACCAGCGGTGGGTTCGTCTAATAATAGAAGTTCTGGATCTATCATGAGTGATCTGGCGATTTGAACTCGTTTTCTTTCACCATCACTTAACGTTCCGTAGAGACGTTCGCCCAATTCGCGAACTCCGAAAGTGGTTAATAGCGCTGCTGCTCTTGACTCATCCCAAAGATCATATGCTTCCTGCCATCTACCTAACACGGCATATGCGGCAGTTAAGACCACATCCTTGACGCTTTCATCTAATGGTATCTGTTCGTGCTTCATCGAAGCACAGACCCCAATTCGAGTTCGTAAATCAAAAACATCAACTTTGCCCAACTTATGTCCTAAAAGCGTTACCTCTCCTTTAGAAGGAAACATTTCGGTTGATAACAATTTAAGTAGGGTCGATTTACCGGCGCCATTTGGTCCTAGTATTACCCAACGCTCGCCCTCTGAGATATTTATAGATATCGGACCGAGAATCTCTCTTCCAGAGCGCGTGACCAGAACATCATCCAGAGTCGCTACGTGAGCCATAGGCTGGCTAGATTACCTCAGAAGACTATTAAAATCGTGATGTGACGCAGCGGTTGCTCGTGATGGATGTTGACTCAACTCTCATTAATGAAGAGGTGATCGACTTGTTGGCTATTGAGGCGGGTGTAGGCGATGCAGTCGCTAATCTCACCGATGAGGCAATGCAGGGAAATCTGGACTTTGCCCAATCTCTTTTGCGAAGAGTTGCGTTACTTGAAGGCCTTCAGATCTCAGCATTGTTGAATGTGCAACAGAAAATAACGCTAACCAAAGGTGCAAAGCAACTCTTTGCAACCTTGCGGGATAGATCATTTAGCACGGCGTTAGTCTCGGGTGGATTCTCATTTTTTGTCACTCCACTAGTCGAAGCTCTTGGAATCGATCATTTTCTAGCAAATGGCTTAGAGATAAAGGATTCTAAGTTAACCGGAAAAGTAACCGGACCTATTATTGATCGAAAGGCAAAGGCTAATTTCCTCAAAGAATTAGCGATTTCCAAGGGATTAGATCTGTCAGCAACCATAGCGGTTGGTGATGGTGCAAACGATATAGAAATGATTCAAAGCGCAGGCATTGGAATAGCCTTCTGTGCCAAACCCGCTTTAGAGCAGGTTGCAGATGTTCGAATTAGAGAGCGAGATCTCTCCCTCATTCTCGAATATTTGGCTTGATTTTCAAAAATATTCTTCTAGCTTATATTCCAAGCTACTTGTTAAAACTATAAGCGGCAAGCATGGATATCGGTCACCAAGATACCTCTAGCCCCAATCTGCCAAAGCTCATCCATGACGCGATTGGTCTCTTTTCTGGCGACCATTGCGCGAACCGCAACCCAATCCTCCTTGGCAAGGGGTGAGATGGTTGGGGACTCAAGACCTGGCGTTAACTCGCAAGCACGTGCGAGATTGGATTTTTCTATATCGTAATCAACCAATACATATTGTCTTGCGATAACTACCCCAGCCAATCTCCGTTTTAATACTTCTAATCTTGTGCTCTGTGCTGCTCCTTTACGTGAAATAAGAATGGCTTCACTGCTTAGGATTGGCTCACCGAAAATTTCAAGACCTGCCTGTCTCAAAGTGTTACCAGTACTGACTACATCGGCGATGAAATCAGCTACACCTAAACGAATCGATGATTCCACTGCCCCATCTAGTTTCACAATCTCTGCCTTCAGAGATGCTCTCTCTAGGAAATCTCGAACCAGACCAGGATAGGCTGAGGCGATACGCTTACCTGCCAAATCGGTGATAGCAAAATTCTTACCTGAAGGTCCAGCAAATCTGAAGGTTGAACCACCAAAATCAAGCGCCATAATCTCTTCCGCGCTTGCTCCAGAATCAATCAACAAATCTCTACCGGTGATACCAGCCTCCAATTCGCCGTTTCCGACATAGATCGCAATGTCACGCGGTCGCAGATAATAAAACTCAACCTCATTATCCGGGTCTAATAAAACCAGATCTCTAGAATCATTCCTCTGTCTATACCCTGCTTCTTTTAGTATCTGGATACTAGATTCAGCCAAAGAGCCCTTATTTGGAACCGCAATCTTCATCAAATCTCCCGATAGATATCTTCAACCGAAATGTTGCGCGCCTTTGCCAATACTTGGATGTAGTAGAGCAATTGCGAGAGCTCTAGGGCCAATTCCTTCTGACCCTGATATTCCGCAGCCAACCAGACCTCACCGGCCTCTTCGAGGATCTTCTTGCCGATTTCGTGAACACCTGCATTGATCAAAGCCACAGAGTTAGATGCGACATCCTGCGCTGCTATCTTGCGATCTAATTCGAGCCAAAGTTCATCAAATGTCTTCATTCGGGAATTTTACTTGAATTGCGTTAACGCTCGGTGGCTATTTTTCGTAATTTACGCACCATTTCAGCGGGATCTGGGGCTTTAAAGACCGCACTTCCCGCAACAAAGGTATCTGCACCAGCATCTCTAGCTATGCCGATGGTTTCTAGCGTGATACCTCCGTCGACCTGCAACCAGATATCCGCATCTGCGATGAATTGGCGTGATTTGGATACTTTCTCCATCATCTCACTCATGAACTTTTGGCCTCCAAAACCCGGTTCTACGGTCATTATCAATATCATGTCGATTGAATCGCGCAGATCCTTTAACACGGCGAAGTCAGTCTTTGGTTTCAAAGCTATGGCGGCTCTAGCCCCAGCATTTCTGATCGCCCGAAGTGTCTGCTTTGGTCTGGTTGATGCCTCAAAGTGAATAGTGACGCTGGCACATCCTGCCTCCGCATAGCCAACCGCAGTGATATCAGGATCCTCAATCATTAAATGGGCATCTACAGGTAGCGGTGATTGGGAGATAATCTCTCTCGCGGCCGTAAAGTCCCAAGTCTTATTTGGAACAAATTTATTATCCATGATGTCTAGGTGCAATAAATCAGCGTCCTGAGCTATCTTCGAAATTTCAGATGTGAGATTTTGCAGATCCGCATTAAGAATACTAGGAGTGATTCTAATCTCGCTCATTTGATAATTATCCAATAGTTTTGGGAGAAAATCGTTTATTCACTGACCTTTTCGAAGAGCGCAAGGAACATGGCATCGGTTTCGTGCCTATGAGGCCAGAGCTGCATTCGTCCTTGCACCACGGCATCGCTTAGATTTTTGGGCAGGAATGGAGAGACATCTATGGCTTTAACAGGTAGATGTTTCATAAAATCAACGCATTGAGCGTGAGTTTCCGCTATATGCGGCGAACAAGT
>CAZZLH010000011.1:9811-16208 GCA_964654815.1 uncultured Actinomycetes bacterium
TCAAGCCAAGGTTGATGCTCGCTAGCGGCGGCTGCGAAGGCGATTGCCAAGATTTGTGAGCCCTCATCTTGCACCCCAACCTTAAATTCACGCAGTAAATTCAATTCACCCGGGATTCCCTTGAATACTCCACCGTAAGGCGAGAATTTAGTGGCTAGTGCGCCTTGCGCTATCAAATCAGATTGTGTTGATCTGGTAGGCCAGGCAACTAGAGTGGGAGAAACGGGTGAGTTATTGGCGATTAATAATCTTTTCAATTCCGCTAGATCAGAGATGGAGTCACGATAGCTATTAATGATCCATTCTGGATGACTAAAGCGAATGGCAATGGAACTTAAGCTGTCATCTTGAACTTCTTCTAGGTGTTGGTCTAAAGTGCGCGAGGATAATTTACGCATTAGCGCATTGACAAAAGAAGCCTTTGACTCACCTGCCACATGTCGCGCCAGATTAACCGTAGAGTCCACTGCGGCATGTGTCGGTATGCGCATATCGAATAGCTGATATGCGCCGATTCGGATGAGGTCGACAATAATGTCGTCAACTTCATCCCAGGGACGATTACTAAATTTCGCCGCAATAAAATCATTGCGACCTAGCTGTCTGATTGAACCATAGACAATCTCAGTAATGAATGCTTTATCTCGCGAATCTAATTCACTCTGACCCAAATATTGGGAGAGAATTAAGTTTGAATAAGCGCCATTTCTGATTACCTCTCGAAAAATTTCAAATGCAAGTTCTCTCGGCTTGTCTCGGTGTATTCTGCGAAAATCTCTTGCAGATTTAGATTTAGCAAATTTGTCTGCAGGTTTATTCAAATCTCTCACCAGCAATTGGTTTAAAACCATTAAGCCAATCTCTGGCGCTCATCCTGCGTTTTCCCGCAGGCGTCACTTCAAGAAGTTGGATACTCTCTTTACCTGTCCCAACGCAGCCATCCTGACTTAATTCACCGGGAGGTAGGCTATTTCGCGATATCTGTGCGTCGTTTATCTTGATTATGGTGCCGCGGATTGAGGTAAATACCCCTGGGCTCTCTGAGAAAGCTCGAATCTTTCTCATGATCGCTTCTGCCTCTACGGACCAATTGATAGCGCATTCAGATTTTGAAATCTTTGGCGCAAAGGTAATTTCTCCTGCTTGTTCCTTTGGGGAGCCTCCAGAGATAATTTGAGTGATCGAATCTTGCACGGCTGAGGCTCCAATATCCGCCAAATCTTTGAAAAGTTCCGTTGCGTTACTTCCATATGGAATCTCTACAGTTCTTTGGCACCAGATCGGGCCTGAATCCATTCCCTGGTCCATCTGGAAGACGGTTACACCAGTAATTCGATCGCCTGCCTCAAGTGCGCGTTGGACAGGTGCAGCGCCCCGCCACCTGGGTAGTAATGAAAAATGTAGGTTAATCCCACCAAATTTGGGAATGTCGAGAACTTCTTTACTTAATAGTCGACCATATGCGATGGTGATTAGGAGATCTGAACCTTTCAAAATTTCAGATATCTGGCTTTCGGATTCGGGCTTTAAGGATTCTGGATAGGCGCTAGAGATCTCAGAGGGAGTGAGAGATTTTCCGCGACCAGCCGGCCTATCCGGTTGGGTGATTATCTTTAAGTTATGGTGCTCTTTTAATTTCTGGATAGTAGGGATTGCCACTTTGGATGTGGCAGCAACTACCAACTGCATCAAAGTCCCATGCCAAGGGTTTTGTGCGGTGAAATCTTTATAGTTGGTGCTACTCCGCTCTCTGCCGCAAGGCCGAACCATTCGGATTCTCTGATCTCTTTCATGGCCATTTTTCTATCATTCGGTGAGAGGCGATCAATGAACAAGATCCCATCAAGATGATCAGTCTCGTGTTGAAGCGCCCTGGCAAGCAATTCAGTGCCCTCAACCACGATTGGATCACCATGCATATTGAAACCTTTTGCCACAGCTCGCATCGCTCGAGGTGTGTTGTATCGCAACTCTGGGAAAGAGAGGCAGCCCTCCTCGCCCTCTTGCAATTCGCTGGAGAGATCTAAATTTGGATTTATTAGATGGCCCAATTCATCATCTACATCCCATACAAATACCCGAAGCGCAACGCCAATCTGTGGCGCCGCAAGACCTGCACCAGGTGCATCCTGCATGGTTTCGGTCAGATCCTTTACGAGCTTTCGTAATTCTTTGTCAAAATCCACGACCGGAGCAGCTGGGGTTGTGAGAACCGGGTCTCCGAATAACCGAATCTGTTGGATCGACATGTAGCGATTCTACCGCAGCGCCCTTAACCAATTTGATACGGATCAATCCGCATCTTTACCAATGATTTGCCACTAATCGAGCGTCGTCTTTGAAACTCTCGCAGAAAAGCTAGCGTTAACACGGCCTGTTTTATCGGGAAGAAGAGCGATATTACGCCGTTTTCCAATAAATGAATTCGAATGCCAAGCGGCAGTCGCTCTCTCCTCATAGCTTCCAAAAATCCATTAAAGATCTTGGCAGCCTCCTTCTCCTCTGCAACCATAAGTACATGACGAGTACTTGGAGGTAGCTCAGTCTCGGAATACTGCAGTATTTGTCGGGATAAATATCGCATGGGATCCCACTTAATCAGAGCGTTTATTGCAGGATGCTCCGGGCGTTCCACAACCAACGCTCTACCTTTCACATGAGCGGTATATCGCATTAAAAGTGATAGAAAACGTTCCTCGCTTCTTAAATCTGTTCCTAAATTTAATCCATCCAAAAACAGTACGCCCGATAGAGATTTGGTGTGGTTTGGTTCCAGCATGGTGCCCGGGGTAGCTAGAAGCAACGATTTCTTGGGCAGAGAGTGCGATAAAGGACGCTCGGCGGTAGTAAAGAAGATCTTGATATTTGGAAAGGACTTTCCAAATTCCTCGGCTATACGTTCAATGCCTCTACCCAGCAGATAGATCTTCTCTTTGCCACAGAAGGCGCAACGCCATTCGAGACTTGGTTTTCGGCAGATACTGCAGATGGGATCAGAGTTGCGACTTAACTTGGTCAACTTTCCGCCACAGCTACATAGCGCCAAATTTCGACAGGAGGCACAGGAGATAGCTAGGCCATATCCCTTGCTAGGAGCAAGTACCAGAAGTGAACCTTGAGAGAGTATCGCCTTCACCTCTTTAATAAGTTGGCTAGGTATTAGTTCACCGTTGACACTGGGTTTGGCAAGCACACTAGTGCGGGCTGGTTTTCTATTCATCGCTATAAAACCCATTTCAATCAATCTCGCCAATTCCAACGAAGGCGCGTACCCAACGAATAGCAGGTTCTCTTTCAATATCTCGCTGCGCAGCAATGCCACATCTCGGGAATTAAAACCCGGGCTTTTAAGCTCATAATGATGGGCGGAATCCTCCCGAAGGATAATCAAGTTTGTGTAAAACTCTGGGCTCAGGATTCCACCTCTAGGTGTGACCTCGAAATTGCCTCCACTTAAACTCTCTGCAATCTTCGCCTCTGGCACAACTACGAGTGTTCTGCCCTCCTTGGAGAGCTTTTCAGCTAACTCTCTGACGAATTCGATCTCATTTCGATCAGGTGGAAGTTGCAGGAATAAACGCTTCTGCTTTCCTTTAAAGGAGCCTGCTCCTTCGATGCTTCTCTCAGAACGGAATCTGGTCACAAAACGGAGCACATCAAAGATTGGAACCGCCCATCTCGCTGCTACCGCTTCATACAATTTCAGATGATTTTTCGAAATCTTTGGGCCTTTTATAACCCGGTTTATCGGCTGCACTTTCGAAATTTCAGAACTCTTTCGTCTAGCGATAACTAGACCCGAGCAATTACGGCCGTTAAATGGCACAGAGACCCAATCTCCAACCTGTACCTCTAAATGCGCCGGCAGAGAGTAGTCGTAGGGTTGATCAAGATGATAGACACCAGTATCGACCAATACCGAGAGAAAGGGAGATTCTCCGGCAAGTTTTACCTTACCAACTCGCTCACTTTTTAATTTAAGTGGCGCGGTCATAGCTATTTAATTGCAGCAGCTAGCGCGCTGGAACGATTGGTCTGTTCCCAAGTAAATTCAGGAAGCTCCCGACCAAAGTGTCCGTAAGCGCTCGTTTTTGAGTAAATAGGACGAAGCAGATCTAAATCTCGGATAATTGCCGCTGGACGTAGATCAAATACCTGTAAAACTGCCTCTTGAATCTTTGATACCGGTTCCTTCTCAGTGCCAAAAGTCTCTACAAATAGACCGACTGGCTTAGCTTTTCCAATTGCATAAGCAATCTGGACCTCACATCTTGAAGCCAACCCGGCAGCCACTACATTCTTAGCGACCCAGCGCATGGCATATGCAGCTGAGCGATCTACCTTTGAAGGATCTTTACCGCTAAAAGCTCCACCGCCATGTCGCGCCATACCGCCATAGGTATCGACAATGATCTTACGACCGGTAAGTCCGGCATCGCCCATAGGGCCACCGACTACGAAACGACCTGTGGGATTTATCAGTGTACGCAGATTCTCCTTTGGCAGATCGATCTTTGCCAAAACTGGGTTTATGACCTGCTCAATAACCTCTGGAGTTAATTTTTTGGCTACATCGATATCGGCATGATGTTGGCTAGAGATGACAACTGTATCTAGCGCTACCGCCTTATCGCCTTCGTATTCGATGGTTACCTGAGTCTTGCCATCAGGTCTTAGATAACCCAGGGCTCCAGACTTTCGGACTTGAGATAACTGCAGCGCTAATTGGTGCGCTAGCCAGATAGGAAGGGGCATCAACTCCTTGGTGTCATCGCATGCATATCCAAACATCAGACCTTGATCACCAGCACCTTGAAGGTCTAAAGGATCATTAGAAGACTGCACCCTCTCTTCGTACGCGTCATCTACTCCTTGTGCAATATCAGGAGATTGCTGACCAATAGAAATTGATACGCCACAAGAATTGCCATCAAAGCCCTTGTCTGACGAGTCATAACCAATCCCCAAAACAGTTTCACGAACAATTCCGTTTACGTCGGCATAGCCATTCGTGGTTACCTCTCCAGCCACATGGACCTGCCCTGTGGTGATTAAAGTTTCGACCGCTACCCGACTCTTTGGGTCTTGAGAGAGTAAGGAGTCGAGGATGGCGTCAGAAATTTGATCTGCGATCTTATCGGGGTGGCCCTCGGTAACAGATTCGCTGGTAAAGAGACGTTTAGACATTGTGCGATTTTAGCCCTTCCGACACTTTATTCAACAATAGAGAGGCTAAATCCTGCTTTGACATATTAATTACTTCGATCTCCTCGGATTTACTTATCAAATAACCGGAGGTCTGATCTGAACCAAAGATTGAACCTTGATTTATGTCATTGGCATAGATCAAATCTAAGCCTTTAGCGAGGAACTTGCGTCTTCCTTCTTGCAATAAATTTGCGCGTTCTTCTGCGGCAAAACCGACTAGAAATTGGCGCTCTTTCATGGCAGAAATTTGGGCTAGAAGGTCTGGAGTTTGCTCTAAATCAATACTCGCCAATTCATCTTTCTTTATCTTTCCGCCCTTGCTCAGTGGTCGGGCGTCGCTGACCGCAGCTGCCATGATCAGCACATCATTCTTAGGGAACTCCGTATGCAAACTTTGATTGAGTTGTTCGGTATCAACTACTTCAATTATTTTGATATTAAACAACTTATTTAGTAGGTGAGAATCGACATTAACCGCTATGAGGGTTACTTGCGCTCCTCTGGCTTGTGCGATTTTGGCAATGGCAATACCTTGCTTTCCGCTTGAGCGGTTTCCGATAAACCGCACGTCGTCGATAGCTTCACGGGTGCCACCCGTGGTGATCAATATCCGTCTGTCTTTAAGATCCTGTTTAACCAAAATCTCATTTTGAAATTTCTCCAAGATCTCTTTTGTTTCAGGGAATCGGCCAACACCTGAATCTTTGCCAGTTAGCCGACCCGTTGCAGGTTCCATAAGCAGAAAACCGAGCTCTACCAATTTCTTGATATTTGCTTGGGTTACTGGATTTAGCCACATCTTGGGATGCATTGCCGGCACTAATAATTTGGGCGCATTACTTGAAAGCACCGCGTTGGTGAGCAGGTCATCGGCTCTCCCTGCCGCAAGTCGAGCGATTAGATCTGCAGTTGCGGGGGCGAGAATTATGTAATCAGCCTCATCGCCTAGCTTCACATGTTGAACTTCAGGCACGCCCTCCCAGACTTGGGTTGCCACCGGTTTACCAGAGAGCGCCTCCCAAGTTGCCTTGCCCACGAAATTCAAACTAGCGGGGGTTGGAACAACTGTTACTTCATGTCCCAAGTCCTGTAATCGCCGCAGCAGCTCACAAGATTTATATGCTGCAATGCCACCACCGACTCCGAGAAGGATATCGGCCATGTCTTTCCGATCTGTTATGTGGCTACT
>CAZZLH010000011.1:16308-36348 GCA_964654815.1 uncultured Actinomycetes bacterium
ATTGCCGTTTGGCTCAAGACTTTCGATGGTTAAAAGCCCATCATTAATCTCGCGCAGCGCAATCGACAGCGGCTTCTCGTGCACATGTGTTTCGACCAGCGGACCCACATACTCGAGGAGCCCTTCAGATAACTGTGAGTAATAGGCATTAATTTGGCGGGCACGCTTAGCGGCATAGAGCACCAGACTATATTTCGAGCCACTCTTATCAAGCAGTTCATCTATTGGTGGATTGGTAATTCCGTCCATTTAACGCCTCTCTGTATCAGCCGCTAAAGATACCAGTTCGGCTATCACTCTTTCCAATTGGTCATTTACCACCACATAATCGAACTCATCTTTGGCCGCCATCTCCTCTTGTGCGAGGGCCAATCGCTCAGCGCGGCGCTCTTCGCTATCAGTTCCTCGAGCTTCCAGCCGCTTTACCAATTCTTCCCAACTTGGTGGCGCAATGAATATCAACTTTGACTCGGCAGCGCGTTTTCTCACCTGCCTTGCACCTGCGATCTCTATCTCTAAAACTACATTAAAACCGTTTGCCAGACGTTCCTTAACTGCAAGTGCGGGAGTACCGTAACGCGCACCTGCGAATTCAGCCCACTCTAGAAATTCGTTAGCCGCAATTCGTCTATCAAACTCTTGATCAGAGATATAGAAATAATCAACACCATCACGCTCACCTAATCGAGGAGCGCGCGTTGTGGCCGAAACTGAAACCCAGAAATCTGGGTGGCTAAGCAAAGCTTTGGTAATAGTGCTCTTACCTACCCCACCTGGCCCCGAGAGCACAAATAGTTTTCCTGGTCTTACCGCGCCTGTGGGAGGAGAGAACTCTCGCTTAAGTCGTTGCATCTGCAACACCCCCAGACCTTGGATCCTACGAGTAGCTGAAATTCCCAATCTATCAAGTAGAGAACTAACTCTCACCTTACCAAATCCTGGAATAGCTTCGAGTAATTCGAAGACCCGCATCTTTGCTATCGCTTCATTGGTGGCAGCTAACTCAAAAACTTGTGCCACCTTAAGTTCGCCAGAACGGATTCGTTCCTTTATGTCGGCTCGGGATCTGCGAGCCTGCTTTGCAACCTGCAAAGCCCGTTCTCGCTGCTCCAGCGTCAACTTTGGAGGTGTAGGCATCTAACTGATCGTCTCAGCAAATATGGCAGCTGCCGCATCCTTAATGTTAGCCGCTGCAGTTATTGGTCTGCCAATAACCAAGAAATTAGCACCCGCAGCTAGCGCGCTACGTGGATCCATAACGCGTTTTTGATCATCGATACTACTTGTGGAATTAGCACTGGGACCTAAAGACTTTGGCCGAATTCCCGGCGTAATAATAGAAACTTCCTGAGGTATTACTTCGCGTATTAGGGAGATTTCAAGAGGAGAACAGACAATTGCTCGCGCACCGGCAGCTACCGCCATTTTTGCTAACTCTTGCGCTCTACTCTGGGGTGATCCAAGAAAACCAATCTCGGTTAAATCTGCTTGATTCAATGAGGTTAGTATGGTTACGGCGGTAATTTCTATCTCTGGAGCGTTCTTTACTGCGGCAGCGATCATTTGAGTACCACCACTTGCATGAATAGTAAGAAACCGAGGTCCTAACTTGGCAACTTGCGCTGCTGCAGCGCCAACAGTGTTGGGAATATCGTGCAGTTTTAGATCTAAAAATATCGCTCGGTCGGTAACTGATTGGATTGCCTTTACCCCCGCTGGACCGAATTTAACGTAAAACTCCAATCCCAGCTTATAAAGCCCTACGAATTCTTGTGTCTGGTCAATCCAACCTTTTGCAATCTCTAAATCATCGGTGTCAACTGCCAGAATTATCGGAGAGCTATTCATGGCTTTCTTCCTGTCGATGAGCATAACCAACCGCCTCTTTGACCGAGCCGAAACCTTTATTTATCAAGATTTGATGCAATTCATTTTGAATCCGATATGCCGCGGATGGATCACCGAAAGATGCAGTGCCAATTGATACACCAGATGCCCCGGCTAGGATCATCTCAAAGGCATCCTTACCACTTGCGACACCACCCATACCTAATATGGAAACGTTTGGCAGCGCTTCTCTGACTTGATAAATCGCACGGATAGCTATCGGCCTTATCGCAGGTCCGGATAGACCGCCGGTCTTCCCACCCAGATGGGGCCGCATAGTGTCGGTATTGATCACCATCCCAAGCACAGTGTTGATCATCGCGATTCCATCAGCGCCGGCATCAATTACCGCTCTAGCAATGGCGGCAATATTTGTTACATCCGGAGTCAACTTTGCAAGGATCGGAAGATCCCCTCCGATAATACTTCTGACGCTTCTAGTGACTTCTGATGCGCTATTTGGATCACAGGCAAAAACTAAACCTCGATTTTCCACGTTAGGGCAGGAGATATTTACCTCAATTGCCGATATTCCTGACACACCACGAAGTTTCCTAGCTAGGGTTGCATACTCCTCCGCCGTTTCACCTGCGATTGAGACAATGATTCTTGAACCCTGTGCAGCTAACCAAGGGATATCCTCGATTAAGAAGGCATCAATACCTGGCCCCTGAAGTCCAATGGAATTGAGCATGCCACTTGGGGTCTCGGCCATACGTGGAGTTGGTCGCCCCGCTCTTGGCTTTACCATGATTGATTTAGTTACAACTGCGCCTATCTCTCGTAACGGAAAGAATTGAGCCAACTCCTTGCCAGAACTGGCACATCCACTTGCAGTAAAGATCGGTGCAGGAAACCAAGCTCCGCCAAGCGTAGTTGAGAAATCTAGGCTCATAGTTGTTTACCGACCAAATGCCATTGGACCGATTCTCCATCCATAACCGGACCTTCAATGCAACTTCGCAGATTCTTGATCTCGCCGCGCTCATCTTTAACCGGCATTACGCAGGTCATACAAACACCTATTCCGCAAGCCATAGCCTCTTCCACCGCACATTGATGCGCGATATCGGCAGCGGCGGCAATCTTTGATAACGCCTCTAACATCGCCATTGGTCCACATGAATAGATCACTCTTATCTCATGCTCGGTGATTAATTGCGGCAGCGAGTCAGTTACGCGCCCCATTTCGCCGGCGCTTCCATCCTCCGTGTATATCTTGAGCAAAGTTGCAGAGCGTTTACCTTCAAGCGGCGCGTAGATTTTCGCCGCGCTACTTGCGCCTAAGGCCATGATTACTCGACAGCCACGGTTCTTCAAAACTTCCGCTAAACCAAAGAGTGGCGCAGAACCATATCCACCACCGACTAAGAGCGCGTTGACTGGTTCGGTGGGAATTCCAAAGGCGGTGCCAAGCGGAGTTACTACATCGATTCTGGCTCCCTCTGGCAGCGCACAGAGCCATTTCGAACCGCTACCCATGGGAGAGACAATCAATTCGATAGTGCCACGATCGCTCACTCTTGAGATAGCAAAAGCTCGACGGAGGATCATCCTAGATGTTTCACCGCCCACAGAGATTGCAATGAAATTACCGGGCTTTACATATCGAACCAAATCTCCAACTTCGATGATTATCTGATGATAAACACCGATGCGACGATTGCTGATTACCGGCGCAAGTAATTGGGTGGCGTGTTTATTGATGGGCAACTTCCACCAACCAATCTTGTAATGATTTGACGCTTAATTCTGCGGTGCGAATAGCTCTTATGCCTTCGACTGCCGCATTGAATCCAGCGATTGTGGTGATACAAGGGATAGATCTCTGTACCGCAGTGGTGCGAATGACCCAACCATCTTGGCGAGTACCCCGGCCAACGGGTGTGTTAATGACCAGATCAATCTGCCCTGAAATCATCTGCTCGACAATGGTCTTCTCCCCTAGCGGCCCCGTGCCATCGGAGTATTTACGTACGGCTACGGCAGAAATTCCCTCTTCGGCCAATCTGTTAGCGGTGCCTACAGTCGCTACTAAATTAAAACCAAGCTCTTGAAGTTTCTTCGCCGCTGCCAAACCCGACTCTTTATCTTTATCACTCAGGGAGATGAATACGGTTCCGGATTTAGGTAATGGCCCAAATGCCGCTATCTGACTCTTTGCATAACTTTCGCCAAATGTAGGTGCAATGCCCATAACTTCTCCGGTTGAGCGCATTTCAGGACCTAGTGTGGCATCGACGCCCCTGCCATCTACTCTTCTAAATCGATTCCAAGGCAGAACTACCTCTTTTACTGATATCGCTCTTGGTTTTGCATGATTCACCGGTAACAACCCGCTGCTCTTCAGCTCCTCGATACTCTCACCTGCAGCAATTCGAGCAGCCGCTTTAGCTAGGGCAAGCCCGGTGGCTTTCGACACAAATGGTACAGTTCGTGAAGCTCTGGGGTTAGCCTCTAATACATATAACTTGCTGCCTGCTATCGCGAATTGGATATTGATCAGACCTCGAACATCGACCCCTTTAGCTATCTTTTCGGTAGCTTTCTCGATCTCCAATAATTGCGAATCAGTAATAGTGATGGCGGGCAGAACGCAGGCGCTATCACCGGAGTGGACTCCGGCCTCTTCGATATGTTCCATAACCCCACCCAAGTAGAGTTCTTTCCCATCAAAGAGGGCATCTACATCTATCTCGATGGCGTTATCTAGGAACTTATCGACTAACACTGGATGCCCTGGTGTAATTTGCGTGGCTCGAGAGATAAAACCTGCTAACGCCAAATCATCGTAAACGATCTCCATCCCCCGTCCACCGAGGACGAAAGAGGGGCGAACTAAAACCGGATAGCCAATTCGCGCGGCAATATCCTGCGCTTCAAGTAATGATGAGGCCATGCCGTATTCAGGTGCCGTTAATTTCTGTTCCTGCAGAATTCGACCGAATGCTCCGCGCTCCTCTGCCAGGTTTATTGATTCTGGAGAGGTACCCAAAATTGTTACTCCCGCATCCTTTAAACCTTGAGCAAGGCCGAGAGGGGTCTGCCCACCCAATTGTGTTATCACTCCCAAAACGGGGCCGGCAGCTTCTTCTGCTGCAATCACTTCAAGCACATCTTCAAGGGTGAGCGGTTCGAAGTAAAGGCGATTGCTGGTGTCATAGTCCGTTGAAACTGTCTCCGGATTGCAATTAACCATGACAGTTTCGAATCCCGCCTCACGCAAGGTAAACGAAGCATGTACACAGCTGTAATCGAATTCGATTCCTTGACCTATTCGATTAGGGCCACTTCCAATAATGATTACCGCAGGTGTGGTTCTTGGCGCAACTTCGGTTTCATCCTCGTATGTCGAATAGTGATAGGGAGTGAAGGCTTCAAACTCTGCAGCGCAGGTATCGACTGTTTTATAAACTGGTCTGATGCCTAAGTGTAAGCGGGCCGATCTAATATCTTGTGCGCCAACTCCGCGAATCAAACCAATCTGCGCATCGGAGAAGCCCAATTGTTTTGCGCTATAGAGCAGCTCCTCGTCCAATTCACCTGGTTGTGCTAACTCTTCCGCTTTTTGGTTAATCAAAGAGATTTGATGCAGATACCAGCGGTCTATCTTGGTTGCCTGGTAGATCGATTCGATCTCGGCGCCACCCCACATCGCTAATTGCACCTGCTGCAACCTATATTCAGTCGGAACTCTCATCTCTTCTAAGAGTTTGGGGAGGTCTATCCCTTTTTTATCTGCGGGGAAGGTAAATAGCGCCTCTTTACGCTCCAGCGAACGTAGCGCCTTTTGTAGCGCCTCGGGGAATGATCTTCCGATTGCCATCGCTTCACCGACAGATTTCATCGTGGTGGTCAAGCGTGGGTCAGCATCAGTGAATTTCTCAAATGCAAACCGAGGCGCTTTGACCACTATGTAATCAAGGGTTGGTTCGAAGGAAGCCGGAGTAACCTTCGTAATATCATTTTGAATTTGATCCAAGGTATAACCGATAGCCAATTTGGTGGCAATTTTCGCAATCGGGAACCCAGTGGCCTTTGAAGCAAGTGCAGAGCTACGCGATACGCGAGGATTCATTTCAATGACGATGATTCGCCCATTCTCCGGATTTACCGCAAATTGAATATTGCAACCACCGGTATCAACCCCAACCTCTCGGATGATATCGATCGCAAGGTTTCGCAGTTTCTGATACTCCACGTCGGTTAAAGTGAGAGCTGGAGCAACCGTGATGGAATCTCCGGTATGAACTCCCATTGGATCCAGATTTTCGATGGAACAGACGATCACCACATTATCTTTACGATCGCGCATTACCTCTAGCTCGTACTCTTTCCATCCCAGGATTGATTCCTCCAGAAGCACCTCAGAGGTAGGGCTATGGCGTAATCCAGCGCCGGCAATCAACTCCAATTGCTCGGCATTAAATGCAACTCCCGAGCCAAGCCCGCCCATAGTAAAAGAAGGTCGAACTACGACTGGATAATTCAAAACCTTCACCGCTTCAAAACATTCGGCCATGGTGTGACAAATAATCGATTTCGCTGACTCCCCGCCAACTTTCTCAACTATGGCTCGGAATAACTCCCGGTTCTCGCCTCTTTGAATGGCTTCTACATCGGCCCCAATTAATTTGACCCCATGCTTGGCAAGGATTCCCTGCTCGTGTAACCCCATCGCGGCATTTAGCGCGGTTTGTCCACCTAAGGTGGCCAGTACCGCATCGGGTCGCTCTTTGATGATTATCTGTTCGATTGTTTGCGGCGTAATTGGTTCGATATAAGTTGCATCAGCGAATTCCGGATCGGTCATAATGGTCGCTGGATTGGAATTAATCAGAATTACTCTGATGCCTTCTGCCTTTAACACTCGACAGGCTTGGGTACCGGAATAATCAAATTCACAAGCTTGACCAATGACAATCGGACCAGAGCCGATCACTAATACGCTCTTGATATCCATAGATTTATCTATCAAGGGATTGTTCATTTCAAGTTCGATTCCATTAATTTAACGAATCGATCGAAGAGATAATTGGCATCATGTGGTCCAGCGGCTGCCTCCGGGTGATACTGAACGCTAAATGCTGGACGCTCCAAGAGGCGAAGTCCTTCGACGACACCATCATTTAATCCGACATGTGTAACTTCACCGGGTCCATAAACCGTAGTGAAGACACCCTCTGTGGGCGCCTTGAGCGCAAAGCCATGATTGTGCGCAGTAATCTCAACTTTGCCCGTCAATTTATCCAGCACTGGTTGATTGATGCCACGATGACCAAATTGGAGCTTATAAGTTTCGAAACCTAAGGCCCTGCCCAGAATCTGATGACCAAAGCAGATGCCAAATATCGGAATCTCCTCATTGAGTAATTCGCGAACTGTCTCAACCACCTCATCCATTGTTGATGGGTCGCCCGGACCATTTGAGAGAAAAACGCCATCTGGCTTTAACTCCAGAATCTGCGATGCAGTGGCGTTAAATGGCAGAACCACAACCTCTACCCCTCTCTCAGATAGAGATCTTGGGGTGGCAGCTTTGATCCCTAAATCCAAAGCAACCACTTTAAATCTTTGCTTTGGCTTATCATCATTGGAAACTATCGGCGAGACCACATACGGCTCCTTGGTAGAGACATCGCTCGCCAAGAAGCTGCCACTCATCTGCTGCATTTTTCGAACTTCAATAACCATCTCTTCACGAGATAACGTTTCGCCACTAAAGATACCCACGCGCATCGCCCCGCGATCGCGCAGATGTCTGGTAAGGGCACGAGTATCTACGCCAGAGATTCCTACAATGTTCTGACGTTTTAGCTCTTCATCTAAATCTACCTTCGAGCGCCAATTGCTGGTGACCGGTGAAGGATTTCGCACCACGAAACCAGAAACCCATATTTGAGATGATTCATTATCTTCTAGGTTCCAACCGGTATTTCCAATATGCGGTGCCGTCATCACTACGACTTGTTTATGATACGAGGGATCAGTGAGGGTTTCTTGGTATCCCGTCATCCCAGTTGCAAATACCGCTTCCCCGAAGGTTCGACCAACTGCGCCCCAAGAATTTCCCTCGAAGACCCGACCATCGTCTAAAACTAAGAATGCCCTCTCAGATGCGCTACTGACCATCTGCACTCCAAGATAATTTACCGTTATGGAATGTAGCCATTACGCTGCCAGAAAATTCCATTCCGTGATAGGGAGTATTTTTACTCTTTGAAGCGACCAAATCTCTATCTACTTTCCAGCTTCGATTTGGCGCGAATAAGGTTAGGTTTGCCACTCCACCTTTCGCTAATGGCGCAACTATTGGCAGCCCTCTGCTCTGATAATTACCTATCGCAGCTGGCTTTAAAGACATCCGTTCCTGCAATTGCGTAACGTTCATCAGCTTGCTCTCAATCATGGTCTGCCAAAGTATCGGTAGCGCAGTCTCCAGCCCCAACATGCCAAAAGCTGCGTGTTGCCACTCACATTCTTTGCTCTCTGCTGGATGCGGAGCATGATCGGTGGCCACAATATCTATGGTGCCATCAGCTAAAGCTTCGCGAAGCGCCATAACATCTCTCTCAGCTCTAAGCGGTGGATTCACTTTAAAGATCGGATCGTAAGAATTGGCTAATTCATCGGTTAATAAGAGATGGTGAGGCGTTACCTCTGCGGTAACTGCAATACCTCGTGCCTTCGCCCAACGAATGATTTCAACACCACCTGCGGTAGTCAGATGGCAGATGTGCAATCGAGATTTGACGTGATCTGCAATAAGGACATCTCTGGCGATTATTGCCTCTTCGGCGACCGCCGGCCAACCTTTAAGACCTAATTGACTTGAGATCAATCCTTCGTTCATCTGCGCATCTACTGTTAATTCGGGATCTTGTGCATGTTGGGCAATCACGCCATCAAATCTCTTTACATATTCCAGCGCACGACGCATGACCAGCGCATTACTCACGCAATTTCCATCATCGCTGAATATGCGAACCTTCGCTACCGAATCCGCCATGGCGCCCAATTCGGCTAACTCCACTCCTGCTAAACCCTTGGTGACTGCTCCTATAGGGAAAACTTCTACTAAGCCACACTCTTGACCAAGCCGATAAACCTGCTCTACCAATCCAGCGGTATCAGCAACTGGTGAAGTATTTGCCATCGCTGACACCGCAACATAGCCACCTTTTGCAGCAGCGGCTGATCCAGAAGCGACAGTTTCGGAATCCTCTTTACCCGGCTCGCGTAGATGGGTGTGAAGATCGACTAGACCAGATAATGCGAAGGTCTCATTGCCTGAAACAATCTGATAACCATCCTTAGGAAGATTGCTTCCAATCTCAGTGATAATTCCATCAACTATTGCAATATCAAACGTTGTATCTGCAATCTTGGTTTCGGTAATTAAATATTTCACATTTCACCTGCTAAAAGGAGGTAGAGAATCGCCATTCTCACGCTGATTCCGTTGGATACTTGTTCGACTATAACGCTACGAGCTGAGTCGGCTGACTCTGCTGTGATTTCAAGGCCTCGATTCATTGGACCTGGATGCATGACAATTGCGTTCTGCTTTAGCGCCGCCAAGCGCTCTTGGTTCAATCCGTAATATCTTGAGTATTCGCGGGCGCTGGGAAAGAATGAATCAGACATGCGCTCCAATTGGATGCGAAGCATCATTACCGCATCGACCGAACCTAAAATGGCATCTAAATCGTATGAGATTCTTACCGGCCACCTCTCTACGTCCACTGGGAGCAAAGTGGGAGGCGCAACCAGGATTACCTTCGCTCCCAACTTATCGAGCAGAAGCACATTCGATCTAGCGACCCTTGAGTGCAACACATCCCCAACAATCGCAACGGATAAGCCGCTTAAATCTGGCGCGCCTTTGCTCAAATGCTTTCTGATAGTAAAGGCATCAAGTAGAGCTTGGCTAGGATGTTCGTGAGTACCGTCACCTGCATTTACGACTGAGCCATTTGTCCAATGAGAATCTGCTAAACGTTTAGCAGCTCCTGAGGCGTTATGTCTGATGATTACCGCATCCGCACCCATAGCTTGCAGAGTTTGCGCCGTATCTTTTAAGGATTCACCTTTGGAGACCGAAGATCCTTTGGCGCTGAAATTAATTACATCGGCTGAAAGCCGTTTCGCTGCCGCTTCAAATGATATTCGGGTCCGAGTTGAGTCTTCATAGAAGAGATTAACAATCGTGCGACCCCTTAGAGTTGGCAATTTCTTCATAGGAGCATCTGATAGCCGCGACAGTTCTTGTGCAGTATCTAGAATTTTCACCGATTCTTCATAACTCAAATCATTGATGGAGAGCAGGTGTTTCATCCAACGATCACCTCATCTCTTCCGTCTACCTCGCTTAAAAGTACTTTGACTGATTGACCTAGATTGGTGGGCAGATTTTTACCCACGTAATCAGCACGTATAGGTAGTTCGCGATGGCCACGATCGACCAACACCGCCAATTGGACGCTCTTTGGGCGACCAATTTCACCGAGCGCATCAAGGGCGGCTCTTATGGTGCGACCAGAGAAGAGAACGTCATCGACTAGGACTACGTCTCGACCTTCGATACCAGTTGGGGGAATATTTGTGGGCATCAAAGCGCGTGGCGCCCGCATCCTTAAATCATCTCTATGAAGCGTGACATCCAATGTGCCAAAGGCAGAGGCCCTACCCTCAATACCTTGAATCAGAGCCGCAATTCGATTGGCTAAATGAGCGCCACCGGTTGGAATTCCTAAGATGACTATATTTTCAGAACCAGAGTTATGCTCGAGAATCTCATGAGCGATTCGCGTCAAAGCGCGCGAAATATCCGCAGAATTCATCTGTTACCACCTTCCCCACCTCTCTGGATGGGTCGTTAAAGGATTGGACGAACTATAGCGCAATCTGGCCTTTGAGTCCTGCCAGCTTACTTAACACGCCATGGATGTAGTTGGGAGAATTCTCGGTTGATAACTCCGCCGCTAATTTAAGCGCCTCATCAATTACCACTGCTTCAGGTTCGCTGCCCCAAAGCAGCTCCCAGATAGCGAGCCTCAGAATATTTCTATCAACGCTTGGAATCCGATCAAAATCCCAACCTTGTAGATAGCTTCTGATCAAATCGTCAATGCGAGATTTATTTGTCTTTACGCCCCGAAGAATCTCTTGTGCATACTCTCTGGAATTCTCAAGCAGGTTTATCTCAGCATTGCGCAGATCTGCTTGGAAGAGTTGATCTAACGCCTCTTTTCGCGCTTTGGAACGCGCAGTCATTAGGCGCGGCCTAAATATGACCCATCGCGAGTATCGACCAAGACTTTCTCGCCCTGCTTGATAAAGAGCGGAACCTGAATGTCAATACCGGTTTGCAGTGTTGCAGGCTTCGTTCCTCCGGATGAGCGATCCCCTTGAAGACCAGGCTCGGTATACGTGATTTCTAAAGCAACTGATGCTGGCATCTCAACATAGAGTGGATTGCCTTCGTGCATTGCGATGATTACTTCTGCATTCTCCAAC
This sequence comes from uncultured Actinomycetes bacterium, assembly GCA_964654815.1. Lineage (GTDB taxonomy): Bacteria > Actinomycetota > Actinomycetes > Nanopelagicales > Nanopelagicaceae > ZLKRG08. The sequence goes on from CAZZLH010000011.1 coordinate 27,715, forward strand.
ATGTAATTTGCAGCATCTCCCACTGTCGCGCTAGGGATATTAATCTGGTCATAAGAAGTGGTATCCATGAAAACGTAATCTTCCCCATCTTTGTAGAGATATTGCATATCGCGCTTCTCAACTACCGCGACCTCCACCTTAACTCCCGCATTGAAAGTTTTCTCTACCACTTTTCCAGTAAGTACTTGTTTCATCTTAGTGCGCACGAAGGCCGGACCCTTGCCAGGTTTTACGTGTTGGAACTCAACAACTGTCCATAATGAACCGTCCAAATTAAGGGTCATGCCATTTTTTAGATCGTTAGTTGTTGCCACGCATACTCCTATTTTGTTCCAGTATCTTTAATTCGTCTTTGAGCGATTGAATAATTCTCAGTCAGGAACCAACATTTACTCAACCTCCCAAGGATACCTGCGCGACTTGAGAATTAAGAAATCAACGATTTCATGGCGCGTAAGGCCAATAAATATGAGTTAGGACCAAAACCCGAGATCGTCCCTTTGGCAACTCCGCTTATAACTGATGTGTGTCGAAATTCCTCGCGCGCTTGTGGATTTGATAGGTGAACTTCGATTATCGGTGCTTTAACCATCTCTGCTGCATCATGAATCGCAATCGAGTAGTGGGTAAAGGCGGCGGGATTGATGATTACTGGTAAATTTTTATCAGCTGCTTCATGTAGCCAACCGACCAAGGTAGCTTCATCATCACTCTGCCGAATATCCACCTCTAAAGAAAGATCGCTCGCGCCGCGGGTGATCAATTCGACTAATTGGGACCAATTTAAATCACCGTAATATTGGGAATCGCGAATATCTAGCCGCGCTAAATTCGGGCCATTAAGCACCAGGATTTTCCCATTCTTTGCGGTCATTGGGAGATTCTCTCATAAATGCGCTGCAACTCTGACCCAGAGACATTTTCGATGCGAATGCAATTGCCTGGTTCTGTTATCGCCACAAACCTGATCTTTCCATCTTGGACCTTTTTATCTATCTGCATAAACGATAATAATTCTGGCCAGGCTTTTGAATCATAAGAGATCGGCAAATCTAGGGCTTTTAAAATTTTATAGTGCAATTGAACTACCGATTCTGGGAGGGCTATCTTTTCTTTAGCCAGTTCGGCAACAAAGCACATTCCTATGGCAACCGCTTCGCCATGCCGTAATTTGTATTCACTATGCCTCTCGATGGCATGCCCCAAAGTATGTCCATAATTGAGAATCTCGCGTAAGAAACTCTCTTTGAAATCGGCACTTACAACAGAGGATTTAACTGAAACTGCTTTATGGATGAGCTCCAACTGCAACGCTTCGTCATTGCGCAAGTCTTTTAAGGATTTATTCTCTAGTAATCCCAAGATCTGGGGATCCGCGATAAATCCACACTTGACTACCTCCGCCATCCCAGCCGCAAAATCACGAGCGGAGAGTGAAGAGAGCCAATTCATATCGATTAAGACTGCTATTGGAGAGTGAAATGCACCGACCAAATTCTTACCATGTTCCGAATTGATCCCGGTTTTCCCACCAATTGCGGCATCAACCATTCCTGCCAAAGTCGTGGGTATTGCTAGCCAATCGATTCCCCGCAACCAGGTGGCCGCAGCGAAACCGGATAAATCTGTTACTGCCCCACCTCCGATAGCAACCACTAGATCGCCTCGATTTAAACCCAACTCACCGAATCTCTGCCAAACCATCTTTAAGATATTTGGGCTTTTGCCTAACTCGCCATCTGGTACTTCGATAGTCGGAAATTCAGTCCTTACCAAAAATGATTCGCTACAAAGAATCACTACCTTGTTGCGACCCTCTACGTAGTCACTTAGCGCAACGCGCCAATCAACGCCAATCTCTACCTGGTATGCCCGCTCGGCATTCACCGGAACAGTTCTCATGCCACACCTACGGTTGCCGTAATTCGGGCTACAACCTCAGCGACTGACAATTCGCTTACATCGATCACGATATCCGAAAGCTCTTCATAGATAGGCCGTCGCGCAGTCATAAGTTCATTCCACTTTTGTCTCGGATTAACTATTAAAAGAGGGCGTGCACTATCAAAACCAACCCTCGGCGCCACCGCCGAAAGTGAGATATCCAAGAAGACCTTCTTCGCGCTACTCTCTCTTAGCGCGACTTGAGTGGCTTCATTTATTACCGCTCCACCACCTAGCGCTAGAACCCCGCCTGCAAGATCTAGATCTTTGATCGCACCTTTAACTATCTCAGCCTCAATTTTTCGAAAGTATGGTTCCCCTGCCTCTACAAAAATCTCCGATATCGAACGACCTTCAGCATTTTCAATTAACAGATCTGTATCTTGGAAATCGCTCTGCAATTTGCTAGCAAGCTCTCTGCCTACAGTGCTCTTTCCCGCACCCATTGGACCAATCAAAATGATTTTTGAGGTATCCATAGACTAATCCCGACCTAGTTGAAGGCTAATTGAGATACGTAGCTTTGAAAATTGCGTCTTACTTCATCTATTGAATCTCCGCCAAATTTCTCAATAACCGCATCGGCTAGAACTAAGGCAACCATCGCTTCCGCGACTACGCCAGCGGCTGGAACTGCGCATACATCAGAGCGTTGATTGATAGCTTTTGCGGCCTCTCCCGTCGCTACATCAATAGTGTCTAGCGCTTTTGGAACTGTCGAAATAGGTTTCATGGCGGCGCGAACCCGAAGCAGATCACCTGTGCTCATACCGCCTTCGGTTCCTCCCGATCTTTGTGAACGTCTAATGACTTTGCCGTCCTTCAATTCGATCTCATCATGCGCTACCGAACCTCGACGAGTAGCGGTAAGAAATCCATCTCCTACCTCGACACCTTTGATGGCTTGGATTCCCATCAATGCACCGGCCAGCCTGGCATCTAGACGACGATCCCAATGAACATGTGAACCAAGACCTACCGGCACATTAAAGGCGATAACCTCAACGACCCCACCCAATGTGTCGCCATCTTTATGAGCAGTTTCAATCTCTCTTATCATCGCAGCGCTACTCTCAGCGTCCGCACAGCGAACCGGATCAGAATCAATCCTGCTTTGATCAGAGATATTGGGTAGCGGTATATCTTCTCCAACTTTCACAGCGCCGATTGCCACTACATGACTCAAAATCTCCACACCGACACTCTGTTTTAAAAACGCCTTGGCAATCGCGCCAAGTGCGACCCTTGCTGCAGTTTCGCGAGCTGAAGCGCGCTCAAGGATTGGACGAGCATCATCAAAGCCATACTTCTGCATCCCAACTAAATCTGCATGTCCTGGTCGCGGTCTGGTTAAGGGGGCGTTTCTAGCCAAATTTTCAATCTCAGATTGGGGAACCGGATCGGCCGACATTACCTTCTCCCATTTTGGCCATTCACTATTCTCAACTTCTATAGCAATCGGACCACCTTGCGTTAATCCCAATCTAACTCCACCGGTAATTCGCACCTTATCGGCTTCGAAATTCTGTCTAGCGCCTCTGCCAAAACCCAATCGACGCCTTGATAATTCGCGGTCAATATCCTCGGTGGTAATCGCAATCCGTGCGGGCAGGCCCTCAATTAAACCGGTAAGTAACGGTCCATGAGATTCTCCAGCGGTTAACCAACGCATAGGGCCATTATTTCAGACTTCAAGAGCAATTGGCGCCGAATTACCGGCGTAGCAAGAGTTAACTTTGAGATTTACCGCAGTAGGTTAGCAATCAGCGTGCCTATGGCTATGAATGGCGCGAAAGGCAGTGATTTAACTCGTCTGATTAGTGCATATAAACCACCTAAAACAAGTGCAAAGAGAATCCAAGATTGTGAGAGATTGAGCGCGTTTGAGTAGATCGCAACTACTGCAGCTAATTTGATATCTCCTGATCCAATTAAGCTTCCCGCAATCATCATTATAAAGAGCGCTGCAGCAACGACGACTAGATAGAAATAATTTAAGTTTGGCAAGGCTAGGACCAGAGCAGAATAGGTAAATCTATTGGGGATTCTTCGAGTCCGAATATCTGTAAAACTAGCAGCTATAAGAGTCAATATTAAAACGGCCCAGTTCAAGTATCTAAACAATATCAACTGCGATCTCTTAGTTCGGCCTCTCCCGCGGTGCGCAATACCTGGTGCATCAATTTACGTTCGATAACGAAACCTGTCATAAGATGAATTTGATCGATGGCTTGATGGATAAGCAACTCCAGACCGTCAATAACCTTTCCATCCCATTTAGCACTCAACTTTGTGGGCCAAGGGTGGTAAAGCGATTCGAAGAGCACCCCATTGCCGCTTGGCAAATCATCTGCGGCACCCGCTGGCGTGGTGTTGATTACCAGATCGGCGTTCAAGCCCACCTTTCCTATCTCCTCCCAGTTTGAAAAAACCAAATTGGAGAGTGTCACTGAGGCTCGCATATCCGCTTCGCGCGCTGCGTTACGCGCAAATACCTGCACGCTCCTATCTTTGGCATCGATTGCTGCCGCGGCTGCCCTTGCCGTTGCACCAGCGCCGATGATTTGCACCTTCTTGAAATCGCTTACCTCGTGTGTTGCCAAAGCCCAGATAAAACCTGAGACATCTGTTGAGGTTGCTAACCAGCCATCCATTGTTGGTATCAAAGTGTTGGCAGATTTAATCTGACGTGCCAATGGATCGATGCGGTCTGCCAATTTAAGAATCTCTTCTTTCAAAGGCATAGTTAGCGAGAACCCAACCCAGTTGGTATCGGTTTCTTTAACTTGATCAAAGAAATGCGCTAATTCATTGGCTTTGACCTCCACTGCGTCATATTTACCCTCTACACCAAGTGCTAGATATGCCGCATTATGCAAAGTTGGAGATAGAGAATGAGCAATCGGCGAACCTAGGACCGCCGCACGCATTCTCATTTAAACGCCCCTGCCTTTAGATTTTTAAGGTATTCATTCTTCCATTGCAGGAATTCATCATGCGACTTGGTAAACCTAGTATCCCCCGGCTTTACTGTTATGAAATAGAGCCAATCTCCGGGAGCAGGCTTTAGCGCCGCCCTGATGGCCTCTCTGCCTGGATTACCTATCGGCGCGATTGGTAATCCATATCGCTGATAGGTGTTGTAGGGCGAATTTACCTTTGTGGCATTAGTTGAGAGCCAGATTGATCCTCGTCGTTTTAAAACATACTGAACGGTGCTATCCATTTGCAGCGGCATCCCGATCTTTAGGCGGTTGTAGATGACTCGGGAAACTTTCTCGAAATCTCCTGGGTGACCCTCCGCCTGAATAATTGAGGCAATGATCAATTTCTCAAAAGGTTTTGGAGCCGAGAACAACCCCTCCTTTCCTGCTTCGCTTACGAACCTATCAACCATTTGTTGCAACGCCTGCGTACTTGTGGTGCCTCTAGCAAAGGAGTACTGAGCTGGGAAGAAGACTCCCTCTCGGGCTTCAAAGCCCTTAGGCAACTTCACCTGATTTGCTGCCTGCGCTAAATCACTGAACCCTCGTGATTTGAGTAAAGAAAAAATCTCACTTCGCCAGGCTCCTTCAACAACTGCAACCAACCCGATATTTCTCTTTGGATCTAGTAGCTGCTCTAGCGCCTGCTTGGCTGAAAGTTTTAAATTTAACTGGTGCTGTCCAGGTGCAATCTGGATCGCTCGGGAATCATTAATGGCCAATTGATAAAAAGAGGTAATTGATGCAGTCACACCTTTGGCATATAACTCCTTCGCAATATCCAGACCACTCTCGGCGGCTTGGATATCGATGATCACGCTCTCCTCATTCGCCGAAATGCTTCTGGTTGGATAATTCTCTATCTGCGAAAGGTTTGACCTTATTAAGAAGAGTGAAAAAGCAAGGAGAAAGGTGAAAGCGATTCCTGCTAATGCAGGCCAATACCTCTGAAAGAGGGATTTATCTGAGGGCGCATCAAGATTAGACATCAGATTTTCGCTTCTCAATCTCAATGCCAAGCTCCAGGATTGCCACTGCAGCCAACTGATCTATCAAGCCACGTTGGGCTCTGCTCTCTTTGCCTGCTGCTTTTAGCAGGGACTCTGCATGGCTGCTTGTTAATCGCTCGTCGACATAAATGATTGGTAAATCAAAAGATTCAGAGAATCGCTCGGCAAAACCAGCAACCAGCTCCACTGTCGCACCCTCGACACCGCTTAAATGTTTCGGCTTTCCGAGGAAAACCCCCACAATTTGATGCTCTTCGATGATCTCGGCTATTTTGCTAAAGAGCGTCTTATCGTTTTTGAGCGTAATTAATGGGGTGGCAACCATTCCGTCTGAATCACAGATAGCCAGACCGACGCGCGCCTGCCCGTAATCAATACCGAGCCGGCGTCCAAATGACATTAGGAACCGATCGCCTTCTTAATCGACTGTTCTATTCCTGCAAGCGCGAGATCAACTTCCGAGAGTTTGGGACCGCCACCTTGAGCAAAGTCATCCTTACCACCGCCACCGCCACCTAGATTTTCGGATGCTTGCTTTACCAATGCGCCTGCCTTAATCCCCTTTGCCCTTGCGCCTTCAGAAGTTGCAATAACCAGAATAGCTTTGGCATCTACCACGCTTACCAACACCACAATAGATTCGCCTAAACGATTTCGGATATCGAGCGCCATGGTTCGCAGATCTTCTACGCTAATTCCGGAATTTAGATTAGCGGCTAGATATTTGATATCGCCGATCGACTTAGCGTTGCTAAGCAATTTATCAACTTGAGCCAAAGCCTGCTGAGAACGTAATTGTCCTAACTCCTTCTCAGTATCCTTTAACTTGGTTAAAACTTCGTTGATTCGCTCCGGTAGGTCTTCCGGTTTAGCGCCTTTAATTAAATCGGTCAGTTGATTAACCAAGATATGTTCCCGTGCTAAGAATCGGTAGGCATCGACTCCTACTAATGCCTCAACCCGTCGAACGCCAGCGCCAATCGAAGATTCCGAGATCAATTTGATGACTCCAAGTTGGCCAGTTCGTGAAACATGGGTGCCACCACAGAGCTCTCTGGCCCAATCGCCCACGCTTACCACCCGAACTTGATCTCCGTACTTTTCACCAAATAAGGCCATAGCGCCAATCTTCTTGGCATCTGCTTGGCTCATTACTTCGGCAGTTACCTCCCAATCCTCAAGTAGCAGTGAGTTAACTCGAGCCTCCACATCATTTAATACCGAAGTTGGCACCGCACCCGTGGCTGGAAAATCAAATCTGAATCTGCCGGGGGAATTCTCAGAACCCGCCTGAGTGGCAGTTTCGCCCAAGATCTCACGAAACGCCTTATGGACCATATGTGTTGCGGAGTGTGCTCTGGATATTGCGCGCCTACGTTCCAAATCAATCACCGCGTGAACATCATTGCCGACTTCTATCGCGCCAACAATAACTCGACCTCGATGCACATTTAGCGATGGCACCGGTGATTGGACATCATCAATTTGTATGCGTGCGCCATTGCTTAAAGTGATAAGGCCACCGTCAGCCAACTGACCGCCACCTTCGGCATAGAAAGGTGTGCGATCCAATACCACTTCTATCTCATCACCCTCGGAGGCGCTCATCACGCTTTTGCCGTTAACTAATAATCCTCGTACCTTGCCCTCAGATTCGACATGTTGGTAACCAATGAACTCAGATAATCCATTCTCATCTGCGATTTTTCGATATTCACTTAGATCGGTATGGCCACTCTTCTTCGCCTTGGAATCAGCTTTGGCCCGCTCCCGCTGCTCTTTCATGAGCCTTCGGAAACCTTCTGCATCAACTGCTAAACCTTGCTCACCCGCCATTTCGAGGGTTAAATCAATTGGAAAACCATAAGTATCATGCAATTTAAATGCTGCATCACCTGAGAGTGTGGATTGGCCAGCCGCTTTAACTTCCGCGGCAGCAATATCAAATATCTGGGTACCACTCTTGAGGGTCTGAAGGAAAGTCTCCTCTTCGGCGATGGCTACCTTTTCGATTCGAGTCTTATCAGTTACTAATTCTGGATATTGCGCGCCCATAGCCGAGATGGAAGCATCAATCAACTCTTTGATAACTGGTTCTTGGGAACCGAGCAGGCGCATATTTCTAATCGTGCGACGCATCATGCGACGTAGCACATAACCCCGCCCTTCATTACCTGGCGTCACGCCATCACTTATCAACATGGCAGCGGTTCGAGCATGATCTGCAATCACTCGCAGTGAGACATCACTCTTGTTTGCGGTTCCATATTTAACGCCAGTCAAATCAACTGCGCGATTTAGGATCATGCGTGTGGTGTCGATCTCGTAGATATTCTCAACGCCTTGCAAAATTGCTGCCATACGTTCTAGGCCAAGGCCAGTGTCAATATTCTTGGCTGGCAGGTCTCCCAGAATTGGAAAATCGGTCTTGCCACTTCCGGCGCCGCGTTCGAACTGCATGAAGACTAGATTCCAAACTTCTAGATAACGCTCTTCATCGGCAATCGGTCCACCATCTTTGCCGTAGGACGGGCCACGATCGAAATAAATCTCAGAGCAAGGCCCGCAGGGACCAGGTACTCCCATAGACCAGAAATTGTCATTCATATCGCGGCGCTGGATCCGCTCCTTTGGTACACCGATCTTCTTATGCCAAATATCTGCCGCTTCATCATCATCTAAATAGACAGTTACCC
>CAZZLH010000012.1:0-7106 GCA_964654815.1 uncultured Actinomycetes bacterium
AAAAGAAGTTGATCAGTACCCCAGTAATCACCAGAGAACCGAGGGCCACCCGATAGATCACAAAAGGTGTGAAGCTATTGGTAGAGACAAATTTCATCAGCCAGGCGATTACCGCATAACCGACGCCAAATGCCACCGCAGTGGCTAGGCCGGTCTCCAGGAAGTTGAAAACTCTTAGCGATGGCTCTGATATCGATTTATAAAGTTCGTAAAGACCGCTACCCAAAACCGCAGGGACCGCCAATAAAAATGAGAACTTGGTAGCCGCGCTTCTATTAAAGCCCATCAATCGACCAATCGCGATGGTAGCGCCCGACCTTGAGACGCCAGGAATCAAAGCCAGAGATTGCCCGATACCAAAGAGCAAGACATTGGCGATCGAGAGGTCTTTTAGGCCTTTATCGCTCTGCCCTATGTAATCGGCGATACCAAGAATTAGACCGAAGATAACCAGAGTCAGTCCGATTAAAAGAAGTGATCTAAAGGTGGTGCGGATGGTATCTTGAAAGAGAAAACCCAAAATAAAAATAGGCAGCGAACCGATGATGATCATCCAACCCATCTTGTTATCGGCCAGGTCTTCAGCGGTTAGATTTCGATTACGCAAGATTGACCTACGAAACCAATTCTTAATGATCGAAGCAATCTCCACTCTAAAAAAGAGTAGCACCGCAAGTTCGGTGCCGATCTGGGTGATGGCGGTGAATGTCGCGCCCGGATCTTTAGCATTGGGTAGAAATTCGCCAATGATTCGAAGGTGCGCACTTGATGAGATCGGCAGAAATTCAGTAAGACCCTGGATCAAACCTAAAAAGAGCGCCTCTATCATGAGCGCTCCCAATCAGATTCTCGCTTTATATATCTGCCCCGCTTTTAATGATGAGCTGAAGTTGGCTGTTCGTATTCGGTCACAAAACCTATGATAGAAATAATCAAAAGACCTACCGCGATCGCAGTCAACCACCAGCCAATAATCAGACCGATGCCGGCCAATATGGTGCATGAAGCAACTGCTAGTGGCCACCATGAATGTGGGCTATAAAAACCTAATTCGCCAGCGCCATCTGCAATCTCTGCATCAAGTCGATCCTCTGGTAATTCGCCAACTCGGCGAGCCGTAAACCAAACATAGAAGGCAACCAAGAATGCAAGGCATGCGCTAAGAAGCAGACAAGCAACTCCCGCAGGTTCGCCACCTAATCCGTGATAGATGACTGTCATTAGCGCATAGAAGGCGCCGATACCAGCGAAGAGAACCCAAGAAGTTTTCATGTTTAATGTGTCTTTTCGATTGGCGCTTCCGGATGATTTACATCCCAAGCTGGTCGCTCCGAGCGAATACGTGGCATTGAATAGAAATTGTGTCGAGGTGGTGGACATGTTGTGGCCCACTCAAGCGACTGACCAAAGCCCCATGGATCATTTACCCCAACTGGCTCGCTCTTTCTGGTGATCCATAGATTTACAAACCAAGGAATCATCGAGAGCGCAAGTAGGAATGATCCAACAGTGGAGATCATGTTCATGCCGGTAAAACCATCAGAGGGCAGATAATCGGCATAACGGCGTGGCATGCCCTTGATACCTAACCAATGTTGAATCAAGAATGTTATGTGGAAACCGAAGAAGAGCGTCCAGAAATGGATCTTGCCTAAGGTCTCGTTAAGCATCTTGCCAGTCATCTTTGGCCACCAGTAATAGAAGCCTGCAAACATCGCAAAGACCACGGTGCCAAAGAGTACGTAGTGGAAGTGCGCCACCACGAAATATGATGCTGAGACTGCAAAATCAAGTGGTGGTGAGGCGAGAATGATTCCGGTCAAGCCACCGAATAAGAAGGTAATCAAGAAGCCAACCACCCAGAGCATCGGCGTATCCATCGAGATGGAGCCGCGCCACATGGTGCCGATCCAATTGAAGAACTTAACACCAGTGGGAACACCAATCAAGAAAGTCATAAATGAGAAGAATGGCAGTAGCACCTGTCCAGTTGCGAACAAGTGATGCGCCCAGACTGAAACCGAGAGCGCTGCAATTGCAATGGTCGCAGCGATCAAACCTTTGTAACCAAATACTGGTTTACGACTAAACACCGGAAGAATCTCGGTTGCGATTCCAAAGAAAGGCAACGCCAGGATATATACCTCGGGATGTCCGAAGAACCAGAAGAGATGCTGCCAAAGCATCGCACCGCCATTTGCTGGATCAAATATATGAGTACCAAATAAGCGATCAGCTTCAAGTCCGAGTAGAGCCGCAGCTAGTGGCGGGAATGCCAAGAGAATCAAAATAGAGGTAAGCAATACGTTCCAGGTAAAGATTGGCATACGGAACATCGTCATACCTGGCGCGCGCATTGTGAAAATAGTGGTGATGAAATTTACGCCGCCTAAAATCGTGCCAAGACCACCAATTGCTAGCCCCACGATCCAAAGATCGCCACCAATTCCAGGCGAGTATTCCGAATTCGAAAGCGGCGCATATGCGGTCCAACCAAATGAGGCAGCGCCTCCAGGAGATAAGAAACCTGCGGTTGCCATGATGCCGCCGAAGAGGAAGAGCCAATATGAGAGCATGTTTAATCTTGGGAAGGCCACATCGGCTGCGCCAATTTGTAGCGGCATTATGACGTTGGCAAAACCAACAAAGAGCGGCGTAGCGAACATCAATAACATGATGGTGCCATGCATGGTGAATATCTGGTTGTACTGCTCGTTGGAGAGGAACTGCATTCCAGGACGAGCTAATTCACCGCGAATCAAGAGCGCTAATAGACCACCCACCATGAACCAGCCAAAAGAGGTCATTAGATATAGATATCCGATGGTCTTGTGATCAGTTGAGGTAATCCACTTAACGATGATGCGACCTTTGGAGGTCGGCGGTAGCGGCGCTCGCTTGATTTGAGTTACGGGCGGTTGTGCATATGTTGTCATTAGGCGCCTACCTTGCTCTGTGCTGAAAGTTGCTCGACATAGGTTTTGTACTCTGCCGGAGTCACTACCTTAACTTTGAAGAGCATCTGACTGTGGCTTCTGCCGCAGAGGATGTTGCAGCGCCCTGGATACTCTCCCAATTTGTTTGCGGTAAATTCAATATGGTTCTTAACACCTGGAAGGTTCTGAATCTGAATCATAAAGTCCGGAATCCAGAAACCATGGACCACATCGTTTGAATAGATGTTGAACTGAACCCGCTCCCCTTGAGGCAAGACCAATGTTGGAGGTTGAGCTGGTGTTCCGGTAACCACCGCATTTGCACCGCCATCTTTATGGCCAAATTGCCAAGACCATTGGATACCAGTCACATCGATGACATGCATTACCTTTGATGGCTCTTTCGCGACGATCTTCGCTTCATCGCGCGCGGTGAAGTAGAAGAGAAATGCCACAATCACAAAAGGAATCACCGTGTAAGCGACCTCGACTGGAATGTTGTATTGGGTCTGCTTTGGATATTCAGGATCGCCCACTTTGCGGCGATGGCGCACCACCGGCCAAAGAATCAATATCGCGGTGAAGATGCCAACTACCGCCGCCGCCAACCAGAATCCACGCCATAAATGCCATGAAGTTTCGTTAACGCTAGTGATATCTGATTCGAACCCATAGACCGAGCCGTTGGTGCAACCAGTTAATACGAGAGTTGCGAGCGCTGCGATTAGCGCCAGCGAGGCTCCCTTAATTCCGCGCGCGCCAGTTCCGGCAGAGCGATTTTGGCTGCTTTTTAGGCGCAGAGGCATGTGAAAATTCTAGTCTTGAGCCTCTTAAACGCTGAATCCATCGGCGGTGCGCTCCCTCACATTTGAGGCAGTTTTAGCCAATTTTTAAAGGTTCCGAAATGAAAGGCCCCGAGTGCGATGGCGGGATTTAATGGCGGGAATTAGTGGAAGGAATCGCCACAGGCGCATGAGCCCTGGGCATTTGGATTATCAATCGTGAAGCCCTGCTTCTCGATGGTATCCACGAAGTCGATTGTGGCTCCAGCTAGATAAGGGTCTGACATCTTGTCGACCTTGACCTTTACGCTGCCACTTGCCGAACCAAAGGTTCGCTCAATATCGCCATCCATTGTGCGATCATCGAAGTAGAGCTGATATCGAAGTCCAGAGCAACCACCTGGTTGAACGGCAACGCGAAGATAGAGATCATCGCGACCCTCCTGGGCAAGCAAGGCCGCTACCTTTGCCGAAGCAACTTCAGTTAACACAATCCCGGTCGACGTGGTCGCAGAGGATGAACTGGTTGTGTTGGTGGTCTCGGTAGTCATTAGAACTCCATTTCCTTTGCTTCAATTGCCTTTATTGCCTTAATTGCCTCAATTGCCTTAACTGCCTCAATTGCTTAAGTCAATGCAGCCCATAGGCCACATTGCGATAGGAGAATACTAGCGCGCTAAATCACTCCTAGTTTGCAGGCTGAGTGAGCAGCGCCCATTTTTAGAAGGACTTTGGCATGGGACTTTGGAATAAGATTTGGATATAAATCCCGGATGGAAATTGAACAAAGGAGCCAAGCGCGTGACGCAGAAGAAAGGTCGCCCTACCCCAAAGCGTAAAGAGGTCGAGGTCAAGCCAGGCGCCTCATTGGCTCCGGCTAAAACTCGTGCCGAGAAGCGAGCCCGGCGCGAAGAACTTCGCCAGCAACGATTAGCAGTGCGAAGCGCGATGGCGCGCGGTGAAGAGGGCGCGCTTCTGCCACGCGATCGTGGCCCCGTAAGGCGCTATGTGCGAAATATGGTCGATGCCAGATTTAGTTTTGGTGAGTACTTCCTACCATTGATCTTTGTGGTGCTGCTCTTCTCTTTCACCCGAAATCAAACGGTCGCTTTGGTCTCAATCATGGTGATGTACGTAGTCTTAATCTCTGCCGCAATAGATGGCATCCTCTTTGGACGCAGAGTTAAGAAGAAGGTTGCCGAGAAATTCCCTAATGAATCAACCAAGGGAATCGCTATGTATGCCTTCCTTCGTTCGACGCAGATGAGACGAACTCGAATCCCACGCCCGCAGGTAAAGCGTGGCCAGACCGACTTTTAAAGTCGCCTCTTCCCGTTAAGGGCGCTCCTTCGGGCTCTCAGTCTTGCTTGGATCGCGTTCGATTACCCCATTTAACGCGGCATCAATATCGCGCAAGGTATCTGCGCTTAGTTTGACGCCACTTGCCTTCACATTCTCTTTTACCTGCGCTGGTTTTGTCGCACCAATGATCGCAGATGAGACGTTGGGGTTCTGTAATACCCAAGCAATGGCCAATTGGCTCATGGTTAGCCCTTCACGCTCCGCGATTGGGCGCAGCTTCTGAACTGCAGTTAAAACATCATCTCGCATCCATCGGCTAATCATGTTTGCGCCACCTTTCTTATCGGTTGCGCGCGAACCGGCTGGAGCTTTCTGCCCTGGTAGATATTTTCCAGATAGCACTCCTTGGCCAATCGGAGACCAGACTATGTGTCCGATGCCTTCACGTTTACAAATCGGATCTACCTCTTTTTCAATTACTCGCCAAAGTGCGGAGTACTGCGGTTGGCTAGAGATAAACCTGTCGTAACCCAACTCTTTTTGAATTCGAAGCGCTGCGGAGATCTCTTCGGCTCGCCACTCGGAGAAACCGATATACATGACCTTTCCTTGGCGAATCAGATCGTCAAAGGCGCTTAGTGATTCCTCAAGCGGGGTCGCATAATCGAAACGATGCATTTGGTAGAGATCAATGTGATCGGTATTCAACCGCTTCAAAGATGCATGCGCAGATTCCATAATATGTTTGCGAGATAAACCGCGATCGTTCTTGCCCGGTCCGGTTGGCCAATAGACTTTGGTGAATAGTTCGTATGACTCACGACGCACGCCTTTAAGCGCTTTGCCGAGCACGGTTTCGGCCTTGGTGCCTGCGTACACGTCGGCGGTATCTAAAGTGGTGATGCCACAATCGAGCGCAGTGCGAACACATTTGATCGCTGCCTCTTGTTCGACTTGTGAGCCGTGGGTGATCCAATTGCCGAAGGAAATCTCCGACACATACATACCCGAATTACCCAGTTTGCGATATTCCATGGCCACTCCCGCGTTGTTGATAGACAGAACTTCTGAATTATGGTTGTATCCAGCCTACAACTTAATACTTCGTTTTTCAGGGGAAGTATGGTGAAAATCCAACGCTGACCCGCAACCGTAAAGCCGGATTACCTGAATCTCGATAGAACAGACCACCCGCCGAGGACTGCGGGGCTAAGTCTTAGAAACTTTGCAGAATGTCGTTCACTCCAATAGCTCAGTTGAAATCCCTACTGAAATCCCTATTGAAATCCCGAGTGAGCGGCTTTTTTAGTTTATAGACCGCCCGTTCCTTGCCTGAATCTAAAGGAACCAGAATTGAAGTTAAATTCTTATAAAAAAATAAACTCTTTCTTTACCGCCATCGCTCTTCTTTCAATGACCTTAGCCTTTTCGACAAACTTAACATCGAGTGCAAGCGCTGCTGAGAAGAGTGAGAAAGGTTGGCGCTATTGGGGCTATTTCCAAGCTGCCCCTGGCAGTAGCGCTTGGAGCTATGCCACGACTGGACCTGCCGCTGCCACTCCCAAAGATGGCGCAGTCGAAGGTTGGCGCTTCTCATTCTCCAGCAACACAGTTGATACCGGTAACCCGACACTTAAGCCCAATTTCAAGGCGATCTGTGCTGGCACCCCGGCGCAATCTGGAATGGTTCGAGTCGCGGTGGTCGTGGACTTTGGATTACGCGCCATTGCGCCAAAGGGCGAATTGGTCCAACAGACGATTCGACGTTGCGTCACCGCTAAATCTGGAAGCAATGGGCTTGAGATTCTAAATAAAGTGGTGCCGATCCGCACCGACTCATCGGGCTTTGTCTGCGGTCTAAATAACTTCCCCGCAAAAGAGTGCAGCACCGAGATAACCACGCCAAAATCTCTGATCAAAGCCTCCGCCAAGTAACTCGCCAACGACATAAATTACTTTGCGAATTAAGCTTTCAAAAAATTAGAGATAGTTGAGATAGTTGAAATGGTGGAATAAGTAAAGTGCGCAAGTTACATCCAATCGCTTGGTGGCTATGGTGCGGATTCATAGCCACCGCACTGGTGCG
>CAZZLH010000012.1:7206-14330 GCA_964654815.1 uncultured Actinomycetes bacterium
TACATCCAATCGCTTGGTGGCTATGGTGCGGATTCATAGCCACCGCACTGGTGCGCATCCAGAGCACGCCATTGACTATTGGCACCTTGCTCTTCGTTGCGGCGCTGGTTCACCGATTCAAATCCGATGGCCCCTGGGCCAATAGTTTCAATTGGGCGCTCAAATTAGCGCTATTTGTAATCGCCTTCCGGGTCGCGATTGGAATCCTCATTGGCGTGCCAGTGCCAGGTACCACTTTATTTACTCTACCCACCATCCCTCTTCCCGATTGGATGGCTGGAATTCGATTGGGTGGCGCCGTCACATGGCAGCGAGTTAGCTCCACAATCATCGAGAGCCTAAATATCGCAGCAATCATTGCTTTGTTTGGCGCAGCTACCTCTCTTACCAATCCTCGTTCCTTGATTCGCTCCTTTCCCGCCATGTTCTACGAGGTAGGGATGGTCTTGATAGTTGCCACGACTTTGATGCCTCAATTGATAACCAACTTGAAGCGAATACGAATCGCGCAAGAATTGCGTGGCATCTCGCGCAATCGATTCTTCGCTTGGCGCCAAGTGGCAATGCCATTACTCGAAGATTCACTAGCCAGAGCGCTGGACTTGGCGGCTGCCATGGATGCTCGTGGATATGGAGTTTCGCGAAAACGAAGTAAGTATCAAGTGCCAACTTTTGCGCTTAAAGATGCGCTCTTCGTGGCAACCTCATTGGCATTCTTGGCGGTATCACTATGATCAAATTTGAAGGCGTCTCTCTTATCTACCCAACAGCCGAGCGCACCATCTTGGATAAATTGAATTTCCAGATCGGTGAAGGTGAATTCGTTTTAATCATCGGTGAAACCGGAATCGGTAAGAGCTCCGTGTTACGCCTGATAAATGGCCTAGTGCCTCATCACACCGGCGGCATCTTGGCTGGCAATGTAGAGGTTAATGGCATCTCTACCCGCAATGTCCGTCCTGGTGAATTAGCGGAGTTGATCGGAATTGTCGGACAGAATCCCATCAATGGCTTTGTTACAGACATCGTTGAAGATGAGTTGGCCTTCTCCATGGAATCTCTAAATCTGCCACCAGATGTAATGCGTAAACGCATCGAAGAGATCCTGGATTTACTTAGCCTAAACCAGATCAGGGATCGAAAGATCGCCACGCTCTCAGGAGGCGAACAACAGCGAGTTGCTATCGGCGCCGCGATGGTGCTCCATCCCAAGATCCTGGTGCTTGATGAACCAACCAGCGCCTTAGATCCAGTCGCGGCCGAAGAGGTGCTGGCCATACTGCAGCGCTTGGTTCATGATGTTGGAATCACTGTGATTATTGCCGAACACCGACTCGAGAGAGTGATCGGTTATGTAGATACCGTTATTGAGATTGGAGCCGATGGAAATACCCGAATCGGCAAGCCAGAGGAGATATTGAAAACTTCCAAGATTGCTCCGCCCATTGTGCGATTAGCTAGAGCGCTTAAATTGCCCGAGATCTCATTGTCGGTGCGCGACTTACGAAAACAGACTGAATCGATTCGCGATAAATTCTCCGAAATAGCCCCAGCCAATGAGAGCGCAGTTGTAAGCAAAACTGCAGCGCCCCAGGTTCTGGTGCGCGCCAAGAACCTATCGGTCAAGTATGGCGAGCAGATAGCGCTCAAACCGATCAACTTTGATTTGAGTAAGGGCGAGATTGTCGCGTTGATGGGGCGAAATGGCGCGGGAAAGAGCTCTCTGCTCAAAGCTCTCTTAGATGTCGTCGATTACCAGGGAAAAATCGAAAAGGCGGTCAATCGAATTGGTTACATCCCTCAAGATGCCAATGATTTGCTCTACCACCAGAGTGTCTTAGCTGAATGCCAGCAGACCGATAGAGACAACTCACTGCCATCCGGAACCACCGAGAAATTACTCGCAGAAATTGCGCCGAATATCAGATCAAATTCACACCCTAGAGATTTATCTGAGGGCCAGCGCTTAGCGTTGGTCCTTGCCATTGTGCTGGCGCCGAACCCTGATTTATTGATTCTTGATGAACCCACCAGAGGTTTGGATTACAGCGCCAAAGCAATTTTGATCTCACAATTGGTGGCTAGAGCTAATTTGGGCACCGCGGTGTTTATCGCAACGCACGATGTCGAATTGGTCGCGGAATTAGCCTCACGAATCTTGATTTTGGCTGAAGGTGAGATTGTTGCGGATGGTCCGACAATCGATGTTTTACTTGCCTCTCCCGCATTCGCACCCCAAGTTACCAAGGTGATGTCACCACGAAAATGGTTGACCATCTCCGATGTTCTGCAGGGAATGCAATGAAGACAGCCGATATTTTTCGATTCAGAGGATTAAAGGTTGCGGCGCTGGTTGCGGTCTCTTTGATCAGCGCGCTTGGCTTCTTCTGGCCTTTTCTATCGCGGGATAATCAAAGCGCTACCCTCTTCTGGCTAGCTACTCCACTTGCCGCGCTACTTCTACTTGCCATCATTGGGCAGGCAAAGTTAGATGCCAAAACTCTCGCGCTGCTTGCGCTACTTAGCGCCCTAATCGCTGCACTTCGCCCACTTGGCGCGGGGGCAGCTGGCATCGAACCCATGTGGTTTCTGTTGATTCTGGCCAGTTATGTCTTTGGCGCCAGTTTCGGCTTTCTTCTTGGCGTGCAGTCAATGTTGCTCTCGGCATTCCTAACCGGTGGTTTTGGCCCTTGGTTGCCCTATCAAATATTTGCTGCGGGATGGGTTGGATTGATCGCAGGGATAATGCCTAAGCCAAAATCGAAACGAATTGAGCTCACCCTTTTGGTATTCGTCTCTCTAATTGTTGCCGAACTTTTTGGCATTTTGATGGACCTGCAATTTTGGCCCTTCGCCTTAGGTCCCAAAACCCAACTCTCATACATACCGGGTGATGCGCTAATGGATAACTTTCAGCGATTTTTCGCCTATCACATTGCCACCTCTATGGCATGGAATGTGCCACGTGCGATTTTTACCGCGCTACTAATTGTTGCGATTGGCCCGGGAGTCTTGGCAGCGCTAAAGCGCAGCGCCCGCAAAGCTAATTTTGTTTCAGAGATTAAATTTATTTGACATGAGGTGTGACCATAGGCAGCTTGACTATCTCTGCCTTCAATTTACGGCCACGCACATCAATCTCTACCTCATCCCCCACTTTGTAGCTGGTATCAACTAAGCCAAGTGCGATTCCAACTTTTAAAGTCGGAGAGAAAGTACCTGAGGTGGTCTCACCAATCACATCGCCATCTTTAACGATCGCCATATGCCCACGTGGTATGCCACGATCAATTAACTTAAGACCACGTAAGCGCCGGGCAGCTCCCGAGATCTTCTCGGCCTGCAGGGTTTTTGCTCCGTGGAAGTCGCCCGATTTACCCTGATTATTTCTATTGAGCTTATCGAAGGCGATAGCCCAAGAGGCGCCAGATATCGAAGCGGAGATTGATTCTGAAAGCTCTTGGCCATGAAGCGGATAACCCATCTCGGTTCGCAAGGTATCTCTTGCACCAAGACCGCAGATCAAGCCATCACCTAAGTTCGCAGCGATTGCATCCCAAACTCTGCTCGCCTCTGACCATTTTGGCAGCACTTCGTAGCCGTGCTCTCCGGTGTAACCAGTACGACAGATGATTACCTCGCAGCCTGCGATCTCGCCTTTGGTAAACGACATGTAATCAAGCTCTACCTTAACGTGGAGTTTGGTTAGCAATTCCTTGGAGTTAGGTCCTTGGATTGCGATAACTGCAAAATCTTCATGTTGGTTGGTGAGTTTCAACTCAGCTGGCGCGCTCTGGCTTAATACCGCGAAGACCTTGCTGCAATTTGCCGCGTTCGGAATTAGAAATATATCCGATTCACTTTTGCGATAAGCGATGATGTCATCTATTACCCCACCACTTTCATTGCAGAGCAAGTTATATTGCGCCTGTCCATCCTTAATCTGATCAAGATCATTGGTCAGTATCTGATTGACAAAATCCTTAGCGCCGGGGCCAACGATAGATATCTTTCCTAAATGAGATACATCAAAAATGCCGACCCGATTTCGTACTGCATCATGCTCAGCTAAGACCCCGCCGCCTGGGTATTCGATGGGCATCAGCCAGCCGCCAAAATCTGCCATCTTCGCCCCAAGCGCCTCATGCTTAGCATGCAGTGGCGAATGTTTCATGGCGTAAAGATATCCAATAGTCGATGGTTTATCCTAGGTAAATGCCCAAACTTCGGATTCTCAACGGCACCGCAAAGAGTGATGCGCTAGTTGTAGGACTGGCACAGAGAGAAAATGGCGAGCTGGAGATAGTCAGTAACCTCAAATTGGCAGAGCGGGAGATTCTGCAGACATTGCAAGATATGGGAGCGTCGGGAAAGGCAGATGAGATCATCAAACTTCCCGGAACCGCAACCAAGATTCTGGTCTTCACCGGTTTAGGAAAGCGCCAAGCTAAATATCCTTCTGAAACTATCCGTCGCGCAAGTGGCATTGCGGCGCAGAATTTGCATGGGTTAAAGAGCGCAATCTTCTCGATAAATAATGATGCAAGGGCGATCGCAGAGGGTGCGGCGCTTGGCTCTTACACCTTCACCGAATTTCGCGGCCATAGCAAGAAAGATCAGAAAGCCCCGCTTGAGGAGGTCTACATCGATGCAGATGGCGATAGCAAATTATTAAAAGAGGTTGAGACCACCATGAAGTGGACCTGCTTCACTCGTGACTTGGTGAATATGCCACCTAGCTATCTAAACCCGAAGAAATTTGTCGAATTAGTTAGTGCGGCGACTAAGCAGGTTCCAGGTTTGAAGATAAAAGTTTGGGATGAGAGGCAATTAAAGGCGCAAGGTTTCGGTGGCCTGATAGGCGTGGGCCAAGGTTCGGCCAATCCACCTCGCTTGCTCCACATCTCTTACAAGCCTGCCAGAGCAAAACGGAATCTTGCATATATCGGCAAAGGCATCACCTTTGATTCAGGTGGCTTGGCATTAAAACCTGCAGCAAAAATGGATGAGATGAAAGGCGATATGACAGGCGCTGCATCTGTGTGTGGCGCGATCCTGGCCATTGCGGAATTGAAGTTACCAATTGCAATCGATGCTTGGGCCGCGCTAGCTGAGAATATGGTTTCAGATACTGCGACTAGACCATCCGACATCATCTCAATCTATGGTGGCAAGACAGTGGAGGTTTTAAATCCGGATGCCGAGGGTCGCTTGGTTCTGGCAGATGCCATAGTCAAAGCGCAAGAAAATAAGAAGCTCGATGCCATCATTGATGTAGCGACATTGACCGGCGCGAAAGTGGTTGCACTTGGCACTCGATATTCCGCAGTAATGACAAATAATCAGCAACTTTGTGATCAATTCTTGGAGCGCACCAAAATAACGGGAGAGCAATTCTGGCAATTACCACTGCCCGAAGAATTGCGACCTTCATTAGATACTGCTGTTGCAGATATCGCTAATATCGGCGAACGTATGGGTGGCGCACTAGTTGCAGGGCTCTTCTTAAAAGAGTTCATTAATAATGAGTTACCTTGGTTACATCTAGATATCGCAGGAGTCGAACTAAACACCGGTAAGGCACATGGCCACACTCCAGTGGGAGCGACAGGCGTATCGGTGCGTTCATTAATTGAAATGGCCCGGTAGCGGATTACCTTTAATTTATCGCCGGTGGCAAGATAGGCCAGGGGCGAGCAAAGCACCCCGAGCGGATCTAATTTGAAACTCATTTGGAGCAAATAGATGTCATATGACGTAGTAATTCTTGGTGGCGGTTCTGGTGGCTATGCATGTGCCCTGCGCGCTTCCCAGTTAGGTCTATCGGTAGTTTTAATCGAGGCCGATAAAGTCGGCGGAACTTGTTTGCACCGTGGATGTATCCCAACCAAGGCGTTGCTACACGCCGGAGAGATCGCAGATTCTGCCCGTCATGCCGGTGAATTCGGCATCAAAGCATCACTCGATGCCAATAATCCAATCGATATGGCGGGTGTCAATTCTTATAAGGATGGCGTCATCTCCCGTCTTTACAAGGGTCTTGCCGGTTTGATCAAATCGAGAAATGTCACCTATGTAGAGGGTTGGGGCAAGTTAGTCTCACCAAATACCGTCGAAGTAAATGGCGCTCAGTACACCGGCAAGCATGTAGTGCTAGCGACTGGTTCCTACGCAAAAACCCTTCCCGGTCTTGATGTCGATGGTAAGCGCGTACTCACCTCAGATCATGCGATGAATTTGGATTACGTGCCAAAGAGCGCGATAGTTCTAGGTGGCGGAGTAATTGGATGCGAGTTTGCTTCAGTCTGGAAATCTTTCGGCGCCGATGTCACCATTATTGAAGGGCTACCTCGATTGATTGCCCTCGAGGACGAGACTTCATCTAAACAATTAGAGCGCGCCTTCCGAAAGCGCGGCATCAACTTCGAAGTGGGCAATAAGTTCCAATCACATTCGGTGACCGCTGATGGCGTGACTGTGACGTTGGAGAATGGCAAATCATTTTCTGCGGAAGTTTTATTAGTCGCCGTAGGGCGCGGTCCGGTATCTGCCGGTCTTGGTTATGAAGAACAAGGCATCAAGATGGAACGTGGTTACGTACTGGTTGATGATAAGTGTCGTACCAACGTGCCTGGGATCTGGGCAGTTGGCGATTTGATCCCAACTTTGCAATTAGCCCATGTTGGCTTCCAAGAAGGAATCTTGGTCGCAGAGGAGATTGCTGGACTCAACCCTCGTGCCATTAATTACGATGGCGTACCTCGCGTCACCTACTCCGAACCGGAAGTAGCATCAGTTGGTTTATCAACTGCTGTGGCAAAGGAGCGCGGTTACGATGTGGTTGAGATTTCCTACGATTTAGCCGGTAATGGCAAGTCTCAGATATTGAAGACCGCTGGCTCAGTTAAATTAGTGGCGCAGAAGAATGGTCCGATCCTCGGCATTCATATCGTTGGTAGCCGCGTCGGTGAATTGCTAGCTGAGGCCCAATTGATCTTCAACTGGGAGGCAACCGCTGATGATGTTGCGCCCTACATTCACGCCCACCCCACTATGTCCGAGGCGATGGGTGAAGCCCACTTGGCGCTGGCTGGCAAGCCACTTCATGCACACGGGTAGTTGAA